>JAJCZF010000001.1 GCA_029262535.1 Deltaproteobacteria bacterium
CTCGACGTACAGACGTACGGCTCGCATCTTATCTTTAGCGCGAACGAAAAGATTCTCAGAACCTGTAAAACTTGACTCGCGAAATAAAAGCACACCTGTGTGCCCGCCTTGATTCAGAAAAAAATCTCTAATTTTTATCCTTTGATACTTTATTACAACTCTGGATTAGAATAAACTATAAAAGACTTAACATGCAGAGGTATAACTCGCATTTTATCTTTTGCTCTACAGAGATAAAGTCCAATATGAGCGTGGTCTTTATTCGTCTTCGGTGCGGGTTTTGCCTGGGTTGGGATTGACATTTCTCAGGTCTGTACGAGGTATTGGGGTGTAAGAGCGCCCTTTTATCTCTTCAACAACGAGCCTCTTTGAGAGGGTCTTTATAAACTTGCGTATGATGGCGTCACCTCCTCGTGTGCTTGTGACGCGTAACGTAAAGGCGTAACGGCCCTTATAACCCTTTCTGCTTACATCAAAGATCATAAAGGTCGTCTCATCAAAACCAAAACCCTTGTTCGCTTGAAAGGTCACCGGGTCCTGATAGTCTCCCAAGGGGCTTAATTCGTTAAAACCGATCGCGCGGGCGCTGGCAACGGCCATATTATAGACCTCTCTGTAGTCCTTTCCCACCGCGTCGTAGGAGACGATCTTTTCCTTGGTAAAAGGAAAGAGCCAGAAACCGCATGACGAGAGAGATATGGCAAAGAGAGAAAGCGCAAGTACGGCCATCAGTCGTCGGGCTGACTGAGAGCGCCGCACCGGAGCGTCGACACCTTTATAGTTCAAAAAACTCATTTATTTAGAACTCCGGGTCTGAACTTTTTCGAATCATTCGATATAATAATCGCAATACTCGCTTACCGGACATTCGGCGCAGAGCGGTTTTCTCGCTTTGCATAGCTTTCTGCCAAGTTGTATTAGCAGATGGGTCGTCATCGTCCACCTCTTATCCGGGATAATAGCCGTAAGGTCGGCCTCAACCTTATCGGGGTCGGTATTGGTCGTAAGCCCCAGCCGGGCGGATACTCGTTTCACATGCGTATCCACGGCAAGGGCCGGTATCCCGAATGCGTTTCCAAGGACTACGTTTGCCGTCTTTCGGCCCACACCCGGAAGCGACGTAAGCCCGTCAAGCTCTTTTGGCAGCTCGCCGCCATAATCCTTTATAATCTTAGTGGCGGCCCCCTGTATGGAGCGGGCCTTATTATTAAAAAAATTTATCGAGCTAATATCAGAGGCGAGTTCATCAAGTGGAGCCCCTGCGTAATCCGCCAGGCTCTTATACTTATTAAAAAGGCCCTCGGTTACAATATTCACTCGCAGGTCTGTACACTGGGCCGAGAGTATCGTCGCTATAAGCAGTTCCAGGGGGGTATTGAATCTTAAGGCCAGAAGGTCGGTCGGCTTTCGGGCCGAAAAGGTCTGCGAGAGAATATCCAGAACCTTTGAAGCTTTTTCTTCAATACCCATCGGCAATCGTTATGAGTTCCTCTCAATAACGTATTCGGCCATGGCCATAAGAGCAGCGCGCTCGTCTGTCGGCTCGAATATATGAAGCTCTCTGCGAGCCTCCTCCACGTAAAATTCGGCGCGATCCATCGCGTACTCTATCCCCTTATATTTTTTAATAATATTAAATATTTCCGGAAGGTCGCCTTCGTTAAGGCTCTCGGCCTCGACTACGGTGCTTATAAGCTCTCTCTCATCGTCCGTAGACTCGCTATATGCCTTGATGAGCGGAAGAGTTACCTTGCCCTCACGAAGGTCGTTGCCAACGGCCTTGCCGAGATCCTCGTCCGACGATACGTAATCGAGCGAGTCGTCGGTTAACTGATAGGCGATACCCAGGTTGAGACCAAAGGCCGCAAGCGCCGCAACTTCTTCTTCACTGGCTCCGCCGATAATAGCTGCGATCTTGCAGGCGGCCTGAAAGAGCCTTGCCGTCTTATCGGTTACGACCTCAAGGTGTTCGGCCTCGGTCGTATCGGGGTCGCTCTTTTTAATAAGCTGAAGCACCTCGCCCTCGGCCATATGCATGGTAGTATCGGCAAGAACCTTTAGTATGCGAAGGTCGCCGTCGGCAACCGAAAGCTCAAGGCACTTGGCGAGCAGGTAATCGCCGACAAGGATCGAGGCCTGATTGCCGTAGATGGCATTTACGGTCTTGGCTCCACGCCGGAGGTCGGCATTATCGACCACGTCGTCGTGCAAGAGTGTAGCGGTATGTATAAACTCCATCACGGCGGCAAAGGGGATATGTCGCTCACCCGTATAGTTACAAAGGCGCGAGGCCAGAAGCAGAACCTTTGGCCTAAAACGCTTTCCGCCGCTATTGATGATATGGTCTCCGACCTTGCGAATGAAGAAGACCTTGCTGTCGAGGTACTCTTTAAAACCCTTGTCCACGCGAGACATCTCGTCGCTTATCAATTCGACAGCGTCATTGTAACCTATCGGCGCAATTATATTTTCTAGTGGTTTTCTATGCATAATTAGATTCAATTAAAAATTCTAACCCATAAGGGCGCGTACTGTCAAAGCAATAATCCGGGCAAGATCAAGAGGCCATGCCTGCGGCGCCGGACATCTCCTGTAATCTCTTTACCCTCTCCTCTATCGGCGGGTGTGTGCTGAAGAGATTGCGAAGGCTCTTGCCGCCCACAAGCGGGCTTACGATGAACATATGGGCCGTGGCCTCGTTGGCCTGCATCGGAATACGCTTATTAAACTGCCCAAGCTTCATAAGGGCGCTTGCCAGAGACAATGGATCGCCCGTAAGCGCCGCTCCTCCTCTATCGGCGGCAAACTCGCGCGAACGCGATATAGCCATCTGGATTATGCCTGCCGCTATGGGGCCGACTATAATCATCAGTATCATGCCGTAGGGGTTGTTGCCCTCGTTGTCGTTCGAGCGTCCTCCGAAGATCGAGGCGAACATGGCCATTTGCGAAAGCATGCTTATTGCCGCAGCAATGGTCGCCGCTATCGACGATATAAGGATGTCACGGTTTTGTACGTGGCTCAGCTCGTGGGCCATCACACCGGAAACCTCGTCTTTAGAGAGCAGCTCCAAGAGTCCGGTCGTAGCCGCAACTGCCGCGTGCTGCGGATTGCGGCCCGTGGCGAAGGCGTTAGGCGTCGGATTCTCCATGATATATACCTTGGGCATAGGCAGCTTGCCCCTCATGGCGAGCTCCTTGACTATGCCGAAATATTCCGGCACGTCGGCCTCGGACACCTCTTTTGCCTTATACATCTTTAGAACTATCTTATCGGAGAACCAGTAGGAGGTGAAGTTCATAACAACTGCGAATCCGAGCGCTATCACCATACCGGTATTACCGCCAAGCGCGCCTCCACTGAAGATAAGCAGGACCGACAGTACCGTTAAAAGCACGGCTGTTTTTAAGTAATTCATATATAACCTCTTATAAAAATTTAATCATTGCATACTTTTAAAAGTTTCTCAGTCATTGCGAGGAGCGTCGCGACGAAGCAAATCTCGCAGTTAACTTAAGACGAGATTGCAGCATTACGCCTGCAATGACAAAGATGCAAATTTTATAAAGACCATATGGTCATTATCAATAATATAGGTACGGATTCGACCTAAGTCAAGCTTATGCCACAAATAAACGTACCGCCTCGGATACATCCTCAACCGCAACGCCCGTCTCGGTACAGTATCCGTGCGGGCGTTTATTTATTATGGCAAATACCGGCATCGGGTAGGCATCGCGTATACCGCTTATGAGGTCGCGCTCGCATGCGACGGCAATAACCGCGTTCGGACGGTACTCGACGACCTTCTTTCTCGCAACTGTGCCGCCTGTCGATATAAATAGATTCACGCCGTATGAATCCATTATCTTCAAGAGGTCGGCTATCTCGCATTTGCCGCAACTAGCGCAGTTACGAACGTCCTTAGTGACCTTGAACTTACAGTCCTCAAGCTGTATGCAGTGAGGCATAAGTATCAGTATGCGCTCGGGTTTTACATGTTTCTGGATAGAGAGCACCATCTTGTTATTAAGCTCAAGCACGGCGCGTTCGATACGCACCTTTGGCACGCCGAAGATCTTGCCGGAGGCGATCATGAGCGGCATAAATAGCTTTAGGAGCAGTCCGCGAAACCGAGCCGTCAGGAAGAGCATCCTGCCCGTAAGTATGGAGACGAATATAGCTCCCAATCCAACGATGAGAAAGAGCAAGAGAGCGGCAAGTACTACACCAAAGACGTAAGGCAGAGCCGGATGTATAGCCCCCAGGCCGACCGTCGGGATATACCAGAAGAAGAAGGCCCCGGCCGATATCAACAAAACGCTTACCGTTAGCAGGGCGAGAAAGAAACCCTTGCCCGGACGGTATTCTACGCTATCGCCGGCAGCCGACTTGTCTGACAACGGGTTGGCTGCCCTATTTTTTTCTGCTTTTAGACTCACTCGAAACGGTCTCCCGTCTTAATGCTTGAGCCTCTAATAAAGTCCAGGGCAAGCATGCGTTTTTTTCCTTCGGCTTGAAGCTCCGTAATCTCATAAAACTCGCCACAACCGCAACCGGCGAGCAGGTGACCGTCAAAGAGGTAAAATATGGTGCCGGGGGCAAAGTCTTTATCTATAGAGTCCTTGCCGTAAGCCGCCGTTACTACATTGGTCAGCAAGTCGTTGAGCTGGCCGCCATGTATCTTAACTATGCGTCCGCTTATCGTCGTATATGCGCCAGGCCAGGGTGTAACGCCTCTGACGAGCCTGTCTATCTCAAGGGCGCTCTTTGACCAATCGATACGTCCGTCTTCTTTCTTCATCATAGGCGCGTGCGACACGCCCTCTTGCGGCTGCGGTATCGGTTTTACAGCGCCCTCTGCCAGCCCTTTGAGTGTTTTTACAAGAAGAGGCCCGCCCAGGACGGAAAGTCTTTCAAAAAGCTTGCCGGCTGTCTCGCCTTGCTTGATGTCGAGTTCTTCTGCCAGCAACATAGGCCCGGTATCCATGCCCGTGTCCATGAGCATCGTCGTTATGCCGGTCTTTTCCACCCCGTCCATGACGGCCCGATTAATAGGGGAAGCCCCCCTGTAGGCGGGAAGCAGCGAGGCATGCAGATTAACGCATCCGAGGCGCGGCAAGTCTAGTATAGACTTTGGCAGTATCATGCCGTAAGCGACAACTACTATAACGTCCGGCGCAATCTCTCTTAAGAGAGAGGCGACCGTGCCTCCCCGAATCCGCGCCGGCTGCAAGACCGGCAGGCCGCGCCCAAGCGCCGCCTCTTTCACCGGCGGGGCCTTTAAGAGACGTCCCCTGCCGCTACCCTTGTCCGGCATAGTAACGGCCAGAATCACATCAAAGGCCTCGTCATCGAGCAACGCACGAAGCGAAGGAACCGCAAAGTCGGGGGTTCCCATAAAAACTATTTTTAAAGGCGCGTGGTCAGCCATCCAGATCCTTGTGGTAATAAAGCAAAAGTACTTTGTAGGGTTTGACGCGGCTTCCCTAGCCTGCCCAACCAAATACTATTAGAAAACTTTTAAATAATACAAACAACTAAAAACGCGAACCACGAACCAGCAGGCTTCTATAAACTTACTCCGCGAAATAAAGCCACACCTGTGTGGCGCGAAATAAGAGCACACCTGTGTGGTGTGTGCCTATTGCGGTTTTTCTCCTAGTTCGATCTTATCCACTTTATCGCCTTTAAAGGTCAGTATGCGAATAAAGCTCGTACGCCCCGTAATATAATACCAACGCTCGATCGTAACGGAGACCGACTCGCCTTTGGTGACCTCCCCGTAGCGTATTACGCCTTTTCCGGTCTTTAGCTTGACGCCTTCGACCTCTTCGGTCTTCTGTGTCTCGGAGCCGACCGTCTCTTTATAAAAAGGCTCGCCGCAACGCAGCATGACCTTCACCTTGCTATCGCCGTCGCTAATGAGCTTGGAGCCGCATCTCATTGAATCGGCCTCTGCAACAGGAGCGCAAAGAAGTATAAGGGCTATAAGAAAAGAGAGGTTAGGCAGGCTTATTCTCATCTTCCCTCTCTTGCATCATCCTCTTATACTTGCGCTTTATGAGGTCGCGTTTTACCCAGCTAACGCGGTCTATGAAGAGTATGCCGTCGAGATGGTCTATCTCGTGTTGCAAGAGGACCGCTCCAAAACCGTTCAGGTCGAGCTCTATCGCGTTGCCCTCTCTATCAAGCCCCGTTACCTTAACGGCCTCTGCCCTCTTTACGTCGAAATGAAGACCGGGAAAGCTAAGGCAGCCCTCTTCGTAAATTATCTCGCCCTCGGACGAGACTATTTCAGGATTTATTATCGCCGTGATCTCACGAACCTTTTCTTCTTCGTCTTCATTGCGGTTCTCGTCATAACGTTGAAGCTCGACAACGATGAGCCTTCTGGTAACGCCGACCTGATTGGCCGCAAGGCCGACACTCTTTTCATCGGCCAATATGGTCTCGATCATGTCGTCTATAAGGGCCTGAACATCTTCGTCTATCTCAACTATGGGCTCGGCCTTCTCTTTTAAGACCGGGGCCGGGAATTTTACTATATTAAGTACTGACATAATAAGACCTTTCTGTCCTCTACTCTATATTTATTACGACATTTTATTATAACCTAATTCACGCTCTTAAGTCAAAATCAACGCCGTAACTAAACCGTCGTAAGTGGGTCCATATCTATAGTCAGGATAGCGCGAGTACGACGGCTATCGAAGTCGGACTTAATCTCCCGGATAAAGTGATTGAGCGTACGCGCGTCCAGACCCTTTATGAGCAGTTGACGGCGGTATCGTCCGCGAAGGCGGGCAACGAGCGCCGGGGCCGGGCCGAGCACGGCGATTGCGGAGAACTTCTTTTCTTTTAAAAGTCGCATGGCAAGAACCGCTATGCTGTCGGCCCCCTTCATAGCGGCGTCTTCGCTCGTTGAATCTATACGCAAGAGGGCAAGGCGCGTAAATGGCGGATAGGAGGCGGCGCGGCGCTCTTCTATCTCGCTCTTATAAAAAGCGTCGTAATCGTGGTCGCGCGCAGCAAGGAAACATGGATGTTCGTGATTCATCGTCTGTATGACGACCCGCGCCTCTGAAGCAGTTGCGCCACCGTCTCCGCCGCGTCCGGCGCGGCCGGATGCCTGACTTATCAATTGAAATGTCCGCTCGCTCCCGCGAAAGTCCGGTATGGCGAGCGAGCTATCGCCGTTGATAATTCCTACGAGCGTAATTCCCGGAAAGTCGTGCCCCTTGGCTACCATCTGAGTGCCGATCAGGATGTCGGTCTTTCGCGCGTCCATATCGTCTAGTATCTCTTTTATAGCGCCCTTTTTCGAGACCGTATCACGGTCGAGCCTTGCGATAACCGCTTCGGGAAATAAGGAAGCTATCAAGGCCTCTATTCTTTCGGTGCCTGCGCCGGGTGAATGTAATTCAGCGCCGCTACATTTTGGGCAACTATCTGGAATGGAGGTAGTAAAGTCGCAGTAGTGGCACTTTAGAGAGCGTATGCCGCGGTGCAAGGTAAGTGTTACGGTACAGTTTGGGCACTCGAATATATAACCGCAATCGGAACATAAGATGAAGTTTGAAAAGCCGCGCCTGTTAAGGAATATAAGGACCTGCTCCCCGCGTTCGAGTGTCTGGCCCAGGAGTTTCAGTAAATTTTCCGAGAAAGGTTTTACGGCCTTTTCTTTCTTTATATATGATTTTTTCTCTTCTACCTCTTCAACTTGCAAAAGTTTTTTGTCTCTATCTGTAAGCTCTTTACCCGCTTCAGAGAGTTCTATCGCTTCCATAACCGCCTTCGCCCTGGCTTCTCTGGCCTTCTTCTCTTCTAACCAACGCTCTTCTTTCTCTCTTTCAAGCCGCGCCTTATCGAGCTTCAGTTCTTCACGCATATCGGTTAACTCGACCTTCGGCATCGAGAGGTTTCGGACGCGGTCGGGCAAGGTAAGCAGTGCGATCTTTCCAGATTTTGCATTATAAAAGGTCTCAACCGAAGGGGTCGCCGAGCCCATCACGACAGTTATGCCGAGCTTTTTGCCAAGTACCTGCGCCGCGTCGCGCGCGCTATAACGAACGCCCTCTTCCTGTTTATAACTGCCGTCGTGCTCTTCGTCGATGATGATGAGCCCAAGACCTGAGATAGGCGTAAAGAGCGCGCTCCGGGTGCCGACGACTACATCGGCGCGGCCCGATACGGCGCGTTGCCACTGGCGGCGGCGTTCCCCGTCCGGCAACGCGCTATGAAGCAGCGACACGCGCCCCGGAAAGGCGGCGGAGAGGATCGTCACGGCCTTGGGCGTTAAGGCAATCTCGGGTACGAGCACAAGGGCCTTCTTGCCTAACTCAAGGGCCTCTTTTATGGCCTTTACATAAACAAGTGTTTTGCCGCTACCCGTAACGCCGTAGAGCAGAAATGGCGAGTACTTGCCAATGGCAAGGCTTTCTACTATAGCGTTGAGAGCGATAGACTGGCAGTGATTAGGTCTATGGTCGATATTAATCAGACCCGTTTCAACCTCGTCAAATACCGGCTCTTTCAGCTTTTCTATTATAAATCCCTTATCGACCAGTGCACGCACCGCGTCACGCCCCGCGCCGCTGCCCTGCATCAGTTCTTTTAAAGAGAACTCGCCCTTATCCCTCATAAAAGCAAGTAGATCCCGGCGACGGGGAGAGCGCGTAAGCAAGTCCTGGGCCCGGTCTACATCAAGCCCCTCTACAATAGAATAAAAGCGGGAGAGCCGTGCCTTCGCTCCCCCTACAAGCGAAGACTCTACCTCTATAAAACCTTCTTTTTTAAGACGATTTACAATCGAGTATACCGGCAGTTTTTTAAAGCGTTTTAAGATAGTGCCCAGCTTTACAGCTTTAGAGGCCGCGGCCTTTAAGATAAGTTCCGCATTACCGGACGGCTCCTTGCCTTTGGCAAGCCAGTCTTCGCCTTCGGGGGTAATCTTTATAATATTTACGGACTTAATATTTACAAAAGAGGGGTTTACCAGAGATATAGTCTCTCCGATACGGGCAAAGTAATAGCTCGATATCCAGCGAAAGAGTTCGAGCCTCTTTTTATCAAAGAGCGGGCTCTCGTCGAGCACGTCGATTATCGCTTTAGTCTTGGGGAATTCACTCTTGCGCTTGAGGGCCGTGACATAGGCCGTAACGGTCCTTCTTCCAAATGGCACGAGCGCCCGCACGCCAACCCTGACCTGGTCGCGTAGTCCGTCGGGCACCGAGTAGGTAAACTCGCCCTCCACCGGAAGATCCACGGCGGCGTCTATGAAGAGAGGGCTTTTTTTCGATTTATCATTAGATTTATTTGGGGTCATTAGGTAACAATATAAAGGGGGCGAGGTTTAGTAATTCCAGTCTTTAAATAAGGCCTGGTAGCGGCAAACACGGCTAAAAAAGAAAGGCCAAGGTGTTGTTGGGTTTCGCTACACTACGCTTCGCTCTACCCAACCTACACGATTAGGTGAGAACAATTACGGACCACAATAATCCATGACGCGAAGAACAAAATGTCCGGATTCTAAAAACTCCATCCGCGAAATAGAGCCACACCTGTGTGGGTGTGCCTAGTATTCGGGTTCGCGTTCGGCCCATTCTTCGCCGTAGTCGCCCTTGGGTATGAACTGGTTTGTAAATAGGGTGAACTCGCCCAAAAATGTCAGATGCGCGCTGCCGGTCGGACCGTTACGCTGTTTGGCGACGATTATCTCCGCGTCGTTCTGATTTTCGCAGGTACACTCGCCCTTTTTGCACTTAACGTGCGAGTAGACATACTCCCTGAAGACGAACATAACGATATCGGCGTCCTGCTCAATAGCACCGGATTCACGAAGGTCGGAGAGTATCGGTTTCTTATTGTCACGCTCTTCCGAACGTCTCGAAAGCTGAGAGAGGGCTATTACAGGGATATCAAGCTCCTTGGCAAGGGCCTTAAGCGAACGCGAAACCTCAGAGATCTCTTTTTCGCGGCTGTCGAGGCCGCGACGGCCCTTGATTAGCTGGAGGTAATCGACTATGACCATCTGGATATCGAACTCGGCCTTCCAGCGTCTCGCCTTTGCCCTTATCTCAAGCACGGTCGGAGATGGGCTGTCGTCTATGAAGATCGGGGCCTCGTATAACGAGCCGACGGCCGTGGTCAACTTGGGCCAGTCCGACTCGACCAGATAACCGCTCCTTAGCTTGCTGAGCGAGACCTTTGCCCTGGAGGCAAGCAGCCTTTGCACAAGCTGTTCCTTGCTCATTTCGAGAGAGAATAGAGCGACCGGGGCCTTGGCCTCTATCGCGGCATTCTCGGCGAGATTTAGGCAGAAGGCAGTCTTACCCATACTCGGCCTGCCTGCGATGATGATCAGATCAGACTTCTGAAAGCCCGAAGTCATCTTGTCCAGTTCATCAAAACCGGTCGATACGCCTGTTAAATGCGACTTATTGGCATAGAGCTCTTCGATTGTATTAAAGGTATCTTTTATAAAATCTTTTATCTGAAAGACCGTCTTAGAGGTTCTACCTTCGGCAACCTCGAATATAGATTTCTCCGCATTATCCAGGAACTCATTAACGTCCTCTACCTCGGTATAGGCGTTATTCGTAATATCCCTGCTTACCTTAATAAGCTCCCTCAAGAGCGCCTTTTCTTTTATGATGTGAGCGTGATAGGTAATATTGGCAGCGGTAGGAGTGGCGTCGATCAACTCCGCGAGGTACGACACACCGCCCTTGGAATCGAGTATATCGGTATTGCTCAAGAGGTCGGTGACGGTAATAATATCAATCGGCGTATTCTTCTCAATGAGCGATGCCATGCCGCTAAATATTTTTCCATGCATGGTGCTATAGAAGTCCGAACCGTCGGGGGCGAGCATCTCAAGGACCCTGTAAATGGCCTCCTGGTCGAGCAGGATACCGCCGAGCACGGACTGCTCCGCCTGCATACTATTAGGCGGGACCGAGTTTTGTTTAGGTTGTAATTGGAGATTCTGCGCCATTGGAGATACCGGTAGAGCCTCTAAAGAGGGCCGTTTAAATTGTTAAGAGTCAACATGCCTGACACTACTAGCAATTTCGGGGCAATTCACCCCATAAAACACCCTAACTAGCTTATTTATAAGAGTATTTCATATTAGATACAAGCTCGAATAAGTGTGGAAAAGATAGATGATAGCCACTAGGATACTATACATCAACTCGACGAAAGATGGAATGGAATTTTTCTTTTATAGGAAAACTTTTTTCACAATCCAAATACAAAAAGACCGCTTACCCCTGCGCGGACCTTGGCGCGGGGTAAACGGTCTTAGTATTCTTACATAAAAACAGCTTTCTACCAGCTCAGAGGCCGGGAAAGAGCTACTCGGCCGCGGCTTCCTCTGCGACTTCGCTGACTGTTTCGGACTCGGTGCCGGATTCGGCTTCAGTTTCTTCCGCCGGCTCGACTGCTGCCGCCTCTGCTGCTGCGGCGGCTGACTCTATTTGCTCTTCGCTCTCAACCCTGACCGTTAACTTGGCAACTACTTCGCTGTGGAGTTTTACGGGAACGGTCACAGTGCCAAGCGCCTTCAGGTGATCGTCGAGCAGGATATATCTCTTGTCTATATCGTAACCTTCGCCTTTAAGGGCGGCGGCTATATCCATTGTCGTAACCGAGCCGAAGAGCTTGCCTTCGTCTCCGGACTTACGGATGAATCCGATATCGAGCGCGCCTATCTTCACGGCAAGCGCCTCGGCGTCGGCCTTTACAGCCGACCTTTTCTTTGCAATAGCGTCGGCCATTGACTCATACTGCTTAAGATTGCCCTTTGTGGCCTGTACGGCAATGCCCTTGGGCAGTAGATAGTTTCTCGCGTATCCGCTTGCAACGGTGACAATATCACCTATTGAACCGAGCGTCGCGTATTCTCCTGTCAGTATTACTTTCATTTTAAATACTCCTTAGACGCTTGGGTTACATGCCTGTCGATGCATAAGGCAATAGCGCCACGTTCCGTGCTCTCTTAATGGCCAACCCGACTACCCTCTGGTGGCGGGCGCAATTTCCGCTGATTCTGCGCGGAATGATCTTGCCGCGCTCGGTAACAAAATACTTTAAGGTCTTTACGTCCTTATAGTCAAGTCTGGCAGCTCCCTTGGTGCAAAACCTGCAGACCTTTTTTCTGTGATAGGTGCGTCTCTGTCCGCCTCTGCCGCCTGCGCCGCGCGGGCCTCCTGTGGGACGGGGTTTATATCCGCCGCTTCTTGCTTCCGCGCTCATTTGGCACCTCCTTCTGTCTCATCGGTCGCCGGTGTTGCTTCTTCGGTTGCCGGGGCCGGAGCGGCGGCTACGGCGGCGGCTGCGGCCTCTGCCGCCTTGACTGCTTCAGCCTTTTCCGCGGCGTCCTTCTCGGCCTGTTCCGCCACGGCTTCGGCTGCGGCGATAGAGTTCTTTAATGTTTCGAGCCCGACCGCGTCGAGCACTATGGTCTGGTAGCGAATAACATTTTCATTCAGCCTCAGGATCCTTTCAAACTCTACCTTGGCCGCATTCGGGGCCGAGAAGTAGGGAATGAAGTAGTGTCCGTCGGTCTTCTTGTTGATGGGATATGCAAGGCGACGCCTGCCCCAGTCGTCAAGCTTATGGATTGAGCCCCCGCCGGTCTCTATTATAGAGACTGAACGGTCGATAATGGCCTGCACATCTTCGGCAGGCAGATCCGGGTCAACGATACATACGGTCTCGTAGTCCCTCAATTCTTCAGACATTTGTTTCTCCTTCCGGTTCCCCGGCCCTGTCGTAAGGATTTGCCGGGTTCGCCCCCTTTTTAATAAAGGGGCAAGGGGATAATTATTGTCCCGCGCCATGTTTTTACTAATAGAAAGGCCGGGTATGGTTTCTAACGCGCCCAGAGACGCAAACAAGCAATATACTATAGGTCGGAGAGAGAAATCAAGTGGTTTTTACAGGAAAGAGGCTGGGGCGACTCTGCTTTGCCTTGTTTCCCATTTATGCTACAATATTAACGATATACTTAGTCGTCTTCGTAAAGAATCCAATCTAAAGATCAACAGAGAGAGGTTACTATGAGCCTTGAGTGGACCGAGTCGTTCGAGACGGGCATAAAGTCGATAGATAGGCAGCATATGGAGCTTCTTACCAAGATCAACCGCTTCATCGACGCCGTAGCGGTCGGGGCCGATTCGCACCACCTGAACGAGATGCTCGACTTCCTGAATACCTATGTTACCGGTCACTTTGCGCACGAAGAAGATCAGATGAAGCAACTGCTCTATCCGGGCAGCGGACCGCACCTTACCGACCATGAGGTCCTTACCTCCGCCATTATACGTTTTAGAAACGATCTGCTGGCTCGCGGCCCATACCCGGAGCTCGCCGACGAGATACGCGCCGTCTTATGCGATTGGTATATAACACATGTCGGAGGGGAAGACCAACGGCTCGGAGCCTTTATCAGCGAAAATGACTAAGAAACTTTCACCTCGCCAACCCAACTACCGAGACCCGATCTATAATTAGGACCGTAAGAGTTGAATCTTAAAATCCCGCGCCGATACGGAACTTCGGTATGCGCGGGATAAACCAGGCGAGAAAGTCGCGGTAGTCGCCGCGTCCCGCCGGGACCTCCATCAGGCGGTCGAGAATTACCGGGTTATTCATCATCAGCTTAAAGAAGAAGGCCGGGCGGGAGTGCATCATCTTCGAGAGCTTAAGGGAATGGCGCAGGTCGGCGCCGAAATCCGCCATGCAGTTGCGCTCGTAAGTCCCTTCCACGTCACCTGCCGCGACCGCCCTGCCCGCCAGCTGGCCCGAGCGTATGGCGTAGGCAATACCCTCGCCTGTAAAGGCGTCTACAAAACCAGCTGCGTCGCCGGTTAGTATAACCCTCTTTCCGTCGGAGACGATCTTTCTCTTCAGACCTCCAAGTGGCAAGGTATGGCCCTTTAAAGGGCCCTCTCCAAGCCCTCGCTCTTTTACAAAGTTTTGCATCATAGAACGGCATTTCTTAAAGTTATCCGGCATGCCGCCAATACCGACTGAAAATCGCTCCTCGTGAGGAAAGACCCATCCATAACCGAGTCCCTCCGTATCGAAATGTATCTCTATGGCGTTATATATATAACTGTCTACCGCGTGGTTTGTCGCCGGGACCTCAGTCTCCATCGAAACGATGAACTCGTCCCTGGTGTCGCGCCTGCGCACCCCTTTGTAGAGCCTGCCCTGAGAGCCTTCGGCGGTTACAAAGTATCTTGCCTTATATTCACCCGCTGATGTCTTAACCAGAACATGATCATCTCCCTCTTCAAAAGAAAGAACCTCTTCACCGAAGCGAGTCGAGGCGCCGGCCTCAACCGCCTTATCCAGCAGGAATGAATCAAAGGCCGACCTCTTCACAATGACGGCAAGGCGGTAGTTGCGCCTGCTCGTTATTGATCGGTCTTCATAAACGACCCGTGTCGCAAAGATATCTCTCTCTATGAGTTCTTCAGGAAGGCTGAAATCAAGGTAGGCGAGCCCCTGTTCGCTAAGGGCCCCTCCGCAAGGCTTGTCTCGCGGGAATGCGGCTTTCTCGATTACAAGAGTTTTCAGGCCTCCAAGTGAGGCCGCCCTTGCGGCCGATGAGCCTGACGGCCCGCCGCCCGCTACTATCAGGTCGTACATAGCCACCCCTCCTACTCAGGGGTCGAACTTATCGTCACCTTACTTTCCTGCTCCGGCAAAACCATGCCGAGCAGGCGATAGATCTCTTCCATAGTCTTATCGTATTTAAAGAGGTCCATCTCGCCGCCGCGCGCCTTTATCTCTACCGACTCTTCGGCAGCGGTCTTCTTGCTTATGGTGACGCGGACCGGGATGCCTATGAGGTCGATATCTTTAAACCTCACGCCCGGTCGCTCGTTACGCTCATCAAGAAGGGCCGGAATACCCCTGTCCATAAGGCCGTAGTAGAGCGAGGTGGCGATCTCCATAAGGTCGTCGTTTTTTATGTCAACAAGCACCACCGCGACATGATAAGGCGCGAGCGGCACGGGCCACTTTATACCGTTATCGTCATGATTTTGCTCAATAGCTGCGGCGGCGGTCCTGCCTATACCTATGCCGTAACAGCCCATTATCATGGGCTTGCTCTTTCCGTCTTCGTCTATGAATGTACAGTCCATCGCCTCGCTATACTTGGTGCCGAGCATAAAGATATGTCCGACCTCTATGCCGCGATGAATCTCGAACCGCCCCTTATCGCAACGCGGGCACTTGTCGAGGCCCTCTACCGTGCGGAGGTCTGCGTACTCGGCTGTAAAGTCGCGCCCCGGTAGTACGTTAAGCAAGTGCGTGTCGACCTTGTTCGCGCCTGTAACGCCCTCTGTAATGGCGCGAATGTCGAAGTCGGCTATGATACGCACATCACCGAGGCCCACCGGCCCGGCAAAACCTCTGGGCGCGCCGGTAATCTCTTCGACGACCGCATCGGTGGCAAGCTCGGCACGCGCCACCCCGGCGGCACGGCGTAACTTTGCCTCGTTTATATTGCGTAATCCTCGAACGAGCGCAACTACCGGCCCATTATCGGTATCATATACAAGGGTCTTTATGAACTTCGATGCTGGGACACCTAGGAGGCCCGATACCTCCTCTATCGTCTTCTTTCCCGGCGTGGAGACTTCTTTCGGCTCCGGGGTCTCGGCCTGGGCCTTTATGTGGTCGGCCTGGCCCGATACGTGATCTTTCAGCTCGGCGCGCTCGGTATTGGCGGCGTAGTCGCAGGAGTTACAGCTCACGACCTCGTCTTCACCTGTATCGGCAAGCACCATGAACTCGTGCGAAAAGCTGCCGCCGATATTGCCGCTATCTGCCTCAACAGCGCGAAACTTGAGGCCGCACCTCCTGAAAATATTAGAGTAGGCCTCGAACATCTTGTCATACTCTTCCTTGGCGCTCTCTTCATTGGCATGAAATGAATAGGCGTCCTTCATGACAAACTCACGCCCCCTCATGAGGCCGAATCTCGGGCGGATCTCGTCTCTAAACTTGGTCTGAATCTGGTAGAGATTAAGCGGAAGGCCCTTATAGGACTTTACGTCGCGCCTTACCATATCGGTAACGACCTCTTCGTGCGTGGGGCCTAAGCAGAAGTCGCGGCCGTGGCGGTCCTTTACGCGAAGTAGCTCCTTGCCGTACTCTTCCCAGCGTCCGCTCTCGCGCCATAGTTCGGAGGGGATGACAACAGGCATCACGACCTCCTGCGCTCCGGCGCGGGTAAGCTCTTCCCTGACGATACGCTCGACATTTTGCATGACGAGAGTACCTAACGGAAGCAGGTTATATATGCCGGCCGCGACCTTCCTGATCATACCGGCGCGTATCATTAATTGATGACTTATTACCTCGGCGTCAGCAGGGCTCTCGCGTAGCGTCGGGGCGAATAGTTTTGAAAAAAACATTTAAGACTCCTTATAACTCTTGATTTGAAATCTTTATCTCGGCCTTGGCGCGTAAGTCTTCTAGCCATTCGAGCAGCGCCTCGTTCTCTCTCACATTTCTGAGATTGTCGATCATCTGCGCCTTGCGCGGCTCGAAGCCGTCACGCTTGGCCTCTTCAAAGGACTTGAAAGTAAATATATAGAACTTGCCGCTCTGCTCAACGACCGTATCGTATAGAGGCTTCTCCGCGTTAAGCGCGAAGAGGTCGGCGTGCGCCCTTGTAAAGAGCATCATCTCGGAGATAATACCCTGGGCGTGAGACGTGGGGCGCGTAAGGCTCACTTCAAGCTTCGCCTCTTTTGCGACCTCCGCGAGAGCTGCTCCGTCCGTTAGTTTCGCCAGTAGCGTGTCGGCCTCTTCTCTTGCCAACTCAAGCGCACCCTCTTTAATAACGCCTTCTTTAATCTTCCCGGCCAGTTTCTCTATGGGCGGAACATGCTCTTCGACCCTCTCAAGGACTTTTAGGAGGATAACCGAATCTTCAGTCTCTATAACGCCGGAGATTGAACCGGCGGTGAGACCGAAGGCCGTAAAGCGGGCCATCTCGTCGGTTACGACCGGGTTGGTTCTATCTTCTTCACTAAAAAGCCCCGTAACCTCGGCCTTGAAACCGGCCTCTTTGGCAGCCTTCTCAAGCTCTCCTATATCATCGGTCGTCTCGAATACGGACAAAAGCTCTTCGGCCTTGGCCCCGGTGAGCACGCGTCCCTCGACGGCCCTGAGCTTTGCCTCGACCTTCGAGCGCACCTCGTCAAGCGGCAGGTATGAGTCTTCCTTTCGCCCGGTTGTCTTAATTATATGATAACCGAACTGTGTTTCGACAAGTTCGCTCGTCTGGCCTATTTCGAGCGAAAATGCCGCTTCCTCAAAGGGCTTTACCATGCGCCCTTTTTTAAAGAAGCCGAGGTCTCCGCCCTTTGTAGCCGAACCTGGGTCCGCAGAATGCGTCTTTGCAAGCTCCGCGAAGTCCGCTCCTGTCTCAAGCATGACAAGGACACCTTCGGCCTTTGTCTTTGCCGCCTCCGGGTCGTCACCCGCAGAGATAAGGATATGAGAGGCGCGTACGCTGCCCTCTACAAAGTACTCTTCCTTATTATCTTCGTAATATGCCTTAACCGCCTCTTCGTTTAACTCGACCTTTCCCGCCATCTCGTCAAAGGAGCCGAGCGCGTAAACGACCTTCACCCTGGTAGGCACGGTAAACCCATATCCCTTTTCATCATAATACTTCTTTAATTGCTCGTCCGTTACCTCAAGGCCATCTTCAAACTTGGCAGGATCGACGGTAAGATACTCAAAGGTTATCAACTTATTCTCTTTTGCATACTCCTGCCAAGCGTCCTCTTCAGTCACCTTTACGGCTGAAGTGGTGCGCTCTACCATCTTTTCCATAGAGATCTGGTTCTTGACCTCGGTCTCGTAGTCGAGCGGTTTGATACCCCTGGCGTCGAGCCACGAATAGTAGTTCTCCTGGCTAAAGGCCCCCTCAACAAGGAACTGAGACTCTTTAGAGATATAATCCATAAGTTCGTTCTTCGTAGCGGACAGCCCCTGGCGTTCGGCCTCGTTAATGATAAGGATATTATTTATGAGCTGATATTTCACCTGAGACTCAAGGCCGAGCTGCTTTAAGGCCTCTTCGGAATAGTTCTCGCCCATCCTCTGACGGGTATATTCGATCTGTCGCCTGAGCGCGTTCTGGTATTCACGCAGCCCTATCTCCACGCCGTCGACAACGGCCACGTTATTTTTCAAGCCCCCTCCGCCTCCGCTCACCATAAATATAAAAGCGAGGGCTATGATACCGAATAAGACCAGCACATACTTCTGGTTCTCTTTTTTCCTAAATACTTCTAACATCAAATAACCTCCGAAAAAGAATCCCTTTCACAGGGTTTCACTAAAATTTTCATAATAGATTCAAGATGATTCGACCTGTAAAGAGGCCGCAATCCTCTGCACGGCACGCATCTTTAAAACCGAATCTAAGAGTTTAGTAGATTCTCCTAGATAATTCAAGCATTATACCCTTTTTAAGCGGTTTTTCTCGTTAAATAGCCTTGCCTTACATCTACCTTTCTGATATTATTCTCTAATTAGACATAAATGAGCATTCCGCTTGATATATTTTTATATAAACCTTTAGAAAAACTCAAAATATAATGTTCAACTTCTTTTTAGGATACTTTTCAAACGATCTTGCCATAGATCTCGGCACAGCCTCGACACTTGTCTACATGAAGGGCAAGGGCATTGTTTCTAACGAACCCTCGGTCGTAGCCGTAAAAACGGACCAGCGCGGCAGAAAGGTCGTCGCCGTCGGCAAGGACGCAAAGGCCATGCTCGGCAAGACCCCCGGTAATATCTCCGCCATAAGGCCCCTTAAGGACGGCGTCATAGCTGACTTCGAGGTCACCGAAGAGATGTTAAAGCACTTTATCGCCAAGGTCCATAACCGAAAGCTGCTCGTTCGCCCGCGTATCATCGTAGGCGTACCGTCGGGCATCACACAGGTCGAGAAACGCGCGGTACGCGAATCGGTCTACTCTGCGGGCGCGGCGGAGGTATACCTTATCGAAGAACCGATGGCGGCCGCCATCGGCGCGGGCCTTCCTATCACCGAGCCCTCCGGTAACCTTATAGTCGATATCGGCGGAGGCACCTCCGAAATAGCCGTCGTATCTCTGTCGGGCATAGTACAGGCAAAGAGCGTACGGGTAGGAGGCGATAAGTTCGACGAGGCAATCATCCACTACATCAAGAGAAAGTATAATATGGCCATCGGCCCCGGAGTAGCCGAGTATATAAAGATGACCGTCGGCCTGCCAATGCCCGAAGAAGGCGAAGAGACGATGGAGATAAAGGGCTCGAACCTCGTAACCGGCATACCGACGACCATGACGATAGAGACCGGAGAGGTCAGAGAGGCCCTGAACGAACCTGTCGGCGCGATAATCGAAGCCATCAAGCAGGTCCTTGAAAACACACCTCCCGAAATAGCCGCGGACCTCGTCGATAAGGGCGTTGTGCTTGCCGGAGGCGGAGCCTTGCTTAAGAACCTCGACATAATAATACGCGAAGAGACAAAACTACCGGTAACCATAGCAGACGAACCGCTTACATGCGTTGTCAAAGGCGCGGGAATGGCGCTCGACCAGATGGAACTGCTCAAAGAGGTAACAATACCCCTTAACTAGGCACACAGGTGTGCTCTTATTTCGCGGCACACAGGTGCGCTTTTATTTCGCGTGGTAAGTTTCGAGAAGCTCGTTCATTCTTTATCCGCGTCGAAAGCTTTTTGAATAGTCGAAGATTGCTCCGTTAAAACAAGTACGCTCAGAGTGCCTGTCTGTCATTCTGAGCATAGCGAAGAATCTCATGACACACGCACACAGGTGCGCTTTTATTTCGCGCCATACAAGTGTGCTCTTAATTTTCACAAAATAAGTTTTGCAGATTGTGGATATCTTTTTATCCGCGTTATTTATACCTCTAATAATAAAAATTAGAGATTTTCTCCGAGGTCGAGGCGGAACAAAAATAGAAAGCGGAGCGTATGATTTTATACGTGAGCATTTCTATTTTTGTTCCAACGAAGAGATCGGAGAAAAGATCAATTTTTGCTTAACTAATGAACACCTTCGTAAAACGAAACCAGATAATAATCCTTTCCATAGTCTTTTGCCTTTTCTCGCTCCATATGGCCCTGACAGGCGAGAAACGCCAGGCCGGCGGAGAGCTCATCATCGGCAAGGTACTCTCGGCAATAGCCTCGCCTTTTCAGACGGTCTTTCTTGGCAGCTATAACGCGCTCGGTAATGTCGTAGGCGATTATGTCTACCTCGTCGGTCTCAAAGAAGAGAACGAGGCCCAGGGTCAGACCATCTCGCGCCTCATAGAAGAAAATAGCAGACTCAAAGAAAAGCTCGACGAGAAAGAACGGCTCACCGGGCTTATCGAAATGAAACGCTCATTTGCCTTCGATACCATTGCCGCGCGCGTTACGGCCTTTAACCTCGGCGGCTGGACCAAGACCATACAGCTCGATAGCGGTCTAAAAGAAGGCATTGCCGAGGATATGCCGATCATAAGCACGGAGGGTGTCGTCGGCAGGGTAATCGAGACCTCCGGCGGAAATTCTCTGGCGCTACTTATTACAGACCCAAGGTCCAATATCGACGTCATCGTTCAAAGAACACGCGTACGCGGCATAGCCGAAGGTCGCGGCTCGAACCTCCTGGGGCTGAAGTACATACGCGATCTTGAAGATATAAAGGTCGGCGACCTCGTCGTCACCGCCGGCCTCTCCGGGATATTCCCCAAAGGGCTCGTCGTCGGCCATGTCGCCTCCGCACAGAAGAGCGGCGATAACTTCTTCAAGTCCATAGAGATACGCCCCTCGGCGCTCTTAGGTCGCCTTGAAGAGGTCCTTGCCGTAAAGACCGATATTACCGATAGCAAGGTGGTGACAGAGTGAAGGACTTTTTCGGATTCACATTCATCGTTATCATATATCTCGCATTCAGGACCACGGTCTTGCCATCGGTCCCGATACCGGACTTGCCTCTGATCATAGTATTTTTCCTCTCCTATAAGAGGCCATGCCTGATGGGGCTGGTGCTCGCATTTTTCCTCGGTTATACGTCGGATGTGCTTATGGGCTCTATCATCGGCATAACGAGCTTTACGCTCGTGTTCGTCTACGCGGCGAACTATCTCGTAGCCACGCGCTTCCACTACGACAACCACCTCCTGCGCGCCATCGGCTGCGGCATTGCGACACTCGCAAGCGGTACGCTCGCATTCCTCATACTGAGTTTTATAAACGAGGATGTGCGCTTCTTTGCTAATGTCGTGCCGCAGACGGTCGTCACCGCCTTCTTCGCGCCCTTTATCATAACCTTATTCGAGCGCGGCGCTCATATAAGGAGACCGCGCTCACAAAGGCCCGAAGGAGAGAGCTTTTGAAGAACTTCTTTCCCGGAAAAGAGCCCCGCGAGCTTACCGGCCACCTGCTCTTGCCTGTAATATGCGTATCGGTCGTATTCTTTTTGCTCTTGCTGCGCCTTTGGCAATTACAGGTAATGGGCTCAGAGCACTATAGCGAACTCTCACTCAATAACCGCGTAAGGCTCGTTAAAAAGATCGCTCCACGCGGGCTTATCTTCGACCGGAACGGCACAAGGATAGCCGAAAACAGGCCGGGCTTTGACCTCGCCATCGTACCGGAGGATGTCTCCGACTGGCCGCGCACAAGAGAGAGGCTTACGGGTATTGTCGATATAACGAGCGAGACCCTGAACAAACGCTTTAAGAAGGCAAAGAACCGCCAGCCCTTTCAGGCGGTAAGCCTCAAAAAAGATCTCACATGGGAAGAGATGGCGCGTGTAGAGAGTTATAAATTAAAGCTGCCGGGCGTGCTCCTGTCGGTCGGCCCAAAACGGCTATACCCGCACGGAGAGGCCACGGCCCATGTGCTCGGCTACCTCGGAGAGGTTAACGAAAAAGAGCTTCGAGCCTCGCGCATTGCGAGACGTTCATATATACGAAACGAATCGACCGGCAAATCGGCCCTTGAAAAGAATCTCGAATCAAGGCTTCGCGGCACCACCGGAGGCCGCCACGTCGAGGTCGACGCCCTTGGCCGCGAACTCGGCGTGCTTAAGCGCTTTGCACCGGTGCCGGGCGCAAATATCCACACCACACTCGACCTGCCAACGCAACTGGCCGCGACCGAGGCCCTAAGGGGTAAGGCCGGGGCGGTAGTCGCCATTATCCCTCAGACCGGCGAGATACTGGCCATGGTAAGCGGACCGAGCTTCGACCCGAACCTCTTCACTTCGGGCATAACGAGCGCAAAGTGGAAAGAGCTGATCGAAAACCCCATGAATGTGCTCACCAACAGGGCCATACAGGGCCAGTACCCGCCGGCCTCGACCTTCAAACCTATCACCGCCGCCGCCGCGCTCGAAGAGGGCACGATAAGCCATACTAAAAAGATATTCTCCGGGCCGTCGCTTGAGTTCGGCGGCAGGGTCTACCGCGACTGGAAGGTCGACGGTCACGGAGAGATTAATGTCCACCGGGCCATTGTGGAGTCCTCCGATACATTCTTCTACCAGGTCGGTCTCGATGTCGGCATAAACAATATATCGAAGTACGCAAGCGCCTTTGGCCTCGGAGAGAAGACAGGCGTAAGACTCAGCCATGAAAAGCGCGGCCTCGTGCCGACACGCGAATGGAAGAGGGCGACATATAACGCCCCCTGGTATAACGGCGAGACGATCAACGTCTCGGTCGGACAGGGTTTTGTGCTTGCCACGCCGATTCAACTGGCTTACGCCTACGCCGCGCTTGCCAACGGCGGCCTGCTTATGCGCCCTCGCCTTGTCGATCTCATGCGCGGCCCCGGCGGAGAGATCATCGAAGAATTTCCCCCGGAGGAGGTCGCATCGCTACCGCTCTCAACGCAGACGATATCTATCTTAAATAAGGCGCTCAGAGGCGTTATCACCGAAGAGGGCGGCACGGCCCGCGGCCTTTTCGGTTCGGGTTTCAACATCGCGGGCAAGACCGGCACCTCTCAGGTCACAACCTTAATAGAGCGAGAAAAAGATATTTCAAAGATACCCTACAGGCTGCGCGATCACGGTCTCTTTGTAGGATTTGCGCCCTATGAAGACCCGAAAATAGTCGTCGCGGTAATAATCGAACACGGCGGCTTCGGCTCCCAGTCGGCGGCCCCGGTGGCGCTTGAAGTCATTAAGGCATATCTTAAAGACCAGTTGCCGGAAGAACCGCAAGAGCCAAAAGGGCTCGATAAACCCAAGCCGGATAACGGGACTTCGACCTAAAGATAAAAATGATAAGCAAACTAAAATTACAGTTCATCGACAGGCGTTTACTGCTTCAGGTAGACTGGCTTCTGATAGGCGTAACGGTGCTACTCGCCATAATCGGCCTTGCGACTATCTATAGCGCGACCTACGCCGGAAGTCTGCACATCTACGAGCGCCATTCACTATGGCTCTTGATAGGGGCGCTATTCTTCTTTATCGCGGTCGTTGTGAACTACTCACTCATAGAAAGGTTTGCTTACCACCTCTACGGCCTATCGATCCTTACGCTTATCGCCGTGCTCTTTCTCGGCACAGAGATAGCCGGCACGCACAGGTGGCTCTCACTCGGATTTATAAGCTTCCAGCCCTCCGAGTTCGCCAAGCTTGCCCTGATTGTCGTTTTGGCGAGATATATGAGCGACCGCAGCATCCCTGCGACAGGGCTCTCGCTCCGCGCCCTTGGCAAACCGGCTATAATAATGGCGCTGCCATTTTTACTCGTGGCCCGTCAGCCCGATCTCGGCACGGCCCTTACGATGCTTCTGATATTTTGCTCCATGCTGCTCGTTATCGGTATTAACAGGCGTACCTTACTGGCCATAGCCATCTGCTTTGCCCCGGTCATACCGGTCGGCTGGTCCCTCTTAAAGGGCTATCAAAAGGCCCGCCTCCTGAGCTTCTTCGGCAACTCGAACGACTCGCTCGGCGCCGGTTACCACCTGCTTCAATCAAAGATCGCCATAGGCTCCGGCGGTCTGCTCGGAAAGGGCTTTTCAAAAGGCACGCAGGGCACGTTGCGTTTCCTTCCAGAACACCATACCGACTTTATCTTTCCGATACTGGCTGAAGAGTGGGGCTTTATCGGTTCGCTCATACTGCTTTCTCTATTTTTCGTCCTTATAATGCGCGGCTTCAACACTGCGCGAAACTCAAAAGACCGCTTTGGTTTTCTCGTGGCCTTTGGCATATCGGCCATGTTATTCTGGCACGTAGTCATCAATCTCGGCATGGTATCGGGGCTACTTCCAGTCGTCGGAATGCCGCTACCCTTCCTGAGTTACGGCGGCACATTTTTGCTAACGACACTCTTAGGCGTAGGCATCCTGGTAAATATAGGCATGAGGAGATTTATCTTCTAAATGAGAGATAATATAATAAAATTCCTCGCAACCGGCGGCCTCGTAGGTTATCTGCCAAAGATGCCCGGCACCTTCGGCACGCTCGTCGCCATACCGCTTGCGTGGCCCTTTCTCATGCTCGATTACCGGGCAGGAGCCGGGGTATTGATACTCTTTCTCGCCTTCTCTTCATATATCTCCGGCGAGGCCGAGATACTCTACGGCGGCAAGGATCCGGGCAAGATCGTAATAGACGAGATAATGGGCTTTCTCGTCACGGTATACCTCCTGCCTTTCACCGCCTTTAACATAATATTGGGCTTTCTTCTTTTCAGGTTTTTTGATATTCTAAAGCCTTTCCCGATAAGGCGTTTCGACAAGGGACTCGGCGGCGGCTTCGGCGTAGTTTTCGACGATGTGCTGGCCGGAATCTATGCCAATATATCGCTGCATATCATAATAAAATTATGGAGTTACTATGGGTGAGTCGACGCTTGAAGAGTTAGCTGTAGAGGCAGATGAACTCTTTAAAGAATATGAACTTAAACTGGTAACGGCAGAAAGTTGCACCGGCGGCCTGCTTGGAGCTGCCCTAACCGGTATTTCGGGTAGCTCTAAGTACTATGTTGGCGGCATTATAGCCTACTCAAACGAGATAAAGATGGGCCTTCTGAATGTCTGCCCCGAAACACTTGGAACCCACGGAGCCGTCTCTGAAGAGACGGCAAAAGAGATGGCCCTCGGAGCGCGCAATCAGGCATGCAGTGCACACGATAAGACACTCGGCCCGCTAATGGCCGTCTCTACAACCGGCATCGCAGAAGAGAGCGCAGACCCGGAGTATCCTACAGAAAAGGACGCAGGGACCGTATGGATAGCCGTCGCACTCGGCGATGAGCCTACCGCTAAACTCTTTAAGTTCGGTGCGATAGGCCGAAAGGCTGTCCGGCAAGCGACCGTAAGGGCTGCTCTGAATATGATAATTAAGACCCTTAAGACCAAGGGTCTTGACTAAGATAAGGGCCTTCATAGCCCTGCCACTACCGCGCGATCTGATCGGTGAGCTCGCCGGGGTACAGGACGCGCTCAAGGACGAACCGGGCAAGAAAGAGAGCGGCTTTGTAAAGCCGGAAAATATCCACCTTACGCTAAGATTTCTCGGTGATATAAACGAAGAGCTCGTTCAGGATATCATAGACGAACTCGAAGAATCGGCAGAGGGCTTTGGACCTATCACAATAAGGCTCGACAGGCCGGCTATCATGGGCGGGAGGATGCTCATTCTTCCAGTGCAGGAGAACGAAGAGCTTACAGCCCTTAAAGGCGGAGTAGACCAAAGGCTTAAAAAATTTGGTTTCGAGAGCGAGAAGAGAAGATTCAAGCCGCACCTCACGCTTCTTCGCATTCGTAAGAAAGAGCGGCTAAAGGGGATTGCAAGGCGCATTAAAGAGATCGACCGCCATAAGGGGAGCCCCTTTACGGCCAATAAGATAATATTATATAAAAGCGAACTTCGGCCCACAGGGGCCGTCTATACGGCGCTTGGCGAATTTTCGCTAGACCGGACGTAATAAGGAGGATTTAATAGCATGGCCAAGAACGATACCGAAAAGAAAGAAAAAGAGAATACCGCAAAGAGCAAGGCCGTGGAACTGGCCATAAGCCAGATAGAAAAGCAGTTCGGAAAGGGCTCGATCATGCGCCTCGGCTCTGATGACGCGCTCGACGTGCCGTCGATATCGACCGGCTCGCCCTCGCTCGACATAGCGCTCGGCATAGGAGGCATTCCGCGCGGCCGAGTTATAGAGATATACGGCCCCGAAAGCTCCGGTAAGACGACCTTAACCCTGCATGTCGCAGCCGAAGCGCAACGCACCGGCGGCACCGTGGCATTTATCGACGCCGAACACGCCCTCGACCCGGTATACGCCGAAAAGCTCGGCGTTGATATCGAATCGCTACTGCTTAGCCAGCCCGACACCGGCGAACAGGCCCTTGAGATAGCCGATATGCTGATCCGCTCTAACGCGGTAGACCTTATCGTAGTAGACTCGGTCGCGGCTCTCGTACCCAAGGCCGAACTCGAAGGCGACATGGGAGACTCTCACATGGGGCTTCAAGCGAGGCTCATGAGCCAGGCCCTTAGGAAACTCACCTCCACGGTCGCAAAGAGCCACACCTCGCTCGTATTCATCAACCAGATACGACACAAGATCGGCGTATTCTTCGGCAGCCCGGAGACGACTACCGGAGGAAACGCCCTTAAGTTTTACGCCTCGGTCAGGATGGACATCCGCCGCATAGGACAGATAAAACAGGGCGACGCAGTAGTGGGCAACCGGACACGCGTTAAGGTCGTAAAGAACAAGGTCGCCCCGCCCTTCAGGGAAGCCGAGTTCGATATAATATTCAACGAAGGTATCTCGCGCGAAGGCGACCTCATAGATCTCGGCGTAAAGGCCGACCTCGTGGAGAAGAGCGGCGCGTGGCACTCATACAACGGCGAGAGGATCGGACAGGGCCGCGCCCAGGCGCGAGAGTTCTTCAAGGCCAACCCGGAAAAGGCCGCCGAACTTGAAGCCGCCATCATGGAGGCGCAAAATATCACCAAATCGGAGGGCTAAGCATGAGTATTCCTGACATTGACGCGATGTTAAAGGAGGCGACCGAACGTAACGCCTCCGACCTTCATCTGAAAGCCGGGCTTCCTCCCATACTTCGCATACACGGAGATCTCTCGCCCATGACGAACTTCGAGCCCAACAGCCCGGATAGCATGGTAAAGGTCGCCCTGAAGATAATGAGCGAACGGCAACAGAACGAATTCAAGAAGAAACATCAGGTAGATATGGCTTACAGCCTTCCCGGCGTCGGTCGTTTCAGGGTCAATATATTCATGCAGCGCGGGGCCGTAGGTATCGTCTTTCGTGTCATCCCGGCACATATCAAGAGCTTCGAGGCCCTGCACCTGCCGCCGGTCCTCGAAAAACTCTCACAGACAATGCGCGGCCTCGTACTCGTAACCGGCGTAACCGGCAGCGGTAAGTCCACGACACTGGCCGGCATAGTGGACTACATCAACAACCACCGCTCCAGTCACATCATCACCATCGAAGACCCGATAGAGTTTACTCACAAGGACCACAAGTCGATCATAAACCAGCGCGAAATAGGCGTTGACGCTCCGAGCTTCGCCGAAGCGATGAGGGCCGCCCTGCGTCAGGACCCCGACGTCATACTGGTCGGAGAGATGCGCGACCTGGAGACAATCGATATCGCCCTTACCGCGGCCGAGACGGGCCATCTCGTCCTATCCACCCTCCACACCATCGACGCCGTTGAGACGGTAAACCGTATAATATCGGTCTTTCCGCCCTATCAGCAAAAGCAGATACGCATACAGCTGGCCGGGATCGTTCAGGGTATTATTTCGCAGAGGCTCTTGCCGACGGTGGACCACGACAGGATTCCGGCGGTCGAAATCCTTGTCTCCAACTCGCGTGTAAAGGCATGTATAGAAGATAAAGAAAAGACCAAAGACCTCTCCGACGCTATCATAAAAGGACGTTCTACTACCGGCATGCAGACCTTCGATCAATCTATCGAGTCTCACCTTGCCGAGGGGCTGATATCCTACGAAGTCGCGCTACGCTACGCCTCTAACCCGGACGACTTCGCTCTCAAGATGTCTGGGGGAATCAGCACGACGAGCGACCATGTCGCCGAGGAGATGGCCGAGGCCGACGCAGCAGAAGCAGCCGAAGACGACGAGTTCGCCGGTTTTGACGAGTTCGGCAACGACGATGGCGACGACATAGAGCGGTTCTAGGAACCTTGAAAGGCAAAGAAGAGATACGGCCCTACTCTCTAAGGCTTCTGAATGTCAGGTCCAGAAGTATTAGCGAGATAAACGAACGACTCATTGAGCGCGACTACGACCCGAACGATATAGTAGATACCATCGAGTGGCTAAGGGGATTAAACTACCTGGACGACGAACGTTTCGCCCGCGAATTTATCCGCTCAAAGCTATTTGGAAAGCTCTGGGGCAAGCGCAAGATATCCTTTGAACTAGTGAGAAAAGGGCTCGCGCGAGAGATAATAGAGACAGCCCTCTCCGAAGTAGAACGTGACGAAGAGCTTGAGGTCGCGCGCAAGGCGCTCCACAAGTGGACAAAGAGAAAGAGACTTTCGGAACTTACAGAGATGAAGGACCGGGCCGCGGCCCTGAAGCACCTCGAAGGCAAGGGCTTTGGTATCGATATATCAAGGGCGGCACTTAACAGAGAAAGCGATTATGAAGTCATCTGAGATCAGACAAAAATTTCTCGATTATTTTAAAGAAAAAGGCCATGAGATAGTCCCCTCTTCAAGCCTTATACCGCTTGGCGACGCGACCTTGTTATTTACAAATGCCGGTATGGTCCAGTTTAAGTCCCTCTTTCTCGGTCAGGAAAGACGCGACTACAAACGCGCCACAACGAGCCAGAAGTGCGTGCGAGCCGGAGGCAAACATAACGACCTCGAAAATGTAGGCCGAACGGCCCGTCACCATACATTCTTCGAGATGCTCGGCAACTTTTCATTCGGCGATTATTTTAAAGAAGGCGCAATAGAGTTCGGCTGGCAGTTTCTCACAGAGCGCATGGGCCTGCCAAAAGATAAACTCTGGATAACTGTATATACCGATGACGACGAGGCGGAAAAGCTCTGGCACGAAAAGGCCGGCGTACCGTTGGAGCGTATCGCGCGCCTTGGCGAAAAGGACAACTTTTGGTCTATGGGCGATACCGGCCCCTGTGGCCCGTGCTCGGAGATACATATAGATCAGGGTCCGGAGGTCGGCTGCGGCCGCGCAGAGTGCTCGATAGAATGCGACTGCGGCCGTTACCTGGAGATATGGAATCTCGTCTTCATGCAGTATAACCGCGACGAATCGGGAAAACTTACGCCACTTGAAAGACCGTCAATAGACACCGGCATGGGGCTTGAACGTCTCGCCGCGGTAATGCAGGGCAAGACTACCAATTACGACACCGACCTATTCGTTCCGCTCATAGAATTTATCGAAAAGTTATCGGGCGCAAAGTACGGCGTAACGGATGAGACCGACGTGTCTATACGCGCCATAGCCGACCACGCGCGCGCCGTCACATTTCTCATCACAGACGGCATATTACCCTCTAACGAGGGACGCGGTTACGTCTTGCGCCGCATACTGCGCCGCGCCGTCAGACACGGAAAGTTTATCGGCTTTTCCGGCCCCTTCCTGCACAAGGTCAACGAAGAGGTTATTGCGCTCATGGGCGAGGCCTACCCTGAGACGATACGCGCAAGAGAGATCATAGAACGCGCCACAAAGAGCGAAGAAGAACGCTTCTTCGAAACACTCGAACGCGGCCTTGAGATTTTGGATGAAGAGATAGCCGGACTAGGAGATAAGAAAGAACTCTCCGGCGAGACGGCCTTCAAGCTCTACGACACATTCGGCTTCCCCTTGGACCTCACCGCCGATATACTGCGCGACAAGGGTATCACCATCGACGAGGCCGCTTTCGAAACGGCAATGGAAGGACAACGCACCCGCGCAAGGAGCGCATGGAAGGGTGCGGATTCCGACGCGACAGGAGACCTCTATAAAGAACTGAGCGGATCGGGTATAAGTTCGGAGTTTGTCGGGTATGATATAGATATTGTAGAGTCGGCAAAGCTTTTGACAATCATTAAGGATGGAGAAGTCGTAGAGAGAGCAAACGCTGGCGATACGGTTTCTATCATTACAGACGAAACCCCTTTCTACGGAGAGAGCGGCGGTCAGGCCGGCGACACCGGCCTTATATCCACAGACGGCGTCTTACTAGAGGTCACAGATACGCTAAGACCCTTACCGGGCCTCATCGTTCATAACGTTACCATTAAAAATGGCACGATAAGCTCAGGTGATGAAATAGATCTCCAACCCGACATGGATCGCCGCGCAAAGATTCGTCGCAACCACACAGCCACGCACGTTCTGCATGCGCTACTTAGAAAGACACTCGGAGATCACGTCCGTCAGGCCGGTTCCCTCGTAAACGAAAAGGCTCTACGCTTCGACTTCAACCACTTCGAGGCCGTCACAACCGAACAGTTAAGAGAGATAGAAAATAAAGCCAACCGCGTTATCATGTCTAACTACGAAGTAACGACCGACCTCTTATCATACGACGAAGCCGTAGAGCGCGGCGCGCTTGCCTTCTTTGAAGAAAAATACGCCGACGACGTAAGGATGGTATCGGTCGGAGATCAGTCCATCGAACTCTGCGGTGGAACACATGTTACGAGGTCCGGCGACATCGGGCCGGTCAAGATCATTGGAGAGTCGAGCGTCGCCGCCGGTGTTCGCCGTATCGAGGCCGTTACAGGCGAAGAGGCCCTCAGGCGTTCGGACGAAGCCTATCGAATACTCACTGAAAGCAGCTCGCTCGTAAAAAGCTCGCCTGCGGAACTATCGGAGAGGATCACGCGCCTTCTAAAAGATAATAAAGAAAAAGAGCGCGAAATAAAGAAACTAAAGAGCGCGGGACCCGACAGCTCAACCGACTCTATAATGGAAAACCTTCAGGAGGTCGCAGGCGTAAAAGTGATCGCCTCGCTAATCGAGGGCGCAGACTCCGAAACCATGCGCGAGAGCGCCGACTCTATGCGCAAGGCAATCGGCTCGGGCATAGTCGTCTTAGGCGCCGAATGCGGCGGTAAGGCCATGCTGCTTTGCGCCGTGACGCGCGACCTCACAGACCGCTTCAGGGCCGGAGATATTATTAAAAAGCTCGCACCCATAGTCGGTGGCGGAGGCGGCGGCAAACCCGAACTTGCTCAGGCCGGAGGCAAAGACCCCTCTAAATTAAAAGAAGCCATCAAGGCCGCAGCCGCAACGATAGAGCAAATGTCCTAAAGGCTCTTAAGGACCCTTGGTCTCATGACTACTTCCAAAAAGAAGATACCGAGAATAAAAACTCCTGCCGAGGTAAAGCAGTCCCCTCTACTGCCTCGTCCGGAAAAGAAAGAGCAGCAGCTATACGAGCCGCCCCCGCCCGAAGATAAGAAATCTAACCTCTCTATACAGTTCCGTCACCTCTTGCCCGTTATTATCCTATCGGTAATTATCGGTCTGGCAGGTATTTTGCTCGTATACATACTTCACATCACGGTAGACGTTAAGATATCGAGCCTCACGCGCGACGTTTCGGCGCTGGTTAACTTAAAGCCCATTGCGGGTATCCTCTCCAATATCGGCGTAGTCTTCCTGACCACAGCGGCGGCCGTATGCCTCTTTGCATGGACCTTGCTCCGCTGTGAAGCTGCACCGCAAGTACGCGGTGAAGAGCGACGTTTCATGCTCTGGTCCGGCCTGATAAGTTTCTCGCTCATGCTCGACGACTTCTTTATGTTCCACGACTATATCCTGCCGCTCGATATCGGCATACCGGAAAAGGTCGTGCTCGTCGTCTACTGTCTCGTCGCGCTGGCCTACCTATACGGCTTTGCAAAGACGATACTCAAGACAGATTACATCCTGCTCGCACTCGCCATACTCTTTCTCGGCGTATCAGCCATTGCCGATCAGGTCCTCTCCTTCACCGAGGCCGCCAACTTCTTCGAAGACGGCGCTAAGTTCTTCGGCATAGTCTTCTGGACGGCCTATTATGTGGTAACGGCTGGCGAGACCTTACGCGAGAGAGAAATATAGCGTGGATTCATACAGGGTCAGAATCATAATCAACCCCGTAGCCGGTGGGCTCGACAGGGGCGAAGAGCTTTCAGAGTCGGTTAAGAAGGTCTTTGCCGGGACGCGCGGTTTCTTTGAGATAAAACGCTCCATGCCGGGCCGCTCAATAGCGACACTTGCCGAGGAGGCCGCGAAAAAGAAATACTTTGCCGTAATCGTCGCGGGCGGAGACTCCACGGTCAGAGAGGCCGCCTCCTCTCTGATGGACAGCGATACCGCGCTCGGCATCGTACCGACGGGCCGGGTAAACCATATAGCAAAGGGGCTAGCCATACCGGATAAGATCGGACAGGCCCTGCACCTCATACACGGCGCTACCTCTAAAGAACTCGATATCGGCGCTATCGCCGGAAAGACATTCTTCATAAGCGCGGGGCTTGGCTTTGACTGGTTCTTTGCGCAAAACTATCCAATAATATCGGAAAATCCCGATAACTCAAAAGAACGACTGCTCTTCCCCTATATCTCTAAAGAACTGCGCGAGTTCAAAAGATATAGTTCCGTTCCGGTTGTTATACGCGAAGAGGGAGAGACTACACATGTCCTGCCCTTTATCGTGCGCTTCGCACTGAGGGAATTTTACGGCAAGAACACCCTCATCGGACCCGGTAAGAAAGGCGAAGACGGCTCGCTCGATCTCTATTCCATACCTCACATAGATTCAAAGAGCGGACCGAAGGCCATACAAAAGGCGCTTCGAGGCGATCTGGCCGAGATACCGGGTTTCAGGCATCAGTCCGGGCCGGGGCCGTACAAGGTCGGCGCGGGCTCAAAGGTCGCAATACATGCAGACGGAGAACGCTTCGAGGCAGACGGCGGCTTTGAGGTAAGCCTCAACCCTGGCGGCCTGAGGGTCTGGACAGGGGGATGAGAGTGAGACTCACCCCTATTTCCTCCGGTAACGCATTGATCCAAACCACCTTTTCGGTTAGAATATATCTATGAATCCCGTAGCCTTCAGGGCATCTATACTCAATATTATCGCCAACACCTTTCTCTTTGCCATAAAGATCGTCGCCGGTCTTATGAGCGGTTCGATTGCCCTTATCTCAGACGCCTTAAATTCATTTACAGATGTCGTATCTTCGATCGCCATCTTCGTATGCGTAAAGATATCGAATAAGGACGCCGACGAAGGCCATCCCTTCGGCCACTCGCGCGCCGAGCCTGTCGCCGGACTCGTTGTCGCCATACTCGCCGGTATTCTCGGTTTTGAAATGATTCGCTCGTCGGTCGAAAGATTTATTCAGGTCGGAGAGGGCGGCATAGATGTGATCGTCACGCCTATCACGCTGCTTGTGCCCGTAATTACGATCATACTAAAATCGCTCATGGCCTGGCGGTTCGGAAAGACCGGCAAGGCCATAAACAGCCCCGCAATCTCTGCGAGCGCCGTGGACTCTGCCTGCGACGTAGCCGTCGCCGCGGCCGCCTTTATCGGCCTTCTGGGGGTATGGTTCGGATACCCCATACTCGACCCTATAGCCGGTTTTGCAATCAGCCTCTGGATCATCTACACCGGTTATAAGATAGGCATTGAGAATATCGATTACCTCATGGGCAAGGCCCCGCCCAAAGAGCTTTTGGAAGAGATAAAAGAGGCCGCCTGCGCGGTAAAGGGGGTCTTGTCCATAAACAAAGTGCGCGCACATTATGTCGGCCCTTTTGTGCATGTCGAGATACATGTGGCGGTCGATAAGGAACTATCCACACTGGTATCGCACGCCATAGCGGAGACGGTCGCAAGAAACCTTGAGGCACTCGCGGCCATAGATAAGAGCTTTGTCCATATCGACCCGGCATAGAGCGATTACAGGCCGCCCTATTTGACATCTCACCCCCTCTATTGCATTATATATAGAATCATTTAACGGAGTTTCCCCTTATGAATAATAATATTTCAAAGATCCTCATGCTCTTCGTCGCCCTAACCTTTGCCGGCTGCGCAACAAGAGATATTCAACAGCATGACCTGCATTATAAATCACCATACAAACCTATAGAAGAACTTCAACCGGGTCAGATCATACATGTGCCGACCGGCACGATGCTCACACCGGATGATCTTGCCGGTTACCTCGAAAAGGTCAGGGTCGTTTATGTCGGAGAATCGCATCGTTCGCTCGACCATCACAGGACGCAGCTCGATATCATAAAGTCCATGCACGAACGCGACCCGAACGCAAACGGCTGGGCGGTTGGCATGGAGATGTTTGCCCGTCCTTCTCAAGAACTGCTCAACCAATGGATAAACGGCGAAGTAGACGATAAAGCGCTTTACAAGGAATGGATAAAGAACTGGGGCATCGACTACGAGTATTACCGTGAGATATTCGAATACCTCAAAGAGCACAAGATACCGCTGATCGCGCTCAATATGACAAGAAAGAATATACGGGCCGTGACACGCGGTTCAATGAACGGGACCCAGGGAACGCACGGGCAGGAAGGCACGGCAGACAATTCAGGGAGCGGCTCACACTCGCACAAACACAAACATAAAAACGGCGACACCGAAAGGAACGCTGAAAAGATACGCGACGAGATGAAAAAAGATGAGCTTGCATCAAGCGAGACCCCGCTGCCGGAGATGGACGAGTCAGACCCCTTTCACAAGGCCTGGGTAGAGGCGGTATTTACCGATCCGAGCCACGGCAAGGCATACTTTGATACATTTTACAAGGTACAGCTCTTATGGGATGAGACGATGGCGGAGACAGCCGCCGCCTACCTAAAGAGCCCAGACGGACAAGACCGCCGCCTGATCGTCCTTGCCGGAGGCGGACATGTGAGCTTCGGTTTCGGCATACCGAAGAGGGTCTTCAGGAGGCTTGCCGAACCGTATGCCGTAGTAGTGCCGGTCTCGGTGGATATCGTAAGCAACGTAGAGCATGGCACTGAAAAGGGCGCGAAATATCTCGATATCGAGATGCCCGACATACCTCTTTATGTAGCCGATTTTGTCGTCGCCTCCAAGTTTCAGACGATAAAAGAGAGCAGCCCGAAGCTCGGCGTCTTTATACTCGAAGACGACGGACGCGTGATCATCACAGCCATCTCGCCCGGCTCTCCGGCCGAAAAGAGCGAACTCATGGCCGGAGACGATATAACGAAGATCGAAGATGTGGAGGTCTCGGAGATAGTCGATCTCGTATTTTATCTAAAACAAAAAAAGTTCGGCGACACGGTACAGGTCACGGTAGAGCGCGCCGGCCTGCCGCTTGAATTCGAAATCCTGCTAACCGAGTTTCCATAGGGAGGACCCGGCTACTTAAAGTCAAACCTCAAGACCTTCTCACCGGAGAGCACTCCGTGATTAAGACCGCCGTCCGGACCGAAGAGCAGCCAGCTCTTTGCCGTCAGGTGCGGTAGACGCCTTGCTATGGATGCCATGGATGGGGCGTCCAGCTCTCCGGTAAATAGGCAGAGCCTCCTACCCGCTCTCTTAGGGTCGCGCGTCGCAAGGACCAGTACAGAATCTTTTATATCAAAGCTCTTTCCCTCTACTGTAAAACTATCTCCGTCGATAAGAATAGAATCCGGGAGCGCGCCGATAAATTCCTCGTAGGCCGTTCCCTCTCTACCGAATATAAAGAGGCTTTTATCAGCATCCAGATCGGTCAACTCTCCGGCAGCTAGAATCCGCTGTCCGTAATCCCTTGAAAGAGAGGCCGCAACAGGCGCGTAACCCTTGGCGCTCGCACCGTTCGGCAATAGATATAAGCCCCCCTTGTCACCGAAAAAAGAACTCATAAGCGACGGTATCTCCCTGTCCGAGAGCAGGCGAAAGCTATCAAAGTTCGGATCTATCTCAAGGGCGGTCGGGCGGTAATCTAATAAAAATTCAAATCTTTCCTTCTCTTTCTTGACCTTTATTTCACGATACTCCATGCCCGCCGCGTTCTCAAGGGCAACCGGGAGTGAGAGTAGATAAGGTTTGCCGTCAAGCTCTTTGACGCTCTGACTAATGACAAAATTTAACCTGAACTTGGAGCCGCTCTCCACAAGTTCTATGTCGGAGAGAGAAAGTAGAGGACCGCCGGGACGCATAAGCCACTGGTTGAAGAACTCGTCAAACGGACGGCCCGTCTCCTCTTCAAAGGCCCTCATTATATCCATGAAGGTCGCTGAAGACGAAGCGTGAGATATATAAAACCTCCTAAGAGCGCCATAAAAGAGCCGGTCTCCAACGGCTTGTCTCAACATATGAAAGAAGATCGTACCCTTGCCGTAACCGACTGCCCGCTCTTCGGGGCTGAAGCCATAGGTAAAATCCTTTATCGTAAGCTCTGAATCTCCGGCATAGTTTTTAAAGGCGTTAAGCGCCTTTTTTCTATAAATCGCAGCCTCTTCTGGCCCGATAAATTCTTTACTCAGGTGGTCTGCCGTATAGGAGGCAAGCGCTTCGGCCCAGTTGCCCCATTGGTTATCCACAAAGACCGAGTTGCCCCACCAGTTATGGACAAACTCATGGCCGAGAGATGTATCGGGTATAAATGGTAACCTCAAGACCTTCGAACCGAGAAGCGTATATGAGGGCATGCCGTAACCTGTAGGCAGAAAAGATTCTACCACGGCGAATTTTCTATAGGGATAGGGCGTAAAGAAGCTCTTATATCTCTCTAAATAATCTTTCGACTTACTAATATATAACTCGCTAAGTTGAGGCTCGTCATCGTAATCTAAAAAGAATGTAAGTATATCGATCTCCCCGTGAGTACGCTTATTAACGATAAACTTGCCTACGACAATATTTATTCCGTCTAACGGGTTTTCAGTAACCCACCTGTCACTTCTCTTTCCGTCCGTACTGTTGCTATCTATCCAAGCGCCCTCCATTACAGCGGTGTAACCTTCCGGCATCACAACCGTTACGTCGTAAAAAGCGGTGCTCTCACCATAGCGTGGGTACCAAAGAGCAGAAGCTGGTAGAAAGAGACCCTCGGCCCCTATGACCGCGTCAGAGCTTAGAGATACGCCTCTTTTGGTAACGGCATGCGCATCTTCAATGGAAGTGGCCCTATATGAAAGTTTTACCAAGATCTCTCTTGTTGCGCCGCTACCATTGGTTGGTAAATATAGATGAATCTTTTTTGTAAAACCGTCGTTGATCGCTTCTATCTCATGACGAAGCTCTTTACCCGCCGATAAGATCGCCTCGACCTCGGCATTATCGGAGATGGTAAAGGTTATAACCCTGTCCGTAGCTCCAGCTTTAATAAAAAGGTTATCCTCGACCCTTACGACACCGGCCAAAGGATCTACGGTAAGATTTATAAAGTGGCTTGTTATGGTGCTGAGGGAATCTTCTTTGAGTCCTCGCGCCTCGGCGTCCTCTATCAAATAAAAGAGAACGGCGATAAGAAGAAGAGGTAGCGCTAGAAATATGGGTTTTTTTCGAAACATAATAGTCCTCAATAGAAGGCGGCCACTCCGGACCTGTCAAGTAGATAAAAAAGAATACTTGCATGAAGCATACTTAGCGGTTATACTTTATATAATATATAAAGTATCTATATTGGTCTATTAAAATAAAAGATCTGCGATTAATTAGCACATTATAATAATAAGGAGGTTTCCAATGAAGACCCTTGCAGCCGTGGCAATAGCCATTGCAATAACCGTTAGCAGCTTTGGAGTTGCATCGGCAGAGATCAACCTGGAACAGAAACCCAGCATGGCTGGAACTTTTATGGATATGGCGCTCCTAAGGCCCATCGGCCTGGTCACGGTCTTTGCCGGCTCGGCGCTATTTATCGTAACACTACCGATAGCGGCCTTTACAGATAGCATCGACTCCTCAAAAGAGGCGCTCATAGATACGCCCATTGATTACACCTTCAAGAGGAAGGTCGGCGATCTGGACGGCTGATTCTTTTTATAAAATCTTTAAATAAGAAAAAGGGCTTGCACCGCGAGGTGCAAGCCCTTTTCTTTTATACTCTATAAGAAGAGACTACTTGGCTGCTTTCTTCGGCGCTGCTTTCTTCGGCGCTGCTTTCTTCGGCGCTGCTTTCTTCGGCGCTGCTTTCTTCGGCGCTGCTTTCTTCGGCGCGGCCTTCTTCGGCGCGGCAGCCTTAGCAGCGGCCTTCTTCGGCGCGGCTTTCTTCGGCGCTGCTTTCTTTGCCGCAGCCTTCTTCGGCGCTGCTTTCTTTGCCGCGGCCTTCTTCGGCGCTGCTTTCTTTGCCGCGGCTTTCTTCGGTGCGGCTTTCTTCGGCGCGGCAGCCTTAGCAGCGGCCTTCTTTAGATTCTCGGTCTCTTTTTCAAGTGATTTTATGATCTTCTTAATGCTGGAAACTGCGCTCTTCTTGTTCTTGACTATCTCTTTTAAGACAATCTTGAACTCTTTTTGAGCAACATTGGATACGGCATCCTGTACCTTGGGCACAAGGGCCTCAACGCGTTTCAAAAGACCTTTTAGTTCAGTTATAGGGGTGGCCATTAGTCTCTCCTTTTTAGATGTTTTTCAACAAAGAAAACCTTAACGCAAAACTCACTTTTTTTTAGAATAAAATTATTAAGAGGAAAGGTCAATGAAATTCTATGACATTACCGGCTAAGGAGTCGTCTCAATCCCCTTTAAGCACGATTATCATCTCGTTGTGAATGGCCCCGTTAGATGCAAGCAGCCTCTTGTTATGAATAGTGGATGGTAGTCCTTCATAGTCGGTAACGAGCCCGCCCGCCTCTGTAACTACAAGGGCAGCCGCCGCTATGTCCCAGGCATGGAGCTTCATCTCCCAAAAACCGTCGAAGCGGCCGCATCCCACGTAACAGAGATCTATGGCGGCGCTACCGGCCCTTCTTATTGCCTGAGCGCGAACGGCGAAACGGCCAAACTCGGTTAGATTATTTTCCTTTGAGCTTCTGATATCGTATGGGAAACCGGTCGCAAGCAGCGAGCGGTCGAGAGTTCCTGTCTTTGAAACCGAAATAGGGTCACCATTTAGGCAGGCCCCTTTTCCCTTTCGAGCGGTAAAGAGTTCGTCTCTCGTCGGGTCGTATACTACGCCGATAACTACCTCGCCCTCTAACTCAAAAGCGATAGAAACGCAGTAAACGGGAAAGCCGTGCGAGTAATTGGTAGTGCCGTCTATGGGATCGACTATCCAGCGACAGACGCTATCGGAGGTAAGCTCGGCGCGCTCTTCGGTAAGAATGCCGTGATCGGGGTATCTCTCCTGTATTAGCGAGATGATCAGCTCTTCGGCCTCCCTGTCCATCTCGGTCACGAGATCCACAGCGCCCTTGTAAAAGGTCTTTCCGGCGTTGCCGGCACTGTCCTTAATCAGGCTGCCGGTCCTTCTGGCTATACCCGCGGCAAGCTCTGCGATACGGTCGAGCCCGGCATTATCTATATCCTGACGGTCAGTTTCCATGAGCGGGTACCAATCTTAGTCCGAGCCCGAGCCCGCAGCGGGACACCCGTTGCAGGCGGCGGAGTCGGGTTTGGGAGAATCGGCCTTTGCGGTAGTTGAGCTATTTGTATCCGAGCACGACGGCGACTTTGACTTTAGCGAGGCTGAGTAGCCGTCCTTGTACCAACCGCCGCCTTTCAGGGCGAACGACGAGCGCGAGATAAGCTTCTCAACCGGTCCCGAGCAGAACTTACACTCCGCCACAGGGTCGTCAGAAAACTTTTGCCTTACCTCGAAATCCTTATTGCATTCTTTACATCTGTATTCGTAAACGGGCATTTATAAAAGAACCTCCGTAAAAAGTATATATATCTATATATTAATTTAGGTACAATCCAACATTATGTCAAGCAGAGTCTGTAATTCTCAAAACCTTTAACCTTCCCTCTATGCGAACCGAAGGGTAAAAATTAGAGATTTTTTTCTAAATCAAGACGGGATGAAAAATAAGATGCGAGTCGTATGTCTGTACATCGAGTCTTTTATTTTTTTATCCCAACGCAACCACACAGGCGTTGTCTTAATATTTACTCCACATCAACGTCGCGGAAGAAAAAAGTTAGGACCTACGCGGATTAATTCCGCGAAGATAAAACCACACTTGTGTGGAGGGAAAAAGATCAATTTTTACAAGTAGGAGAGCATCGTCTGCTCAAACGGCAACGGGTTGATACCTGCGACATCGACCAGCGCATTCGATTCGGTCACATTGTCCTCACCCAGCATAATGAGTTGATCGCTCGTTATCGGGGGGACTTTCACCGTCGATATAAGGTTCGAGAGCCCTCCTACCAGCACCCTCGGCAGATGGAACTTTATCGATTTTTGTTCGGTCACACGCGCTATGAGATCTAAAATCCTGTCGAAGGTAAAGCTCTCAGGGCCGCCAAGCTCATATATCTCACTTCCGGTCTTTTCATCTTTCAGGAGAAAAAGAATAAAGGCGACCACATCCGAGACAGATACCGGCTGCATAAGGTTCTGCCCGTTTCCCGGCACTATCATCACGGGGAAAGAGTTCATCATAGCGGCAAAGAGATTTGTAAATTTATCCTCTTTACCAAAGATAACCGAAGGCCTGATTATCGAGTAATTGAGACCCGAAGACGAAACTATCTCTTCGGCCTCCCACTTGCTTTGATGATAACGGCTCGCGGCGTTCTCTCTCGTGCCAAGCGCGCTCATATGAATATAACGGCTTACTCCGGATGCTCTACAGGCCTCTACTACATTGCGTGTGGCTTCGGTATGAAGGGCCTTAAAGGTCGCGTCCCTTGTTTCGGTAAGTATGCCGACAAGATGTATTACGGTATCTATTCGATTGCTTGGTTGATTGCCTGGTCGGTCGCTTGGTTGATTGCTTGGTTGATTGCTTGGTTGATCGCCTGAATCTTCTGTCCGGCGTTTCATCGCAGCCAGTACGGATTCGGGATCGGTTACGTCGCCCGTTACAAGCTCCGTGCTTTCGGAGCGAAGCCCGGCGGCGCGCCTTTCGTCCCTTACGAGACAGCGAACCTTTTGTCCGCGCTCTTTGAGGGCCCGCAGGAGGTTTTGACCGACAAAACCGGTTGCGCCGGTGAGAAGTATCATCCGGCCTTCTCTAAAACACTCTTCACGACACCCTTTAGTTCATTCAGGTCAGAACTCTTAACGACATAGGCGTCGCAGGCCCATGTGCCGAACTCGTGTTTGTAGTGAGGGTATGCCGTAGAAAGGATTACGGGCAGAGCAGGCCACTTCTCTTTTATATGACGGAGGGTATCGACACCGTCCATGCCGGTCATCTTTATATCCATAAGCACGAGGTCGGTATTAAGGGCTATCTCGTCGAGCATTTCAAGCGCCTCTTCACCGGACGAGGCCAGGTCCACATGATAACCGTCTTCCTCGAACTCCTCCTTATAGAGAAACCTTATGCCCTCTTCGTCGTCAACGACAAGCAATCTCTTTTGCATAAAAACTCTCCGTAAAGAAACCATAGAGTTAAAGGAGCCCGGATACTACCGCCCTGCCCCAGTCTATATATAAACTTTACAATAAATAAGGTAAAAAATCTATAACCGTCACACCTTCGCGTCGCGCAGAAAGCGCGCGGCCTCTTCCGGCGGCGTCGGGTTAATGTAGAAACCGGAGCCCCATTCAAAGCCAGCCGTCTTAACAAGTTTAGGTATTATCTCAAAGTGCCAATGATAATGTTTGAGATTCGACTCTTTAAGCGGAGCCGTATGTAGAATAAAGTTATAAGGGGGATGTCCAAGGACCTTGTCCATCCTCTTCAGGACATCTGAAAAGATTCTGGAGAGACTTTCCATCTGCTCTTTACGGTTACCGGCACGGTTCGATCCACAGCTATTTTCAAAGTTCGACTCATGGACCTTGGGCATTATCCATACCTCAAAAGGCGACTTCGGTGCGTAGGGGGTTACGGCGATAATGTCCCTGTTCTCAGCCACAACGCGGTCGCCCTCTCTGATCTCCTGCCGTATTATATCGCAAAAGATGCAGCGCTCCTTATAATTATAATATTCGAGCGAGCCGTCAAGCTCTTCGACTACGCGTTTGGGTATGATAGGCAAGGCGATGAGCTGCGAGTGGGTATGTTCAAGTGTCGCCCCGGCGCTTTCACCGTGGTTTTTAAAGATAAGGGTATAACGCAGCCTCATATCTTTTTTAAGGTCTACTATCCTGTCCCTGTAGGCCCATAAGACCTCCTCGAACTGGCTGACCGGCATCGTCGTAAGCGTCTCGGTATGGTCCGGAGACTCTATTATAACCTCGTGGGCGCCGATGCCGTTCGACTTGTCATAAACGCCGTCGCCCTCTCGGTCTATCCTGCCCTCTACCTTCAGGGCCGGAAACTTATTCGGGACGACCCTGATATGCCAACCCGTCTCGTTCGCTTTTTCTCCATTAATGCGGTATGCGATTATCTCAGGTGGGGTTTTGTCTTCGTTGCCAAGGCAAAAAGGGCAGAAGCCGCCATCTACTCCCGGTACTTTAGACGGCGCGGGGGCCGGGGTAAACTCGGTCGGGCGTTTGCCGCGCTCGGTCGATATAATAACCCAGCGGCCAATGATAGGATCTTTTCTAAGTTCAGACATGATAAGTTTTCTATAAGCAAAGATATGTATACAATGGGAAGAGGTAGAAAGGCTAATCCGGTAAAAATTACTACTCGGAAAGAAGCAGCCCTTACTTAGCCAGCCCCGTTTAGCGAGAAATCAAGAGACAAAGCGCGCCTAATATCGAATTCGGCTAACCGATACGGCCTAGAGTCCGGGACGGGCCTTTTCGTTCTCTTCTTCCTCGGTCTTGCAAGCGATACACGAGGTTGCCACCGGCCTTACCTTAAGCCTTTCAAGCGAAATCTCTTCACCGCAAAAATCACAGATGCCGTATTCTTCATCGTCAACTTTGGCGAGTGTCTCTTGAATCTTCAGGATGAGCTTACGCTCACGGTCCTTGACTCGCAAGAGAAAGTTTCGGTCTGTCTCAAGGCTGGCCCTGTCGGTCGGGTCGGGAAAGTGCTCTTCCTTTGCCCCGCTCATGCCGTGCACAGTCTTGCCGGCTTCGCTTATTAGCTCCTCAAGCTGCTTGGTCAGTAGCGCCCTTAATATGTCCTTATTTTCACTTTTCATAACACACTTAGTATAACCGGAAAGGGCTTGCGCTGTAAAGAAATTTAGCACAATAGAGATCATGCCACTCCATACCCTAAAAGCTCATTGTCCGGGCAATAGAGTTTTACCTTCCTATTACAAAACCGAATCCGGCAACCCCTCCTCTTCCCACTCAGTTGGTGTCTGGATTTCAGTTCCCGTCTCCGCCTCGGGATCTCTTTTCGGTCCGTTTTCTATAACGGTATCGTACTCGTCGCTATCGAGCTGGTCAAAGGGGGAGT
>JAJCZF010000002.1 GCA_029262535.1 Deltaproteobacteria bacterium
CAGCCAGAAGCCTGAGTTCGAGAGGCGTTTTGCGCCGGGTGCGAACCGTTATATAGGTAATGCTCCGGGCTTCCTCTGGAACAGGATTGATCCGAGCGTGCCAGCAGGGTGGTATGGTCAGGATATCCATAACCTTTCTTATGAGTCCATGGAGCTGGGTATCGGTGTTCCTCAGGCGGGTTACAAGTTCGAGGCCGCCTGGACTCCGCTACTTATAGCAGGAGGAGGCGGTGGAGGTCCGGGTATTGACTTCTGCGCCATTGGTATCTCTTCAGGAAGCTTCACAGCCGGGCCCTGGGGCGCCGTAGCCACATTTACGGTATCGGACGGTTGGGGATTGCTTCAGGGCGCTGAAGTCGTGGGCGCCTGGAGTAACGGTGTAGGACAGACATGCGTTACCGGTCCTACCGGCCAGTGCGGTGTTATCCTTGAGACGGTTGGAGGCGGCGTCGATAGCGTCACATTCAATGTGACCAACATTATACCTAGCCAGCTGGAGCCATGGTACGTATATAACCCTAACGCCGGAGGTTTCCTGAGTGGCGCATGCAGGACAAGTAGTCCTGTTGCCTGGAATCCGGCCTATGTACCGCCGACGCCTACGACGCCAGAGTGCTCTGACGGTCTGGATAATGACGGCGACGGGGTAATAGATTATGACCCTGACCCGTTACTTGGCGACCCGAGCTGTATGGATGCCCTGGATACGGATGAGACTAATCCGTTCCAGTGCTCTGACGGCATCGACAACGATGGAGACGGCCTTATGGACTTCCCGGCCGATCCGGGCTGCGTGAACGCTCAGGATAACGACGAGGCTGCTCCAGTGGTTCCGATTCTGATGCAGTGCGAGGACGGCATCGATAACGACGGCGACGGTCTTGTGGACTTCCCGGATGACCCGGGCTGTACGGACGCCATGGATAACGACGAAATAGATCCTTTCGTTATACCGCCGCTACCTGGCCCTGGTGCAACTAGTGTTCACATTTCGTCACTTAGCGGATACCCGACATGGATTGAGGGTAAGCTAGTCGCCAATGCCAACGTAAGCATCGCTGACGATACCAACGCAGCAGTCTCGGGTGCAACCGTAACCTATGTATTCGAATGGGCTCCGGAGACTGAGCTAAAGCAGCAGTTCGGCACATGTATAACCGATGCGACTGGTTCCTGTTTTGTTCAGAGCCAGCCGGTCGAGGCGGTAGCATCGATAGACTTCCTCATAAGCCGTATCGAAGCACCGGGTATGGTCTATGATCCGAGAGATAACGTTGCTACGGCAATTACGGTGCCATAAACAGTGTTAAATGCAGTAATTTTGCTGCACTAACAGTCCGGGGGTGTAATTGCCTATCCTCTTACACCCCCGGACTTCTCCTTGAGAAGAGAGAGGGGCCTTCTAATCACTTAGAAGGCCCCTTTCTTTTTATTAACTATAAAACCCCCTTCAGATCTGTAAAATGCTAAAGATTAAGCCTGAGTTGCCGATTACCACGTTGACAGTCTTTTCACGGGGGTGTAATCTGAAAAGAGCTATATTGGCTTTTATAATCTTACGGAGGTTTTTTTAAGTATGGGTAACGGTAAAGAGGGGCTTAGCGCGGTACTCCTGGTGCACTGCGTGGACAGGAAGGGGATCGTCGCCACCATAACCGACTTCTTATACAAGAACGGCGGTAATATTCTGTACCTCGACCAGCATGTAGACGCCGAACGCGGCGTATTCTTCATGCGTGTGGAGTGGGCGCTCGACGGCTTCGCCGTACCTAGGGAAGAGTTACAGGATACCTTCGGCGAGCTTATTGCCGATAAACTCTCGCTCGACTTCAAGATATACTTCTCCGACGAACGCCCAAGGGTCGCAATATTCGTCTCAAAGCTCCAGCACTGCCTCTACGACCTCCTTTCAAGCGTGAGGAGCGGGTTTTGGCCCATGGATATCGCGCTCATTATAAGCAACCACCCTGATCTTAAGGGGGTGGCCGAGAATTTTGGCATAGATTTTCACCATGTACCGATAACATCCGCCACAAAGGCCGAGGGGGAGGCGAGGGAGCTTGCGCTTTTAAGCGAGTATGACGTTGACTTCATAGTGCTCGCCCGTTATATGCAGATACTCTCGGACGACTTCGTCAAGCACTACCCGAACCGCGTAATAAATATCCACCACTCCTTTCTACCGGCTTTTCCTGGCGCCAAGCCGTATCACTCGGCATTTGAGCGCGGCGTCAAGGTCATAGGCGCAACAAGCCACTATGTCACAGCTGAACTAGACGCCGGGCCCATCATCGAGCAGGATATCGTAAGGATAACGCACCGCGACTCCGTCGGAGAGCTCGTAAGAAAGGGGAGGGAACTCGAAAAGCTCGTCTTAACGCGCGCTGTCTGGAACCACTTGAAGAGAAAGATCCTCGTCTACGCCAACCGGACAATAGTCTTCGATTGATTTACGCCTTAACCCCCACTCGTCTTGGCAGAGCTCTTCCTTTGACAATTATAAGTAAGGCAAAACGGCCTGTCTTCAAGAGACGGGCTTTGCTCTGCTCAGGTCGCGGTTTATCTTCTTTTTGAATGAATATATAGAGTGGTTACATATAGGATGTGATTTTTATGCCACCGGGAGCAGCGCAGCCTTGTAGATAGGAAGCTGCGCTGCGTGTAAAAGCCTCTACTGGAGCTCCATTATACTCTCCGTGCCTTCACATGTCAGGGGCATTATCTGGTTTGTCTCGAAGGCGTTAGTATTGGCGAGCCTCATGGTGGCCTCCAGGAGCAACTCCTCGCCATTGGTAGCCTTCTCCGGGTTCCATGAGGATACGACCATGCTGCAGGTAATCTCTCCGGGATGAAATGCGGCTACGGCGTTATAGTTCATTATCTTCTGGAGACGATTTGCGGCGATAAGGCTTCCGTCCATTCCGGAGTCCGGCAATATAACTACAAACTCCTCTCCGTCGTAACGAACGAGTATGTCGGAGTCCCTGAATGTCGTCTGGCTTAAGGTCGCGAAGTCCTTTAATATGAAATCGCCCCTGTCTCTGCCATAAGAGTCGTGGAGAGACTTAAAATTGTCAATCTTCATCATCAGACACCCCATAAGCCTCTGTTGACGCATATAGAGCTTAAAGTTAGGCCTGAGCCATTCCAGGAGATAGCGCCTGTTGAATAGCTCAGTAAGCGGATCCTTGCTCATCACCCTATCCCTTGAGACATCGTTTGTGGTAAAGGCTCTTCTCATAGTCGTTTTCCTTCTCTTTGATTGAATAAGAAGCTAACTACTTTCTAAATCCTGCTTCGTCTCTACTGCCTATAGCGCATAATGATCTTTTTAATCGCTATTACTCTATATA
>JAJCZF010000003.1 GCA_029262535.1 Deltaproteobacteria bacterium
CATTAAACTCTTCTCAGCCACCGTTGCTACGGCATGCCTCGAGGGCAAAGCGCGCTTTGAGGAGTCGATTCAGGCAGAGCAGGATAAGAAGGTTGAGGCCTCTGCGGTAGCAAAGGAGCTTTTGGCAGCCGAGGCCGCATCAAAGGCCCAGGCAGCTGCCCCGGCACCCCCGAAGGCGGCGGAAGCACCAGCGGTAAAGGCCGCACCTGCTGAAGCGGCACCAGCCGTAGAAGCGCCGGCAGAAAAAGCCGCCGTTGAAGGCGAGAGCAAATAACGCTATCCTCTTTTTTATCGGAAAGGAGTAGAATCTCTTTTCTCAGGGGTATAATGGGGCGCGTTCTTCAGCGTACTACTTACTGCGTGGTCGCCGTGGCAGCCCGCCGGACTAGTCCGGTTTTATTTCGCTCAGCTTCTCCATCCGAGTATGCGAGAGCCATGCGTACGCGGCGCAGGTGTGATCTGTTCATACCTGTCAGTTGTTTCAACTAGAATAAAAAATTTTATGGGAGATATAAGTAAATGAGCGTATCAGCAGCACAGGTAAGGGACCTTAGGGATAAGACCGGCGCGGGCATCATGGACTGTAAAAAGGCCCTGGCCGAGACAAACGGCGACGTCGATAAAGCGGTGGACTTCCTTCGCGAGAAGGGGCTCGCCAGCGCCAAGAAGAAGGCGGGCAGGATCGCCGCAGACGGCCTTGTGAGCTCTTATATTCACGCAGGCGGCAAGGTCGGCGTGCTCGTAGAAGTCAACTGCGAGACAGACTTCGTTGCGAAGACCGATGATTTTAGCGACCTCGTCTCGGATATCGGTCTCCACATAGCGGCGATGAATCCGCAGTACGTAAGGCGCGAAGAGGTCCCTGCGGATGTCATTGAGTCCGAGAGCAATATCTTCAGAAATCAGGCCCTCGAATCCGGTAAGCCGGAACAGGTCATAGATAAGATCATTCAGGGCAAGATAGAGAAATTCTATAAGGAGAACTGTCTCCTTGAGCAGCCTTTTGTAAAGGACTCGGATACGAATATTGAGAAGCTCCTCACCGAAGCGATAGCGAAGATGGGTGAGAATATCACCGTTAGGCGTTTCTCCAGGTACAAGGTCGGAGAAGGAATAGAGAAGAAGAGCGAAGACTTCGCCGCCGAGGTTGCGGCTATGCAGGGGTAGTCTTTACCCGCGACCGGCCTTCTGAAGGAGAATGACGAAAGACCACTTGCCGCACTGAATATTCGCATGAGTGGGGTAGCTCTATAACCCGAAGAGAGAATTACAGAGAGAACGTTGCCAGTATACAAGCGAGTACTCCTTAAATTATCCGGTGAAGCCCTGATGGGCGACCAGCCCTACGGCGTCGATCCCGACGTTGTGGGTACGATAGCCGATGAGATAAAGGAGGTCCGCTCCCTCGGTGTGGAGGTCGTCATAGTCATAGGCGGCGGTAATATCTTCAGGGGTGTTGCCGGGAGCGCCAGGGGCATGGACCGCGCCACAGCCGACTACGTCGGAATGCTCGCGACGATCATGAACTCTCTCGCGCTTCAGGACGCCTTCGACAAGAGGGACGTAACGACGTGGGTCCTCTCGGCTTTAGAGATTAAAGAACTCGCCGAGCCGTATATTCGAAGGCGTGCGATAAGGCACCTTGAAAAGGATAGGATCGTCATATTCGCCGCAGGAACCGGTAACCCGTACTTTACCACCGATACCGCCGCCTCTCTTAGGGCGATGGAGATCGGAGCCGACGTAATACTCAAGGGCACGAAGGTGGACGGCGTATACGACCGCGATCCGATGAAGGAAGAGGGAGCCAAGCGTTACGACAAGGTCTCCTTTATAGACGTCTTGAAAGACGGCCTTAAGGTGATGGACTCGACGGCTATTTCGCTCTGCATGGATAATAAGCTGCCCATAATTGTATTTAATATTAAAGAGACCGGTAATATCAAGAGGATCGTAACGGGCGAGAAGGTCGGCACCCTGGTGAGTTAAAGCCGGGGCTAACGCCTTTCTCCGCCGCTGCGACCGGATAAGAAACAGTCTTGCGGGGCCAATATGAAGGATGAGATACTACAAGATGCCAAGTCCAGGATGGATAAGGCCGTTAACGCCCTGAACGCAGAGTTCCATAAGCTCAGGACGGGCAGGGCCACTGTTAACATCTTCGACGGAATAAAGGTAGATTATTACGGCTCACCGACGCCTATAAATCAGATGGCCAACATTGGAGTGCCGGAGAGCCGTCTTATCGTCATTCAGCCATTCGACGCCACGCAGCTTCAGGCGATAGAGAAGGCTATCATCTCCTCCGAGCTGGGTCTTTCTCCAAGTAACGACGGCCAGGTGATACGCATAAGCATCCCTCAGCTCACCGAGGAGAGGAGAAAAGAGCTCGTCAAGGTGGCGAAGAAGTACGCCGAAGAGTGCCGCATCGCGGTGAGGAACGCCAGGCGTGACGCCAACGACGACTTGAAGGAGCTCGAAAAGGAGAAGATGCTAAGCCAGGACGAACTCAAGAAGGCCCAGCACGAAACTCAAGAGCTTACGGACAGGGAAGTTAAGAGGGTGGATGAAATCCTCGTGGAAAAAGAGAAGGAGATTATGGAGATATAGACCTGTGTCTTCTCCATTACCCCCCACCCGATACATCTAATCGCAATAATGAGGGTCTCTTGATGACAACTCTCCCCACAGAAACTCTTCCAAGACATGTCGCCGTCATAATGGACGGAAACGGCAGGTGGGCGAGAAAGAGGTTGCTAAACCGGATAAACGGTCACCGCAAGGGCATAGACGCCGCGAGGAGGACCGTTACCGCCTGCCGGGAACTCGGCATTGAGTACCTGACCCTCTATACTTTCTCAAAAGAAAACTGGAACCGCCCGCGCGTCGAAGTAGAAGTGCTCATGGGGCTTTTGGAGAAACATATCCGCA
>JAJCZF010000004.1 GCA_029262535.1 Deltaproteobacteria bacterium
CCGTCGTAGTTGCAGGTGATAGTGCCCGCGCCGATATTGACATTCTTTTCCAATACCGAGTCTCCAAGGTAAGAGAGATGGCCCGCTTTGACGCCCTGACCGATGGTCGAATTCTTTACCTCGACGAAGTTGCCTAAACGCGCGCCCTTTTTGACGATAGTATCGGGGCGCAGACGCGCAAACGGCCCGGCGGTCACGTCGTCGCCTAAACGTGCCGATTCAACGACCGAGTTTGCGCGAATGGTTGAGCAGTTGCCGATAGTTGTTTCACCTATAAGATGCACTCCGGGTTCTATCACCGTGTCGCGCCCTATCTTTACTCCTTTGTCTATATATGTGTTTTCCGGGTCGATGATCGTTACGCCGGAGAGCATAAGTTCGGTATTGATCCTTTGACGCATTATCTTCGTTGCGGTCGCAAGCTCTACGCGGTTATTTATACCCATCACCTCAAGGGTATCTTTGCAATTATAAGAGGCGATCCTTAACCCTGCGTTGCTTGCCATAGATACGAGATCGGGCAGGTAGTACTCGCCCTGCGCGTTATCGCTTTTGATCTTTTTAATATTTTTTTTCAGGAATTCCGAATCTATGAGATAGATGCCGGCATTGACCTCGCTTATTTGGCGTTCGTCGGTCGTGGCATCTTTATGCTCGACGATAGTTGCTATATTGCCGTCGTCGTCACGTTTTATGCGACCGTATCCGGCAGGGCAGTCGGGTCTTGCAGTGACAAGGCTTATGGCGGCCTTCTTCTTGCCGCGTCCGTGCGCCTTTTTAAGTCCCTTTATCGTATCGGTGGTGATGAGCGGCACGTCGCCCGAGAGTATAAGCAAATCTCCTGAAAAACCCTTGAGCCCTGCAATCGCGCAGGTGACGGCGTGGCCCGTGCCGAGCTGCGGGCTTTGGATGACAAAGTCGACAGCGGCCTCTCTAAAGTCGTCTTTTATGAGGTCGGCCTCATGGCCGACGACGCAGAGCACTGGCCTTATCTTTAGCTCTTTTAAGATCTCTAACGGGTAAGAGAGCATGGGGTTGCCGCAGATGGGGTGGAGGACCTTGGGCAGAGCCGATTTCATCCTTGTGCCCTTGCCTGCGGCAAGTAGTATAGCTGCGGTATTCTTCATCTTATTAAAGATATAACAACATAGTGGAACAATCAAGCCATTTCGCATCTCTACGGGATGTAAAAATCTTGTATTTCAACCTCTTCTATAGCATACTGTAATGGAACCTCTGATCTATTCGTGAACTCGTATCTTGTGTCTAAAATCTCCAGCTTCCGCGTTGCGAATTTTCGTAATAGCTAACTATTACACGCAATTCGCGCCTTGAATCTGGAGATTTTCGATCACAATCTACTTCGTCCAGAATAAATCAGGGGTTCCTAAAGTGGATTATTAACGCCGAGCAGGAGGGATTTTGTGGAGATAACGCTCGGGCCGGTTCTTTACGACTGGCCGCGCGAGAGGCTTCTTTCGTTTTACGAGGAAGTGTTAGATATGGCGGTCGATACCGTCTATCTCGGCGAGGTCGTCTGCGCAAAGCGGACGGGCCTCTCTGTCTCTGATATAGAATCTATTGGGAGGCGTTTTGAAGAGGCCGGAAAGAAGATATTTCTCTCTACCCCGGCGGTGGTATCCAATGAAAAAGAGCTTGACTATATAAGGGCTCTTGCGGCTCTGCCATTCGATATAGAGGCCAACGACATATCGGCGATAGCGATCAGCGGAGAGAAGGTTAAGGGGGCGGGGCCTCATATAACGACCTATAACGCGGAAGATATTAATTACCTGAAAGGGCTCGGTATAGAGAGGCTGACATTCCCTGTAGAGCTTCCGCGCGACTCGGTCGTTTTTAATATAAAAGAGACCGGTCTCTTTGGAGAGATATTCGCGCACGGCCGCGTGCCTCTGGCATTTTCCTGGAGATGTTATACCTCAAGGATACACGGGCGCACTAAGGACGAATGCGCCCATGATTGCCTGAAATACCCCGAAGGGTTGCTCTTAAGAAATGTTGACGATATACCGGTCTTTACTATTAACGGCACTTCGATACTCTCGGCAGATACCTATACGCTCGTCGGCTCGATGGAAGATCTTGCCGAAATAGGGGTCAAGGCCGTAAGGATATCTCCCGACCCGGAAAATACGGGAGATGTTGTAAAGATATTCAGAGATAGGATAAATGGAAAGCTCGACGCAAAAGAGGGCATAAACGCCATTAAAGAACTTACAGGCGGCGGCCTCTGCAACGGGTGGTACGCGGGTAGCGCGGGCAAGGATTTTAAGGATATTATAGGCGAGGCGGAAGCGCTCGTTATCTGAGACAGATAGTTTTTTGAAAAAAGGAGATTAGATCATGGCTGACTTGGCGGACAAGGCTATTACGCTCTTATGCGGGCTTGAAAAGAAGGCGAGGGAGGTTCTTAACGAACTAGAAGAGTCTGGCGAGGCGAGCCGCGAGGCGAAGGTACGGGCCGAGGCCGCGGGCGAAGGCGTAGAAGGTTCGGAAGATACCGAGGGCGAAGGACTTCCAGGCAGGGAGAAGTTTGAAAATACCGTCGTTGACGGCGGTGTAAAACTTATTAATGAATTTATAAATTCGCTCGGCGGATGTAAAGAAAAGTTAGAGGGCGAAGTCGGCGGCGGCTCGCAAAAGCTGATAGATAAGCTCAATCTTGCTACGCAAGACGACCTTGAAGTCGTAAAGGAGATGGCACGCGTAGCGAGAGAAAAAGTCGACGCGCTCGAAAAACGTCTTGATGCGCTCGATAAAAATGGCAAAAACGACAAGAACGGCAAAAAGGAAGATTAGATAAAACTTTTATGATTCAAGGTTATCAAAATTTAAGAAGGCTCAATAAGATCGTCGCCACACTCGTTAAGTACGGCTTTGGCGGGGTTGTTTCAGAGCTTCATATACTGCCCTATTTTTCGTTCTTCCAGCGGATCTTATTTTTTAGGCGCGCAGGCAAGGGCAAGACCGTACCGGTGCGTATTCGCCTTGTGCTCGAAGAGCTTGGCCCGTTCTTTATCAAGCTCGGGCAGGTCGCTTCTACACGCGCCGACGTCATGCCGTATGAGTGGATAGAGGAGTTTAAAAAGCTCCAGGATATGGTCCCGCCCGAACCCTATAAAAATATAAAGTCGGTCGTTGAGAACGCGCTTAAGGGCCCTATCTCCGAAAAGTTCGCCTCCTTTGACGAGACCCCTGTGGCGTCGGCCTCCATCGCGCAGGTCCACCACGCGGTGCTCAAGGACGGCACCGAGGTCGCCGTAAAGATAAAACGCCCGAAGATCGGCCCGATAATCGACGCCGACCTTTCGGTCATGTTGATGATCGCAAAGCTGTTGGTCAAGTATGTGCCGAGTTCGCGCCGCTACAGGCCGCTTGATGTCGTAACCGAGTTTACCAATATTATTCATAAAGAACAGAATATGTCTATAGAGGCCGGAAACTTCGACCGCTTTGGGCAGATGTTTAAGGGTGACAAGCGCATACAGATACCCAAGGTCTATTGGAACTATACGACCGACGAGATGCTGACCATGGAACGCATAAGCGGCGTGCCCATGGACGAGGTCGAGCGGATCGAGGCCATGGGGCTAGATATAAAGAAGATCGCCGAGAACGGCATAGAGCTCTTTTTTAGGCAGGTATTTGAGCACGGCACCTTTCACGCAGACCTGCATCCGGGTAATATATTCGTGCGCGACGACGGTGTTATTATCTATCTCGATTTTGGTATCGTCGGACGGCTCGACAGAAAGCTGCGCGGTTATCTCGCCAGCATGCTCTACTATCTCTTGAGAGAAGATTTTTACGGCATGGCTATGGTCCATAAGAAGATGGGGCTTATCGGTCGTCATGTAGATCTAAACGAATTCGAGGAGGCGCTGCGCGATATTGCGGAGCCGCTCATGGGCAAGCAGCTGGAGCATATCAATTGCTCGGCCCTCTTATTGCAACTGATAGAGACTGCCAGGCGTTTTGAGATGGTCTTGCAGCCCAATCTCTTGCTTCTTCAAAAATCTATGGTCATTATAGAGGGCGTCGGTCGTCAGCTTTATCCCGATATCGATGTTATGGAGGTCGCAAGGCCGCTGATATTCAAGTGGATGGCCAAGGAAAAGCTTTCGCCAAAGGCGATATTCAAGGACCGTATTACCGACACCAAAGAGATGGTCGAGACCATTACGGCTCTGCCGGGGCAGGCCGGAGAGTTCTTCGATATGGCAGTGAACGAAGAGCTGAAGCTCGGCTTTGTGCACCACGGCCTTGAAACACTTACCGAAGAGATAAACCGAACCGGCAAGAAGCTCGCTTACGGTCTGGTCATTGGCGCGCTCGTCGTAGGCTCGTCGCTCATCACGGCCTTTGCCCCGGAGGAATCTACCAAGATACTCGGCGTGCCGCTCCTGGGTGGTTTTGGATATTTTCTGTCGATAATGGCATGTCTAAGATCCTGGATGATAAGATAGGTTTTTTATGGAAAAGAAAGAAGATAAAAAGACGAATTTTGGCTACAAGGTCATACCCGAAGGCGAAAAGAAGGGTAAGGTCAAGGAGGTCTTCGATTCGGTAGCGCCGAAGTACGATCTTATGAACGACCTTATGAGTCTGGGTACGCACCGGGTCTGGAAGAGATTTTTGATAGAGAAGACCGGCCTGCGTCTGGGCGGGAAGGCGCTCGATGTCGCCGGCGGCACCGGAGATATCGCAAAGCTCATGGCGGGCAAGGTCGGCCCGACCGGAGAGGTCGTCGTATACGACATCAATCATGAGATGCTCTTACACGGTAGAGACAAGTGCATTGACGACGGTTTTCTTATGGGTATAGATTTTGTCGAGGGTGACGCCGAGGATATCGCCTTCGCCGATTCGACCTTCGACGTCGCAACGGTCGGCTTCGGCATAAGAAATGTCACGCATATCCCAAGGGCCTTTAAAGAGATGGCGCGTGTCGTTCGTCCCGGCGGGCGCGTTATATGTCTCGAATTTTCGCACCCCACCAACCCGGCATTCGCAAAGATCTACGACGCATATTCTTTCGGTATCATCCCGCTCATCGGCGATATAGTGACCGGCAACCGCGAGGCCTACCAGTACCTTACCGAGTCGATCAGAAAATTCCCGCCGCAAGAAGAGCTCAAGGCGATCATGGAGGGCGCGGGGCTTTTTGGGGTAAAGTATTATAATCTCTTTAACGGAGTCGCCGCCTTGCATGTGGGGCACAAGGTATGACCGTTACCGAAGCGGATAAAGAGGCCTTTAAAGAGAGGCTTGAGGAGGCGGCCTTAAGGTTGCTTCGCGGTCCGCTTAAGTGGGTGCCGACCTTTATAGAGGCCACGGCCTTCGGGGCATTCGTCACGCAGGTCGTCGAGTTTAACCCCGATCTTAAAGAACGTCTGCCCGAGATAGACGGTAAGGTATACAGGTTCGAGGCGACCGACTTAGGTAAAAGCTTTTACCTTCTAATAGAAGACGAGACGATCCGCGTCCGCCCCTATCACGCCGGAGAGCCCGACGCGACGATGCGCGGCGCGCTGAAGATCCTTCTCGGAGTCCTGCTCGGAAGGCTCGATCCCGACACGGTATTCTTTTCCAGAGAGCTTGAGATAAACGGCGACACCGCTGCGGCTCTGCATCTCAAGAATATTTTGAGTTCGATATAAGCTAAGCGCCTGCATGTGAGCAGAGCGGTTGAGCCCCCCATCCCCATTGACTTTTCCCGTACTTTAAAATATACTCAATGATCTATCTGTAAAGAAGGTTTTGGAGTTTTATTATGGTCGATGACTCGACGATAAAAGAGGTGCGCGACAGGTTTAGAGCGCCGGGCAAGGTCGTCGTGCTTACCGGCGCGGGTGTCTCGGCCGAAAGCGGCGTGCCGACCTTCAGGGGTAAAGAGGGGCTTTGGCATAACTATAAGGCCGAGGATCTCGCTACACCCGAGGCTTTTTTAAGAGATCCGGCCCTCGTCTGGCAGTGGTATGCGTGGCGGCGCGATTTAATCAGGGCCGTTGTACCCAACCCGGCCCACTATACGCTTGCCGCCATGGAGAGGCTTCTTGACGACTTTACACTCATAACGCAAAATGTAGATGGGCTCCACGCCATTGCCGGGTCGCGTAATATCCTGGAGCTTCACGGCAATATCTGGCGCACCCGCTGTACTCTTTGCGGTCGTGTCTATGAGGATAGAGAGCGTGACCTTTCCGAGCTACCTTATTGTGAATACGGTAGCTGCGACGGCTTGCTCAGGCCCGATATCGTATGGTTTGGCGAGTCGCTTAACGAGACCGTTATAAACCAGGCATATGCTACCTCGCAAGATGCAGATACTTTCCTGGTGGTGGGCACGTCGTCGGTCGTACAGCCGGCGGCTTCGCTCGCGGGGGTGGCAAAACAGAGCGGCGCATATATTATAGAGATCAATATCGACCCGACGCCGCTTACCGGTATTGTTGACGCTATACTTACCGGACCGGCAGGAAAGGTACTTCCCAAACTTGTTATGACTAAATAGTTTTATAAATAAAAATCATTTAAGGAGGCAGGATGAAGGTCTTTAACGGCTCCATACGCTTTAAATCGGAACATAAAACAGGCGAGACCAATATAACCGAACAGCTAGCCGAGATGGTGCAGGAGAGCCAGGTTCAGGAGGGTACGGCTACGATATTTGCGGGCCATACGACCGGGGCCGTGCACCTGAACTTTCCGGATGCGGATCTGGAGGCCGACTTTCATGATATAATCAATAGGATAGTTCCAAAGAGTTCCCAGTATCACCACAACAAGGGCGACTACGGCAGGAATGCCGACGCGCACTTGAAGGCTATCCTGATAGGCCAGTCCATATCCATGCCCATCACCAAGGGGCGGCTCTCCATCGGGCAGTGGCAGGCCGTCTACTTTACCGAGCTTGACGGGCCGCGCAGCAGGCTCGTTACCGTCAAGGTGATCGGCATATAGCAATTATGCGGATAGTCGGCGGCTCGCTCAGGGGGCGAAAGCTTGCAAGCTTCAAACATGACGATATAAGGCCGACGACCGATAGGGTGCGCGAGGCGGTATTTAATGTGCTGGCCAGTTCTCTGCCTTATGACAGCGTGCTGGACCTATTCGCCGGCACCGGGGCGATGGGTATCGAGGCCCTTAGCCGCTTTGCAGGCAAGGCGACATTTGTTGAGGCCGACCGCCGGGCCGCCGATATCCTGCGAAAGAATCTAAAGACCTTCGGCCTTGAATTTCGTTCAAAGATTGTCAGGCGCGACGCGGTAGAATTTTTAAAAACTAATAAAGAGGGTTTTGACCTTATAATACTCGACCCGCCCTATGTCGCAGGTGGCGGCGGTTTGATAAAAGAGATAGTTGGACTTATAGACGCGGGCGGGCTTTTGCATGAAGACGGGCGCGTCGTTGTCGAGGCCTCCTCAAAGGTCGAGCTAGAGGTCGAATTAGAAAAGCTGGAAAAGATTTTTTGTAGAAAGTATGGTGATACAGCCATACATATATATAGCAATTCTTAAGGGCTGAACTTTAAACGCGGTCAAGGATTTGTTCGTCTCTTAAAAACTTGCACCGCGAAAATTGGCCCCGCGCACTGTGCGGCCATAGATATATTTAGTAATAGGACTACTGATTAAATGGCAAAACGTATAGGCGTATATCCCGGCACCTTCGATCCAATTACGAGGGGCCATATCGATATCATAGAGCGCGGCCTTACGCTCGTTGACGAGTTGATAGTGGCCGTTGCGACCAACCCCGCCAAAGAGCCTCTTTTTATGGTAGAGGAGAGGGTCGCTATGATAGAGAAAGAAGTGGAGAAATATAAAAGTGTTCGGGTCGAGCCCTTTGACGGCCTGCTCATGCAGTATGTGCTCTCGAAAAAATCTTCTATCGTTATAAGGGGGCTGCGCGTGATGAGCGATTTTGAGTACGAGTTCCAGATGGCGCTTACCAATAGAAAGATCTCCCCCGGCGTCGAGACGGTATTTATGATGACGAGGGATGATTTTGCGCCGGTGAGTTCGCGTTTTATCAAGGAGATAGCGCGTCTCGACGGAGATGTGGGCCATTTTGTGACGCCGAGCGTGAGACGTCAGCTCAAGAAGAAATATAAAAGCATGGAGAAGAGCCGGTGATAGAGTTATCAAAGAGGATAATGGAGCTTGAGGAATCCCCCACAATGGCGGTGATGGCCAAGGCCAAGGCGCTTAAGGCCGAGGGGCGAGATATCGTCGGTTTTACCGTGGGCGAGCCGGATTTTGATACGCCGGACAATATTAAAGAGGCCGCCATTCGCGCCATCAACGAGGGTAAGACCAAATATACGCCGGTCGGTGGCATAGTGGAGCTTAAAGACGCTATTATCCAAAAGTTCGAACGCGACAACGGATTAAGTTATGAAAGAGACGAGATACTCGTCTCCTGCGGCGGAAAGCATTCGATATTCAATCTCTTTAACGCGCTCTTAAACCCTGGAGACGAGGTCATCATACCCGCGCCTTACTGGGTATCTTACCCGCCTATGGTGGAGCTTGCCGGAGGGGTGCCGGTTATTGTCGAAACCGGGGATATTAACGGCTTCAAGATGACACCGGAGACATTTAAAGAGGTCATCACGCCAAGGACACGCGCCGTTGTGATCAATAGCCCCTCGAACCCAACGGGCTCCGCCTACGCAAGCGAAGAGCTAACGGCTCTGGCAGAGGTCGCCCTTGAAGCGGGTATTCTGATTGCGACAGACGAGATATATGAAAAGCTGGTTTACGATAAATTTGAATTCGTTTCGATTGCATCTGTCTCCCCGCAGGTTAAGGCTAGTACAGTCGTCTTAAACGGGGTCTCAAAGGCCTACGCCATGACGGGCTGGCGCATCGGTTATGCCGCAGGCCCGGCGAGCCTCATAAAGGCTATGGCGAAGATACAGGGCCAGTCCACTTCGAACCCAGCCTCGATTAGTCAGTGGGCCGCAGTAGAGGCGCTGAACGGTCCGCAGGACGAGGTCAAGCGCATGGTCGAAGAGTTTGCCAAACGCCGTTCGCTTATGGTCGAGTTGCTTAATGATATCGATAAGGTGAGCGCCCTGATGCCGGAAGGGGCTTTTTATGCCTTTCCGAATCTATCGGCTTATTATGGCCTTAGTTTTGAGGGAAGAGTGATAAACGGCTCTGGCGATATGGCGGACTATCTGCTGGATTCAAAAGAGCTTGCCGTGGTTCCGGGCGCGGCCTTTGGCAGCGACGCTCATCTGAGGCTTTCCTATGCCTGTTCGGAAGATGTAATAAAAGAGGGTGTCAAGAGGCTCGCCGCGGCCCTCGCCGCGCTTCGTTAGAGCTTCTCCGGCCTATTTCTTCTTCTTGCCCTTCTGGTTTCTCTTGTCTTTATAAACGCGCCACTTTTCATTGGTTCGCTTTATGAATAGCTCCGGGTCTTCCGGGGTAATTACGGCTGTGTGGTCTTTGTAGCGCATCACTACCGCGTGCTTATAGTCGGTTGCATAGGCCGAAAATCTTCCTAGCCTTTTATTACGACAGTTCTTGCCTCCGAAGCAGAAGAAGCCTCCGTTTATCATTCTATATGTGCCGACCATTGCCTCGGGGTCCGCTTCAATCGATTGCAATCCTTTAAACCCGAAACGCACATGGCGTGTAGGGAATAAGACGTATACTCCGTCGGGCGCTACCGTATAGGCTTTTATCAGGCTAGACATGATGCCGAAAAAGATGATGCCAAGCGGCACGACAAAGAGGAATAAGAATATATACATATTAAAGGCAACTTTGTTGTCGCCCAGCAGGATCATCCACAGTATTGGTCCCGAAATAAATATTACATGTCCAATTACTGTCGTTGCCGTAAGCCGCGTACTCCACTTCGCCTTAAAGTAGGCCAGCTTTCTCTGTTTGCCTTCGTTACTTCCGTTATCCAACTTTGATTCTCCTTTATAAAAACCCTTTTATTACTATCAGGCAAATGATTCTACCACAATGGCACATACAGTCGTATATTTTCTTTTGCGTGGATGATTTTAGAGGCTGAAAGTATAATCCGCGTAAGGAGAAGCATGCGGAACTCTGCTAAAAAGAAAGAATCCCCTTGACACCTATGCGAAATATCCCTATAATTAGCTTATGCTGATAATTCAGATGATTCAGATAGAATGGATTTGCAAGTTAATTAAGATGGAGAGAGAGGTCAATTATGTGTGACGAGACAAACGAGGCTAACGCGACCATAGATTGCGGTACGGGCGAGAGCCCATGTAGTTGTAAGATCGACGCGGTCGTGAGCGTGGACGAGAGGGGGCAGATGGTGCTTCCCAAGGATATAAGGGAGCGCGCCGGAATAAAGGCTGGCGATAAACTAGCGCTCATATCGATGGAGACCGGCGGCAATATCAGTTGCATCGGCCTTATAAAGGCCGGCGAGATGGAGGATATGGTAAAGAAGATGATGGGGCCGATGATGAACGGTATCTTCGGCGTTAAATAATAAATGGAATAAGGAGAGGAATCGATGAAGAATGCGGATATAAAGAAGTCGGTTAGAGACGCTTATGGAAATATCGCCAAAGGTGAGAGCAATAGTTGTTGCGGGCCGTCGACGGATTGCGCGCCCGACACGGGCGACTTTGCAAAAAAGATCGGCTACTCCGACGAAGAGCTTGATACGGTTCCGGAGGGGGCCAATCTTGGCCTAAGCTGCGGTAATCCAACGGCGCTCGGCGTTTTGAAAGAGGGCCATACGGTTGTAGATCTCGGCGCGGGAGCGGGTTTTGACTCTTTCATAGCGGCGAAGAAGGTGGGACCAACAGGACATGTGATCGGCATAGATATGACTCACGAGATGCTCGAAAAGGCGCGCGCCAACGCCCTGAAGACGGGTGGCGGCAATGTCGAATTCCGCCTTGGAGAGATAGAGCACCTGCCCGTTGCCGATAACTCGGTCGATGTGGTGATAAGCAACTGTGTTATAAATCTTTCGACCGACAAGGCGGCGGTCTTTTCCGAGGTAGTGCGGATATTAAGACCGGGCGGCAGGATTGCCATATCTGATATGGCCCTTTTAAAGGAATTGCCCGCGGAGGTCCGCGAGTCTGTGGATCACTATGTCGGTTGCGTCTCCGGCGCGGTCCATATAGACGAGTACCGCCGCCTGATAGAGGAGGCCGGCCTTGAAGATGTCACCGTTTCCATAAACGGAAGCTCAAACTGCTCGGTGCCAGATACCGAGGACCCGGTGGCAAAGGCTGTGCTCGATGCCCTGCCGGACGGCGAGACTCTGGAAGATTCGGTTGCGAGCATTTTGGTGCAGGCAGTGAAACCCTGAGATGATTTTTCCTAAAGATTCTTTAATTTGCCCAGATATTGAATTTTAATAATTGGTTGTTATAGTATATTCAAGACAGACAGAAAAGAACTCTCCACCCTGCTCCGGAGAGATTAGCTTTTAAGCGGCGTATATGACGGAATTCGAGGGCCATCATATACGCCGCTTTTTTTTGTTTAGAACTCCACGGTTTACTTTTGCGTAATGCCCTATGTCAACTTTTATAAAACTTTCTCCGCGAAATTAAGAGCACATCTGTTTGCCACATCTCTGTGGCGAGAATCCTACATGCAGGTCGCCTTTTATTGTCAGCTTACTTCGCCCTTCCTTCTTCGCGTACTACTCACTGTCGGATTCTCAGAACCTTATCTGCGAAATAAGACCACACCTGTGTGGTCTGTGCGGTTAAGGACTATTAATTATTACTCCTCTTTTTTTTTAATACTCACCTGCTATTATAGATTCATAATAAGGGACAGTCCGAAGGGTTTTGGAAATGCCCGGATCGATGGCAGGGTTCTTTTGCAACATGGTAGAGATTCGCGAGTATCAGGGCCTTGTTATCCCCCCCCTCCTTCGGGTAATATAAGACGCCCTTCGGGCTGGACCTCTTTTAAACTTTTTATACGGTGGCGATTTGGCGCATTATATAAAAACATTCTTCTTTACATTCTTGCTTATCTTTTCATTTGCCGTCTTTTCCGAGGCGCATTCCCCTGACGAGGATGAGAATATACGTGTCTATCGCGAGAAGAGCCCTGCGGTCGTTAATATCACCAGCACCACGGTCGCCTATGACTATTTTTTAAATCCAGTTCCTAAACACGGTTCCGGTTCAGGGGCCATAATAGACGAGTCCGGCCTGATCGTAACGAACTTTCACGTTATACAAGATGCGGCGGCCCTTGAAGTGACGCTCTCCAGCGGCTCCAAGCACAAGGCCGAGATCGTCGGCATGGACCCGAGTAACGACCTGGCCGTCATAAAGATAGAGACGGATGAAGAACTCTCTACTATAGAGTATGGGGATTCTTCCTCACTTGAAGTGGGCCGGAAGGTCCTTGCCATTGGAAATCCATTTGGCCTGGACAGGACACTCACGACCGGTATAGTAAGCTCGCTCGGGCGTACTATGAAGGCCTCGAACGGCATGCTTATTCGCGGCATCATACAGACCGACGCCGCTATCAATCCGGGTAACTCCGGCGGGCCGCTTCTTGGGACCGACGGACGTATGGTGGGAATTAATACCGCAATCTTTAGCCCGGTGGGCGCGAGTGTAGGCATAGGTTTCGCCGTGCCGGTCGATACGATAAAACGCATCGTGCCGGAGCTTATAAATAAGGGTCACGTTTCGAGGCCATGGGTCGGCATAAGCGGCCAGTCCGTAAATAAGAGGCTGGCCAAGGCCCTGAAATTACCGCGTCCCGGCATACTTGTCGCCGATATCATTAAGGGCGGCCCGGCGGAGAAGGCCGGTTTTAAGAGGGGCACGAAACGCGTCAGGCTTGGAAACCTGATGCTGATTGTAGGCGGTGATCTGATAGTGGAAATTGCCGGTAACCCGGTGCGCTCCATGGACGATCTCTATAATATTATGGAGGGGCTCGCCGTCGGCACGGTCGTGGACTTTAAGATCATTAGGGGGCGTAATAAGATAAAGTTAAAGGTCACGCTTGAAGAGATGCCAAGGCAGTTTAACTACAAAAGGCCCAAAAAGAAGATCCGCAGAAAACGCCTTAGATCGTAGCGATCCCTGATGCAGAGCTGGCGCACAACCTTTCCTACATCTCAGTTTTGCGTGCCAAAGAGCGAAATTCCTTGACTCCGTGGCTCTAATCCTGATATTTTAGCTTCTTTAAGCAAAAATCCATTATTATTCTTTTAATATAGATTGGTATGAATTTAAAGACCTTTAAACGGGGCATCCACCCCGCATATCATAAGGAACTTTCCGCCTCTTTGCCGGTGGAGCGCGCCGCTGTGCCAAAGCAGGTAGTAATACCTCTACGTCAGCATATTGGCGCGCCCTGCGAGCCGCTCGTAAAGAGAGGTGATCTGGTCGAAGAGGGGCAGATCATTGGTGACGCCAAGAGCTTTGTAACCGCTCCGGTTCACTCAAGCGTCGCTGGCAAGGTAAAGTCCATAGGGCCGATGCCCTTTAGCGGCGGCGGCAAGGTAAATAGTGTCGTCATCGATACGGCTGAAGATTTTCTTCCTAAAGACTGGACCGCCGGTGGAGAGGCGGTGGATATCGACTCTCTCACCCCCGAGGCCGTGCGCTCCGCTGTAAGGGCCGCCGGCATTATAGGCATGGGCGGCGCGGCCTTTCCAACCTCTGTTAAGATATCTCCCCCTAAAGACGTTCCGGTCGATACCGTACTTATAAACGGCTGCGAGTGCGAGCCCTATCTCTCCGCCGACCACAGGAAGATGGTCGAAAGCCCTGTGGATCTTTTAAAGGGTGTAAAGGCCATCATGCGTTCGGTCGGGGCCACGAGGGCCGTAATAGGGGTCGAAGATAATAAACGTGACGCCATAGATGCCGTAAAGAATGCGGCGGCGAGTATGAACTTTGCGGTTGAGATAGTAGAGCTTGAGACCAAGTACCCGCAGGGCGCGGAAAAGATGCTCATAAAGGCCGCGCTCGACAGGACCGTTCCTGTTGGCAAACTTCCGTTCGAGGTCGGGGTCGTCGTAAATAACGTCGGCACGGCGATAGCGATCTATCAGGCCCTTGCTTATAAAAAACCCCTTATCGAGCGGGTCGTCACCATCAGCGGCAACGGCATTACCACCCCGAAAAACCTCAAGATACGCATAGGCACCCCCTTTGCCGACATTATAGAGCAGTGCGGCGGCCTGAAGAGCGGGCTTGGCGAGATGCTTATCATAAACGGCGGCCCGATGATGGGCATTACGCAGTCCACGCTCGACGTTCCGGTCACCAAGGGCACGAGCGGCATAACATGCCTGGCCGCTACGACAATTAAACCTACGAAATATGATCACTGCATACGCTGCGCAAGCTGTATAGATGTCTGCCCCATGGGGCTGATGCCTCTAAAGCTTGGAGATATGGGGCGTATGTCTCTTATAGAAAAATTTAACGAATGGGCTGGCCTCTCTTGCATGGAGTGCGGTTGTTGCTCTTTTGTTTGCCCGTCCAAGAGGCCGCTGGTACAGTGGATAAGGCTCGCCAAGATCAGGGCGAGAGAGGCCGCTGAGCTGGCCAAGGCCTCCTAAATAAGAAAGTTTTTTATGTCCGAAGAGAACAAAACAGAAGGAATGGAGAGTCCCGGCGGCGGTATTATAGTATCGAGTTCGCCCCATCTCTTTTCCAACGAGTCGGTGCCGAAGATAATGCATACGGTCGTTCTGGCGTTACTTCCGGCCATGGCGATGAGTATCTACTTCTTCAGGCTCGACGCCGTCGTCTTGCTCGTCACCTGTATTGCGGCCTCAATCCTTACCGAGGTGGTATTTCAGAAGATCAGAAAGCAGCCGGTAACGGCTTACGACGGCAGCGCCATTATCACCGGCGTACTACTGGCCCTGACACTTCCGCCGAGCTTCCCGATTTACGGGGCGATACTCGGTTCGGTCTTCGCTATCGGAGTGGGCAAGCAGATATTCGGCGGGCTGGGTTATAATATCTTCAACCCGGCCCTGCTCGGACGCGCCTTTCTGCAAGCCACATACCCTGTCATGATAACGACCTGGCACGAACCCGTTACGATGGGTGTTGACGTAGTTAGCGCCGCCACACCGTTGGCGCTGGCCAAGTTCGAGCATATATTTACCGACGCACTGCCGCTCTTAATAGGGAATACCTCCGGCTCGATGGGCGAGACATCCGCCATCGCAATAATAATCGGC
>JAJCZF010000005.1 GCA_029262535.1 Deltaproteobacteria bacterium
TATTCGCGCCACACAGGTGTGGTTTTATTTCGCGGATAGGGTTTATATAAACCGATAGCCCTTCATCCGCGTCTGTCATTCTGAGCAAAGCGACCACACAGGTGTGACTTTATTTCGCGGATCAGGTCTTATACAAACCAATAGCCCTTCATCCGCGTCTGTCATTCTGAGCAAAGCGAAGAATCTCAGGCACACAAGTGTGCTCTTATATTCGCGCCACACAGGTGTGGCTTTATTTCGCGGATCAGGTCTTATACAAACCGATAGCCCTTCATCCGCGTCTGTCATTCTGAGCAAAGCGAAGAATCTCAACCGCACAGTGAAGCTATATCTACGCCACTCACTTAGCTTCAATAAACTTAATGCAATGCACCATTACAAAAGAGGCCCTTAATGTCTAACGAAGATATAGAAGAGATAAAAGAAGCTGAGCAGCCCGCGCAAGAATCCAAAGACGGCTTTCTTACCACTATCGGACGGATCGTCACCGGGCGCAAGAAGGATAGTAAAAAGGGCGCTAAACGCGAGCTGACCGAGGCGATAATAGTCGCCATCGTGCTTGCGCTCGTCATCAGGACTTTTGTGGTAAAGGCCTTTACCATCCCGTCGAGCTCCATGGAAAATACTCTCCTGATCGGCGACTACCTTTTGGTAAACAAGCTCTCCTACGGCCTCTTGCTGCCGCGCCCCGCCATGGTAAATTTTATGGGTACGCGAGTGCCCTTCTTCGAGACACGCCTCACGCCCATATGGAGCGACGTTGAAAAGGGCGACATCGTGGTATTTCGCTACCCCAAGGAGCGAAATACCGACTACATCAAACGCGTAGTAGCGGTTGGCGGCGACACGATAAAGGTCCGAAGCGACGTCATCTACATTAACGAAAAAAAATGGGAGACCCCCTACGCCGTGCACAAGGGCTCAAAAAGCCGCGGTTCGCGCGTGATACGTAACTTCGGCCCCTACGCAGTACCTGACGGCAAGGTATTCGTCATGGGCGACAACCGCGACAACAGCTACGACAGCCGCTGGTGGGGCACGGTAGATATAAAAGATATCCACGGCCGCGCCTTCATCCTATACTTCTCCCGCAACAAAGACAAAGACGCCGACGGCCTGGTACGCTGGGGGCGGTTGTTTAATTTGATTCGATAGGGCAGGCAGACAGGTCTACTCCTTTCGCGCGGCGGATTATATACTAAACAACAGGTAGGTCGCACGCGTCGAACGATTTTCCTTTCGGGCCGCTTTGCCGGTTCGTCTCCTTGCCGGTTCAGGTTTGTAACCTGAACCGGAACGTTAAGAAGTTGCGTTCCCTAAACATCTTAGCCGGGCTACGCCGTGGCCAGGCTTTGCAGATACGTTAATATTGTCTTGCCGTTTACCGGCGCTTTGTGAGGGGAATTACGCTCTCTGATCCGTCGCTGCGCTCCGATTTCTCAAATCCAAAGCTACTTTTGTAAATATGACTTCCTTAATGTAGCCCTCTAAATCTAGTCCGGGCTTCGCCGTGTTAAGTTTGTGCAGACTGGCTAGGCTTTGGTCTTGCTTCGCGCTTGTGGGGGGAGTTACGCTCTCTGTTCCGTCGCATAAGGATAAAGACGCTCCTCCTTATGTTCTCTTCATCCCCCCACGGGGTTGTTTTTTTCTGTAAGGATTAGGTCGACTAGATAGAAGAAGGGGCATGATTGATTGCTCCGCCTCCCTCCCTCACGCCGAGCGCCATTCGCATTCAGGACCTCCTAATGAAGCGGTCGGCCCTTCATAAACGCAAATGGCACACGCCGTGAAAAGCCTCCTCAGCCTCAAGTTGAAAGGCGTAGTTTTATGAGCAGTTATCTATTTTAAGGATGTGAGTGTTGACTTTTAATTAGAGTCTGCTATGATAAACGTAGTCTTGAGAAAATGATGCAAGTACGCATGCATGTACACATGCTAATTTTAGGCGCAAAAGAATTGTTGAGTGATGTTTTTTGCTTTATATGCCAAGTATTTTACCGAACAGACCCTTTTTCTTCCTTGACAGGCTACTTTTTTTACGTTACTTTATAGGCAGGAACTTATTTGGAGAGGCCAGAAGAATTTCTTAACCATAAAGCACAAGGTGCTACTGATGGGGAGTTCGGAACGCCTCTCCTTTTTTTTTAGTAATCTAAAATTTGTTTATTCAAAACCATGTATATAATCCCACCAGAAAAATGGAATTGCACTCGTAAAGAACCGACTCATTCAAAGTTATTCTTTGAATTGTGGCTCAATAAAGTAAGTGACCAAACTAGTTTCCATTATGAACTGCCTCTATTTTCGACTCTGCAACTAGTAAAAAATCTTAGAAATTTCATACCACTTATATTAGACAAAGTTGTTCCATTTCAAAACCTCAAAGATATTTCAGAAGAAATATTGCACAGGTTAAAAACTAATATATGGCTAACAATAGCATACCCCAAGGATATTGAATATCTTAAGGGTGAGCTTCGAAAGGTAGCGAAGAACTCCAATGATAAGAGGTGGTCCCCAAAATTCGGACAGTG
>JAJCZF010000006.1 GCA_029262535.1 Deltaproteobacteria bacterium
ATGGCAAAAGAGCCTACCGCGCACAAAACAACCAGACAGGCGGCCCCGGCGATCCTTGTAAAGCTTATCTTTGTGCTCATATCCTTTATATCCTTCCTGGATGATTGGTTAACTATATAACTTTAGCATTTCAACATAACATAAAGCAAAAAGAAATTGAAGCACACAGCACACCGCACAGTGTGCGGCGCCAATTTCGCGAATAGTGTTTTTAGTGCCCGGATAGTTTGTTGCCCGCGTTTTCGGTTATTACATAGTGTGCGGGATTAATTTTTATGGAAACCCTACTTCATAGCTTAATAGTCTCTGTATCTACCGAGGTTCTCTGCCATCTTTTTCCGCGTACTACGGCCTTTCAGGGGCTATAGACTACCCGAGTGAAAGAAACAGGTAGATCGCATGTGTTATTATTATCAAGACGCTCATTAGGTCTTTTTCCGCGTACTACGGCCTTTCAGGGGCCATAGACTACCCGCGCGAAATAAAACCGCACATTGTGCGGCGCGAAAGAAACACACGAACGTGTGTGTTATTTAATCGAGCTAGCTCAGTAGATCCCTTTTCGCGTACTACGACCTTTCAGCAGATATAAACTACCCGCGCGAAATAAAACCGCACATTGTGCGGTGTGTGCTTATTTTGAGGCGAGCCAGGTCATGGGGTCTCTCGGCACTCCGCCCTGGCGTACTTCGAAATATAAGGCTGCGTTGCCGTCCGGCCCGGAGTCTCCTACGAGTCCGATACCGGCTCCTTTGGTTATGGTTTCGCCTCGTTCTACCCGGACCTCATAGAGGTAGCCGTAGAGCGTGTAGAAGCCGCCTTCGTGCGCGAGTATTATTACCTGTCCATAACCTCTAAGCCATCCGACATAGGCCACGCTGCCTTCGTAGACGCTCTCAACCGTCTCGCCGTACTTGGCCTTTATGACTATACCGTTATTGAATGTTATGGTGCCGTAGTCCGGGTGCTTTACCTTGCCGTAGGCGCTTACGACCTTGCCCTTTTTTACCGGCATGGGCAGGCTGCCCTTCATCTTTTCAAAGGCGCTCTTTACGCCCTTTATAGTTTTTTTCTTCTTAAGCTTTCCGATTAAGCTGGTAAGTTCGCTAGCCGCCCCTTCAAGCTCCTTGAGCAGGGCCGATTGTTTGGACTTTTCCCTGCGGGTCTTACTTAGAAAGGATTTTCTCTTTTTCTTTTCTTTCTTTGCTCCATTTTGCTTCTTTTTGTAGGCAACGCGCAGCTTGTCGTTCTCTTGTTTAAGCCCGGTTAGGCGCTCTTGCTCATTATCCAGTTCTTTGATGTTCTCTTCAACTTCACCAATAAGCCTTTTATCGGACTCCATGATGAGCCCCATGAGCTTGCTTCTGGAGCCAGGCTCGCCGGATTCTTGCTCCATAAAGGAGGCCTTGACCGCGGTTCCGTTTCGGAGCATATATATGGCCCGCAGCCTTTTTCTTAATCTTTTTTCAAGCCCCGTTTGATCCTCTTTTAAGCCGATTATATTATTAGAAGTTTTTTTAAGCTCTTTCTTAAGGCCCTTGCGTCTCTTTTCGAGCTTTGCTATTTCACGCTTTATGCCTGTGAGCTTGCGGTTTATCTTATTGAGTTCACTTAGGATGGAGCCTTCCTTCTTTGCTATCTTTTCTACAGTCGCTTTTCTGGCGCGGATCTTCTTTTTAACATCTTCGAGATTTTTTTCCTCCCGAATAAGTTTTCTTTCCGAGCCAAAAGATGGCGTGGCCAGGTAAGAGAGGCTAAGGCAAGTTAAGAGCGAAAGACAAAAGAAGAGACAAAGCTTTGAAAAATTTGCCTTTTTGGTGGAGGTCTCTTTATTATAAGTTGCGATAAACATGTGAAAAAGCAGGTTTTTAGATCAGGCCCGCAGAAACCTCCTCATTGAGATAAGGCATCCGGCGGTGCCGAGCACCATACCTACGATTACAAGAATGACGAGGATGGCCCAGCCGAAGGGGTTAGTGATGATAAAGGAAAGATATTCCGGTATCCTTCCGGTAAAGAAGAACTGTGTAAGCTCCAGCATGGCTGCCGCCGCTATGCCGCCTGTGAGGCCGACGAGTATGCCCTCGAAAAAGAAGGGCACCTTAATATATGCGTCGGAGGCGCCGACGAGCTTCATTATATGGATACTATCTTTTCTCGCATAAACGGTGAGACGTACCGTATTTGAGATAATAAAGACGACCGCGGCGGTTAGAAATATGCCGAGTATTGTCGCGGCCAGTTTGAAAAATGCCAGGAAGGCCGCGAACTTTTCGATATTTTCCTGCCCGTACTGTATCTCTGCTACCCACTTGAGCTTTCTTAACTCTTCGACCGTCTCCAATATTTTTTCAGGGTCTCGGTAGGTGTCCTTTACCTTAATTTCAACAGAGGCCGGAAAGATATCGGACTTTATACCTTCGAATATAGCCTTGTGTTCGCCGAGCTCTTCTTTAAGCCTGTCAAGGGCTTCGTCCTTTGTTATATATTTATACTCTTTAAGACCGGGCAATGCTTTAACGTCGGTCCCGATAAGCTCTTTGCTAACGCCGGTAGCGTTCTCTTTTAGATAGGCTATGATATGTGTCCTCTCACCAAAGCCCTCTACATGGTTTTGAAGATTTACGAAGATGATAAGAAAGAGCGCGACCAGCGCCAGCGCAAAACCGACCGTAACGGAGCTGAGAATGGTTGTTGCAAGATTGGCCTTGATGCTGGTATATGCGTCTTCCGAGGCGTAGAGTATTTTACGGGTGGTGCTCACCTGTTTAACTCCTCGGCAGGTTGTGGGGCGGTCTCGCTTTGACCCACTCTTGGCAGCACCCTGCCGTGGTCTAGCGTGATGATGCGCTTGTGGTAATGGTCCAGCAGGGCGCGGTCGTGCGTTGCGACGATAACGGTCGTTCCCTGATTATTGGCCTCTTTAAATAGCTCCATAGTCTTGAAGGCGAGGTCAGGGTCGAGATTTCCCGTGGGCTCGTCTGCAAGCAGTAATATCGGCTCCTTTATGAGGGCGCGCGCTATGGCGACCCTCTGCTGCTCTCCCCCCGAAAGCGAGAGCGGGTTGAAGTTGGCCCTGTGCTGGATCTTCAAGTAGGCGAGCATATTGCTTACGCGCTCTTTTATCTCGTCCTTGGGAAGGCCGCGGATCTTTAAGGCGAGAGCGACATTGTCGAATACGTTCTTGTCCTTAAGCAGCATAAAGTCTTGAAAGACAAAGCCGGTCCTGCGGCGCAGGTAGGGGACTTCGCGCCTTGGAACTTTTTGAAAATTACGTCCGTTGACGATCATCTGTCCGCCGGTCGGTAGTTCGGTTCCGTAGATGAGCTTTAAGAGAGTCGACTTACCGGCGCCGCTCGGCCCGGTTATAAATACGAACTCCCCCTTCTCTATATTGAGAGTGGTGCTCAAGAGCGCCGGCACGGAGCCGTCATAATATTTAGAAACATTAAAGAGCTTTATCATCTTTTTATTATAACCTTACAACCACCTTGCGGTGGGGCAATGGTACGCTGCCTGCCAATAGGCGCAAACTATTTTTAAATAGTACTAATTAGTCTTTAGGCGCTAATTCAGGCCACCTTGCGGTGGGGCAATGGTAGACTGCCTGCCAATAGGCGCAAACTTACTTTTAAATAGTGCTAATTAATCTTTTGTATTAATTCAGGCCACCTTGCGGTGGAGCAATGGTAGACTGCCTGCCAATAGGCGCAAACTATTTTTAAATAGTACTATTTAGTCTTTAGTATTAATTCAGGGCACCTGCGGTGGAGCAATGGTACACCGCCTACTCTTAGACACAAATTTCTCTTAAATACTGCTAATTAGTCTTTTGGTACTATTTTAAACGACCTGCGGTGAGTTAGTCGCACACTACAAACCTTTATCTTCAACATTTGTATGCCGCTGAGAGATATTATATCATTAACAGGGGGTCTGTGCCTCATTTACAAAGAAGAGCCTGTAAAAATAAAAAAGGCCGCTGATAAAATATCAGCGGCCTTTTTGATATGGCGGGGTCGACGGGACTCGAACCCGCGCCCTCCGGCGTGACAGGCCGGCGTTATAACCAACTTAACTACGACCCCTATAAAGCTTAAAATCATTTTATATTGTACCAGAGAAAGATATGGCTAGTAAAGTACTTTGTCTGTCTTGTCTTCGCCGGGCAGTCCATAAGTACTTAATTGAAAACCGGGACACGAATTGATCGGTCCCGGCCTTTAATTTGGTGCCAAACTATATAACGACAAGAGAGATTATTAAGTCCCTCTGTCCTGCGCTCTCTGGGTAAAACGTCCCGGGACTTTTTACTGCCTCTGTAGTTATGCAGGGCAAAAAAATGGTAGGCGGAACAGGGCTCGAACCTGTGACATCAGCCTTGTAAGGGCTGCGCTCTACCAACTGAGCTACCCGCCCCCGGTCTTTATAACTTCTTAAACTCTACTTCTTGCCCAGAGCGTCCTTGAGTCCCTTGCCGGCCCTGAACTTAGGTACCTTGGCTGCCGGGATCTTGATCTCTTCGCCGGTCCTGGGGTTTCTGCCCTTGCGTGCTTTTCTCTTTGTTACGTCAAAGGTACCGAAGCCGACGAGACTTACCGCGTTGCCCTTCTTAAGGGATTTTTTTATTGTATTGATAAATGCGTTCAGCGCCCTCTCGGAATCGGCCTTGGTGAGTTCCGCCTCTTTTGCAATAGCTTCGACTAGTTCACTTTTTGTCATTAGTAAATCTCCTTTCGTAACTGTAAATTATTTATAAAACTGAAAATAAAAAATCGACCGGCAAGGGCCGGTAAATAGCTTCTGAACCATAGTTGGTTCCAATAGTGGATATAAAAAAACGGCAATGAAGACTTGCCGCAAAATTATCTTTAACAACTTATGGCTATGGTTGTCAAGAATATTCTAGCTCTTAGGCGTGGCTATCATGAAAAAAACCTAAAAGGGGGCGAGAGCTGCTTGAAATCGGACCGAAATGGAACTTTAGTGTCTCAAGACGGCGCCGTTTTCATTATCATCTTTTTTCTCGATAGGGTCGATATTACTACTGTATGTCGCGCCGGTTTTCTTGAATAACTCTTCATTGCCTTCGATCTTCAGGGCATTCAAAAGGACCTGGTCCATATGCTCCACGAGGACCACTTCTACTTTTTTGAGTATCTGCGAAGGTATCTCTTTAAGATCTTTTTCATTCTCTTTAGGTATGAGAATTTTTGATATTCCGCCTCTGTGCGCGGCAAGGGTCTTTTCCTTGAGCCCGCCTATGGGCAGTACCTTGCCGCGTAGCGTTATCTCGCCTGTCATGGCGATATCACTCCTTACAGGGACCTTCAGGAGGGCCGAGGCAATGGTAGTGGCCATGGTTATGCCGGCGCTTGGACCGTCCTTGGGGATGGCGCCCTCAGGGGCATGTATATGTATATCGATCTTTTGGTAAAAATCGGTCTCCAGGCCGAGCTGGTCGGCGCGGCTCCGGATATAGGTCATTGCCGCGCGAGCAGATTCCTGCATGACGTCGCCGAGCTTTCCGGTGATGGTCAGTTTGCCCCTTCCTGGTACGATTGCCACCTCTGTCGCCAGTAGCTCTCCTCCGGCCTCTGTCCAGGCAAGCCCTGTCGCTATTCCGATCTCGTCGTCAGTCTCCTTTTTGCCATAGGTGTACTGCGTAACGCCGAGGTATTTTGCCAAAACGCGCTGATTTATCTTTACCTTCGCATCTTTCTCTTTTTTGATGATCTCTCTTGCGGCCTTTCTGCAAACGGCGGCAAGCTTGCGCTCAAGATTTCTTACGCCGGCTTCTCTGGTGTAGTGCCTTATAATATATTGAAGATTTTTATTGCTGATCTCAAGATTTTTTTCCGTAAGGCCGTGTTCTTTTATCTGCTTGGGCAGGAGGAAGCGGGTGGCTATATGGAGCTTTTCAAGCTCGGTATAACCCGGTATCCTGATTATCTCCATCCTGTCAAGCAGCGGGTACGGTATGCCGGCAACGGAGTTGGCGGTAGTTAAGAACATGATCTTCGACAGGTCGTAGTCGCAGTCGAGATAGTGGTCGTTAAATGTATGGTTCTGTTCCGGGTCCAGGACCTCGAGAAGGGCCGAGGCCGGGTCGCCCCTGAAGTCGTTGCTCATCTTATCGACCTCGTCCAGCAGAAAGACAGGGTTATTCGTTTCGGCCTTTTTAAGGGACTGGATGATCTTTCCCGGCATGGAGCCGATATATGTGCGCCTGTGACCCCTGATCTCTGCTTCGTCCTTTACACCGCCGAGAGAGAGGCGGACGAAGTTACGCCCGGTGGCCTTGGCGACCGACTTGGCAAGTGATGTTTTTCCCACTCCAGGAGGGCCGACGAGACAGAGGATAGGCCCCT
>JAJCZF010000007.1 GCA_029262535.1 Deltaproteobacteria bacterium
TGGGCCTTTAATAACTCTTCGAAGAAGTCCACACCCGGTGCTAGCGGAATACTCCTCAAGTCACCACCGGCGATGGTGACCGAGTACTGGTGTATCGGATATGTCGGGTTGGGCACTAGTACGACGTCGCCCGGTCCGATAATGGCGAGGGCCAGGTGCGAAAGGCCCTCTTTCGATCCGATGGTGGCGACGGCCTCGGTGTCGGGGTCTATATCGATATCGTAGCGGTCTTTGTACCAGTCAGATATTGCGCTACGCAGCTTTGGGATACCCTTTGAGGCCGAATAGCGAAAGTTATGGTGCAGCGGGTCCTTTTGGTACTTGTTTATCGATTCGATCAGCTTATCGACGATATGAGGCGGCGTAGGCTGGTCCGGATTACCCATGCCGAGGTCTATTATATCCTCGCCTCTGGCGCGAGCCTCGGCACGTAATTCTCCAACGATATTAAATACATACGGCGGCAGCCGTTTTATTCTGTGAAATTCTTCCAAAGCTCACCCGCGTTATAGGAACTCCTGACCATAGGGCCGGAGTAGACCTCTTTTATACCTGCCGAACGTCCGTATTCGGCATATTTTTCAAATAGTTCCGGCTCTATATAATCAACGACCGGAAGGTTCTCTCTCGTTGGCCTCAGGTACTGGCCGATAGTCATCATGGAACAACCGACGGCGGCGAGGTCCGCCATTAGCGCCCTCACCTCTTCGGCCGTTTCGCCAAGTCCGACCATTATGCCGCTCTTTGCAGGCAACCCGGCTTCGCAAGCGCGTCTTAGTAGCGTAAGGGAACGTTCGTAATCGCCCTGCGGCCTGACCACCGAATAGAGCGACGGCACCGTCTCAAGATTATGATTCAGTATATCGGGGCGGCCCTCGATAACGGTCTCAAGAGCGGAGAAATCCCCATGAAAATCAGGCACCAGAAGCTCAATGCCTATTCGAGGAATCGTATCCCTGATTGCCTGAATTGTCAAGGCAAATTGAGACGCTCCGCCGTCTAAAAGATCGTCGCGCGTCACCGATGTAATAACGACATGCTTTAGGCCCATTTCAAGGGCGGTCTGGGCAATATTTTGGGGCTCGTTCGGGTCAACAGGGGTAGAAACCCCGCCCTCGACATTACAAAAGGCGCAAGAGCGCGTACATATCTCGCCAAGGATCATGAAGGTCGCCGTGGGCGTGGTAAAGCACTCGCCGATATTAGGGCAACGGGCCGACTCGCATACGGTCGCGAGCTTTCGGTTGCGTAGCGTCTTTTTAAGGCCGTGCAGTTCGCTCGGACGGGTATTTAAACGGCTCGGCGGACGACGCAGCCACTCGGGCAGTCTCTTATGAGCTCCTGGGCTCTTCGGTTCGGGCATTTGGTCTCTTATCTACATAGTGAAGTATATAAAAAGATAGCACTATTTGGGAAAAAACACAACACGAAGAGATCTTTCAAAAGCAGAATCGACAAAAGAGCAAGGACAAAGAGCTTTATTTCCTATTTCAGGCCGTATCTCTTTATCATACCGGATTCGGCGATAAAGCGAGCGCTCTCCGGGGCCATCGCGCTCTCGTCCAGGAGCAAGATATCCTCCGGCCTGTCTATATCGTGCCATTCTGGCAGAAGCAAAAGGTCCCCTCCTAGCCGCGCTACCGTCTCGTCAAATACCGTCTCACTACCCCACTCCATATCCTCGAAAGGTACCTTAGTAAGCCCGTCCATAGCGATAAGGTAATACCCTCCGTCAGTAGCCGGACCGAGCACGACCTTGCCGGGGTTTTCCTCAAGCAGGCGAAAGGCGTTCGTTATAAAGGCCGTCGGCATATCCGGGCTGTCAGAGCCGATAATAGCCACGCGCTCGAATCCGCGTGCGAAAAGGTCCTCGAAAACGCCGTATATACGCGCACCTAAATCGACGTCTTTTTGAATAGTTATAGAAATTCCTTCAGGAATAAGATTAGATAATGAGAGCAGCCCTGACCTTGGCGTACAAGCGGCAAATATATCTGTGCAGGGGATGTGATTGGCCATATCAAGCGTGTCAACGATAAAGGCCCGATAGAGACCCGCGGCCTCCTCAAAGGAGAGCGGCGGCACGAGACGGGTCTTAACCTGCCCCGGCTTCGGGGCGCGTACCATTACGGCTAGGACGTTGGAATGATTCATGGGTTGGAGGGTAACATTAATAGGTAGAGATAACAATACTGCATAACGGTACTTGTTGGGTTTTGCGCGCCACACAGGTGTGGCCTAATTTCGCGGTGTAAATTTTCAGGTACTACAATTACCCACCCGCGTTTCTAGCGCTCTACCCAACCTACATGATTGGATTAAAACGAAGAACGCGGACGAGCAATCAAGAGGTTGGCAAAAAGTTGCTCCGCGAAAAGAAGAGCACACCTGTGTGCTCCTAGAAGAAATACGATATCCGTCCCAGAATCAACCTGCCCTTTGAGCCGTTTTCTACTTCTACCTCTTCCATGACGCTCAGTAGCAGTACGGTCTTTCTCGTCAGGGCATAGAAGACCTCGCCACCTAGTGAGAGGCTTGTTGTCGCGGTATTGTCGAACCTTACGCCGTCGAGTTCGCCGTCGGCGCCTTTTACATATATGACGGAGGGTCCGGCCCAGAGGCGCGGGGTTATGGCATAGTTTACCGTGGCCTCGGCATAGAACTCGTTGCCAGGTTTCCAGCCCGATTCGCCGTTTTCAATGTGGAAATTGTATCTTGTGATGGCGTCTATCTGAAACTTATTAATACGCTTGCTAAGGTATAAGGTCGGCCCTATATCCCACTGGCCCGTGCCGAAGTTTACTCGGTCGGCCTTGTCATAGGGGCCGGTCGGCAGGTCTACGAATAAGGCCGCGAGCAAGTCCACACTCTTAACGGGCAGAAACCAGCCCGCGCCGAGTTCGATATCGCCTACACCGGAGCTCTCTGTACCGTTTACCTCTATCTTACCGACCGGCACGATGACCGAGATGCCATAGTCGCCCCAATAATATAGATAGTTGAACTTAACGGCATGCATAGCTATATCGGCCTTTACAGCCGTATCGCCGTCTTTGTCGGTAATCTCATCGGCGCTATACCAGCCAGGATAGGTCGCGAGATACGAACCGTCCGGCAGCCTCGCGCCCTGCATGTAATTAACGGCATGGGAGTATCCACTCAAATAAAGAAGAGAAAATAGCGCAAAAGATAACGACAAGGCAGAGCTTGAGAAATAAAGCTCTGCTTAATATTTTATTTTTCACAAGTGACTTTCCTTAATTAGACGGGAGTTTAGCAAGAGCAGAAAAAACTATAATTTGAAATATGCTATATCAAGGCAGATATAATTGCCATATAAAAAGCGGGCAAGTTTAGATAAAGAGGAGATTGAAGCGGCTCTACTTACTTCGGATCGCACTGACCCTTCCTGGCGGCCTCTTTTTTGGCGGAACATTCCTGGCAGGCGTACTTCTTTACATGTCTTTCGGTGAGCCTGTCGTAATTCTCATCGATTGCCACGCGAACCACCGACTCAGACTCTTCTTCACAAAAATCACACTTCAACATACCTATCTCCTTCCCACACAGGTGTGGCGCACAGGTGCGCTTTTATTTCGCGCGGAGGGTTTTTAGTAACTTGCTAACTTTTCGTCCGCGGCAAGGTTTTTAACGTGCGGCACAGATTACGAACCTGAACCTGCAAGTACTGAACCTGACAGGTCAGGCTTCAACATACTCTTCGCCCACTTTTTTAAAGAGATTCACAACAGGCGCGCCGCCATCTTCCAGCATGATTCGGGACTCTTCCATCGTCTCGGACGGTATAGATATTACCAGCGCGCAGCGCACGGTAATATACTTGGGCGCGGGCAAGAGGCGAAACTCCATATCGGCCTCTTTCAAAAGGCGCTCGGCCTTTAAAGCCTTATGGGTAGTGGCAAATGCGAATAAATATTCCACAGACGGTCGCCTGCTTTCCTCCGCGCTACACTGGTGTGGTCTTATTTCACGCCACACAGGTGTGGCTTTATTTCGCGGTGTGAGTACTCAGGTACTGCGATTGCTCGCCCGCGTTGTTAGTGCTCTACCCAACCTGCACGATTAAGAAAGGCTTTCGAGCCTGTAAAGGCTGATATACGAGGGTGCTCTTTGTGTATAAAGAGTTCCCCTATACTGCCCTGCCGGAGACTCCCGGTTTTGGGCCGTGTCACTCCCCCAGCATTACCGGGGGAG
>JAJCZF010000008.1 GCA_029262535.1 Deltaproteobacteria bacterium
GACCTGATTCCAATATGGAAGAAGAAAAGCCTCTCCGGAGACAAAAGTCAGCCGAGCGGCACCGGAGAGATCATCATCAAAAAAGGCGATATCTTCGGATATCCCATAACCGGCCTAAGGTCGAGCGTAAACTTTAATAAAGAGTATGTACATCTTAACAAGCTCTCATTTACCAGCAACGGCGGCATAATAAACGGCAACCTATCCTACTTGAGAGATCCGGCCGAGGAGTTCATCTATAAGACGGATCTTAACGTGAGAAATATAGACCTGGATAAGATGCTCGAAAGCCTTGGCGTACAAGAAGAGACTAAGACGCTTACGGGCATCCTTGACTCCAAGATAAACCTCGGTGTAAAGAGGGGAACGTCATTTACCAAAGGCATGAACGGAGATGTGGAGCTTGACATCAGGGACGGCAAATTATGGAAATTCGTTGTCATGAGCAAGATCTTCTCAATAGTAAATATTATCTCAATAAACTCCCTGTTCGAGAAGGGGCTCCCGTATAACCATATCTCGGGTTCCTTCAAGGTTAAGGACGGTCTCTTCTCGACCAAAGACTTCTTCTTTGAGAGCCCGTCTCTTCGGATGTCGGCCTTCGGAGACGTGGACGTAGTAAGGGAGACGATCCAGGCCAAGCTTGGCTTTCATCCCTTTGTAACGGTAGATAAAATCATAACGAGCATACCGTTCGCCGGATGGATAATAGGCGGTAAGGAGAAGAGTTTTTTAAGTATGTACTATGAGGTCAAAGGCCCCTTGAAGGACCCGGACGTATACCCAATACCCGTAAAGACGATTGGAAAGGGAATACTTGGCATACTACAGAGAACGCTCGAAACTCCGGTGAAGGTCCTTACGCCGGAGAAGAAAGGGGATGCAGCAGAAGACGGTAGCGGCGGAGGGGAGCCCGCAGTGGAAAGCGCTCCTCAGAAAGAGAAGACCCCGGTCAATCCATAGGAAGGTACACTTTGAAGGTGGAACCCTTACCGAAGACGCTCTCGAACTCAATACGCCCCCGGTGAGACTCTACTATCGCCTTGACTATCGAAAGCCCGAGGCCGGTGCCCGGCACCACCTCACGGCTCTTGTCCACGCGGTAGAAGCGCTCGAATATCTTCTCCTTCTCCTCCTCCAGAACCCCTATGCCCGTGTCGGCGACCGTTACTACAGTGAAATTTTCCTCGCGGCCTATCTCTATCTCCACACTGCCGCCGTGGCGGTTATACTTTACCGCGTTTTCTATGATATTTACGAATACCTCCGAGATCCTCTCCCTGTCGCACCTGACCACGGAGCGTCCCGTGGAAGTGAAGTTAACCCGGACATCTTGCACGACTGCGCTCGGCTCTATAAGCTTTACGGCTTCGGATATTAACGCGCTTAGATCGGCCTGGGACATCTTCATACTAAAAATCTTACTCTCTATGCGCGAGGCGTCGAGTATGCGCTCTATGATCGACGTCATCCTTGCCGAGGTCTCCTTGATCGTCACTATGGCGCTTCGGTAATCTTCGGCGCTCCTCTCGCGTCTGAGCGTTACGTCGCAGCGGCTCTTTATGACAGAGGTCGGCGTCCTAAGCTCGTGCGAGGCGTCCGAAAGGAACTCCCTCTGGCGCGCAAACGCCTTCTCAAGGCGGCTGAGCATGGTATTGAAGCTCTTGGCCACGGGCCTTAGCTCCTGGTCTATATTCTCTTCGTCTACCCTCTCGTCGAGTCTCCTCGCCGTAATCCGCCCAACTTGATTCGAAAAGACGTTTAGGGTCTTGAGCGCAAACTTTGAAATGCAATAGATGCCTGAGACGCAGATGAGATAGATGAGGGGGAGCGTTATTAGGATTCTATTTCTGAAGGACCGAAGTATCCTGTAGGACTCTTCGAGCGAGTCCGAGGCCTGAAAGATTAGTATGCGGCCTGAGAACTCAAAGGCCCGGCTCACCATTCGGTGCTCGTCTTCCGTAGGGCCTTCATTTGTCTCAAATATTGGTTCGTATGGAATCTCGTCGACTACCTTAAGAGATTTATCTGCAAGAAAGAGAGACGGTGAACGGCCTAGAATATTTCCTTTATCGTCTAGAATCTGGTAGTAGTGGCCCGAGAGCGCTACAGAGTAACTTCCACTCGCTGCCATTGTGATCTCGGCCACACCTTCTTCTAAATTCCCTTGTTCAGCCTCGCTTGCGAGTATGCCGGCGAGGAAGGTCACTTCGGAGTGCATATGCTCATCGAGAGAGCTCATTACGATCTCCTTAAGTTCATAGTAGAGGAAGAAACCGAGGGAGGTGAATATTATTGTAAAGACGGCGAGGAACCAGGTGATAAGTTTTAGTTTTATGGAATCTATCATTTATCTTCCGGCTCACCGGTTTGGGATTCATCCTTTAGCATATAGCCGGCGCCCCTTACCGTGTGGATAAGCTTCTCCTCGAAGCCCTTGTCTATCTTGTTTCTCAGGTAGTTGATATATACGTCCACGACATTGGAGTCCATGTCGAAGTCTTCGTTGTAGATATGCTCGGTAATGGCCGTCCGGCTAAGGACGGTATCCTTATTATAGGCGAGGCACTCGAGGAGCAGATACTCCCTTGCCGAAAGGCTGATGGCCTTCCCGCCACGCGTCACCTCGTGACTCTTGGTATTTAATTCGAGATCGGCTATGCGTATGACCGCTTGCTTGGCGTCGCTCTTTCTCCTGAGGAGAGCGCGAATACGCGCCAGGAGTTCTTCGAAGTCGAATGGCTTGGTAAGGTAGTCGTCTGCCCCAACTTCGAGCCCCTCTCTCTTATTAGAGAGGGTATCCATCGCCGTAAGCATGATCACAGGCGTCGTG
>JAJCZF010000009.1 GCA_029262535.1 Deltaproteobacteria bacterium
AGACAGCGTTGTAATACGTATGCCAAAGACCTACCCGGCATACTTCGGTAGCTACGACCGTTTTGACGAAGTGCGCGATTATATAGATCGTTTCGAAAACCTCTTTCTCATAGGCAGAAATGGTATGCACAGGTACAACAACCAGGATCATTCGATGCTGACGGCAATGACGGCGGTGGAGAATATAATAGCAGGCAGGAAAAACAAGGATAATATCTGGTCCATAAACGCCGAAGAAGAATACCACGAGGATAAAAAATAGAAAGACTGGAGCTTCCTTTGCAGATCAAAAGCGACTTTTTGGTAATCGGCAGCGGCATCGCCGGACTTAGCTTTGCCCTTAAAGCGGCTAAATGCGGCACGGTCTCGCTCGTAACAAAACGAGAGATACGCGAATCGGCAACCTACTACGCGCAGGGCGGAATCGCCGCCGTGCTCGGCCCTGACGACAGCTTTGAAGACCATATAAACGATACGCTCGTAGCCGGCGCGGGCCTTTGCGACCCAAAGATAGTCGCCCTGACTGTAAAAGACGGACCGGCTCGCATACTGGAGCTAATCACGCTCGGCGCTCGTTTTTCTACTAAGAGAGAGGGCGAAGAACAAAGACTCGACCTCGGCATGGAGGGTTGCCACTCGAACCGGCGCATCGTACATGCAGGAGACTTTACCGGCATAGAGGTAGAGAACGCCCTGGTCAAGGCAGTCCTTGAAAACCCCAATATCGCGGTATTTGAAAACCGTATCGCAGTAGACCTCATCACTCATTCAAAGTTCGTAGACGATTCGGGCGAAGAGGCTGTCTGGGGCGCATATGTGCTCGACAAGGATACGGGCAAGATCGGCTCATTCCTTGCGCGTTCGACACTGCTTGCCACCGGCGGGGCGGGCAAGGTATATATCTACACGACCAACCCGGACGTAGCGACCGGCGACGGCGTGGCGATGGCATGGCGCGCCGGAGCGCCGGTTGTCAACATGGAGTTCATGCAGTTTCATCCTACCTGCCTCTACCATTCAAAAGCAAAGAACTTTCTCATAAGCGAAGCGCTACGCGGAGAGGGCGGCATACTACGCCTGAAAAACGGAGAAGCATTTATGGCCCGCCACCACAAGATGGCAGATCTCGCTCCAAGGGATATCGTCGCGCGCGCAATAGACTACGAATTAAAACAGAGCGGCGACGACTGCGTATTTCTCGATATGACCTCAAACAGCCCCGGTTTTATAAAAGAACGCTTTCCCAATATCCATGAAAACTGCCTCAAGTTCGGCATTGACATGACAAAAGATCTCATCCCTGTAGTACCGGCGGCGCACTATACCTGCGGCGGCATAAAGACCGATAGCGACGGGCGCACCGGGCTGCGCGGTCTCTACGCCATAGGAGAATGCGCCTCCACCGGACTTCACGGGGCCAACCGCCTCGCCTCGAACTCTTTACTGGAAGGGCTCGTATTCGCCGACCGGGCCGCAAACGCGGCCTGCGCCTTACTCGATAAGGAGGTCGAGATACCGGCCATACCGGAGTGGCAGACCGGCGGCGCGGTAAATAGCGACGAGGCCGTCATCATCAGCCAGAACTGGGACGAGGTGCGCCGCTTCATGTGGAACTATGTCGGAATAGTGCGCTCGGATAAACGGCTCGAACGCGCCCGCCGCCGCATGAAAAATCTAAAGGAAGAGATCAACGAATATTATTGGGACTTCACGATGACAAGCGACCTCGTAGAGCTACGAAACGTCGCAACGATCGCCGAGCTGATAATAAAATCGGCCAGCAAAAGAAAAGAATCCCGTGGCCTGCACTATAACCTCGACTATCCGGAAACCGACGACGAGCATTTTAAGAAGGATACGGTGCTTGGGGGAGATGAGTAACGGGAGCACACTTACCCAGAAAAAACTTTAAGGACTTCAAAATGACAAAACTGCTGCTCTTGATCACTGCATTTCTTATATCTTTCTCTGGCCCAGCCCTCGCCGAAGATTGGGAAAACAAACTTGAAAATCATCTCTCTAAAGTAAAATACCTTGAACCCAAAGACTTTCCTGAACTGCCAAGAAATATAGTTCTGGAACTAACTACGCGAGGTTGCACTATTCCTCAGTCCTATCTAGGACCGTACCCTGAGGCCCAAAAATATCTAGGTACACCTAATAACGTCATCAAGGGGGATTTCTCGGGTGAAAATTCAGACGAATGGGCCGTGATTTGCTCAATAAACGAGGTCTCGTCGATACTGGTCTTTCTTAAAGGCACTACAGAGGAGATAGCCTTTTTTGAACTGGGAAAGGATAAAGACCTTATTGATGTTGAGACCGACGGTACCGTACTCTTCATTCGTCATATCAAGACCACCACGAGAGAGGATATCCTACACTACCAACGTATGTACCAGGCTCCAGAGTTCGACAGTTACAATACTGGTTAGGATACCACTGGGTGACATGGACCATGAAGGCATAGACAGTATGTATCTTGGGAAGGGTTCGACTATATACTACCTACACAAAGAAGAATGGTTCCCCCTTCCAGCCGGAGATTGATATAAGGCCATGTCGGTTGAGTAGGTACGAAAACCTACCCCCGCCGGTTCAGGTTTGTAACCTGAACCGGAACGTTAAAAACCTGCCCCCGGCGACCAACCACCAATTTTATACAACCCAAGCCAACGTCAACCTAAAGCCCCTCTATCCGAGCCCTAATACTCCTCCTTAACCACATCCCCTTTTCTAAAGCCCGACCCATCTATCGGTTGGGCGGTTGAGACTCGGTCGTTTTGGTGGGAAGTTATGGCTATGGTGCCGGTCTTCTTCTGGCGTTTGCCTATTGAGCGGCCCGTGTCGGGGTCTATGAGGTCCTTGCCTATGCGATAGACCGATAGCTCGGTGCCGACGTCGAGGCGACTCTTGAAACCGGCTCGGATGTATATTTCGTCATCCTCGATGAGAACGATGCGGCTGGTATATGGCGTGTCGTTTAATTTAACGACCATATTTTTTATAGCGCGGGTAAGCGCGTCTCTAAGCGCGCCGTCTCTTAGCTTCGGGTCGCCCGACGACTTTGAACCTATGCCGAATACGCGCGTCGTCTTCTTCTTATACTCTCCGGTGCCCGAGTCTGCCACTAGAGCGCGGCCCGTCGCCACGTCAACCAGAGCGTAATCAACCTGAACCGTCGCTACTATCGTCTTGGACTTTCCAACGAGCACGTCGTATGATTCTGCGACCTCCGAGTATGAGGTCACGGAACCGGTCAGCCTGTAATCTACCGAATCGAAGCCTTCGGCAGGGTCTTTAAGGCCGCGCTTCAGGGCCCCTGTCTGCTGCAACTCGATCAGACGATCTTGATCGCGCATCTCGCCCTTGCTCATAACGATAGGCTCTAAACCGGCCTCTTTAACGAGCGTGCGCATAATGTCTGTCGCGGCCTCGCCGATACCTAAAGTGCGGCTTGGGGTCTTGTTATTAAAACCCAAAATGGCTATCGTATACTCCGGCCCGCGGTAATCTATACCGACCTCTTTCAAGGCCTCTCGCTCGCCGGTCATCGTCACATCCTCTTTGACCTCTGCCGAGGTCTTCATGGCACAGCCGCCGGCGAATATGGCAAAGGCAAAGAGCAGGACTGAAAGAGCAAAAACCTTCTTCATGATAAAACCTCCGTAATTATAGGAAAAGATCAAAACCTCTATTTGAAACTAAAACCAGACGTCCCGGTCACGCTCATGGCCTCTGCGGTGTGGGAAGCCTTCTTCTATATCGTCAAATCCTTCTTCGTCGTCAATTTCTTCTGGCTCTTCCAGCTCTTCCAGCCTTTCCTCTTCATAGTCGCCCTGCCTTATATGGATAGAACCCAGGGTCCGGTCAACGACCATGGCCGCTTCAACCTTGAGGTGAACTCCCATCACCTTTCCAAGCACCATGGTGCCGAGAGAGAGGATGGCGGCCTCTTCGACATTATCCCAGACTACCGGAATGATCTCCCATTCCTTTATGCCCGGCATCTCGACAAGACCCTTTACTACCGTATACTCATCCATATCGTCGGTGAGGTCGAGCGCCGTCTTACCTACCGCACCTAACGCCCCGGCGTCGGTGCCGAGGGCCAGTACCGTCCTGACCCCCTTGCCGCCCGACCAGAGGAGCTCTCCCGTCTTGGCGTCAACAAGTTTAAAACCGGCGCGCACTACCCTTGAGTTATATACCCCAAGCGTAAGGTCGTCGAACTCCAGCAAGTAAGTATAAAGTAGCGCGTCAACATTAAGTATCTCGTTCAGGTCCACGGGGCGCGTCATCTCAAGCTGCGTTCCGAGCGTGATGCCCATCTGCTCTTTCAAGAGCCCGTCGGTCTCGTCTATCTCCATCACCGAGTACTGGCGGTCCCTTAACCTGTCAACAGCCAGCCGCCTTATCATCTCCGGGCCGTCAAGATCGTTCGTAAAGTTATATACCGGCAAAACGGCTACCCTCATAATAGGGTTCATGGGCTCGGTATGAAAAGAGTCAAGCTTTCTCCCGGCCGTGCAGCCAACGGTAAAGAGCGCAAAGAAAAGGAATATTAAAGCTATACGGCCAGCCCTCACCATCAAAGCTCCCCTGCTATTAACGGCCCGGACCTATTCTAATGTCGAGCCTGTTTTCGCTCGTCTTAATCACCTCGACAGACTGGCCCATTGAATTCTTCAAAATCGCTTCGGCAAGCTCGCCGCTCGTAAGGCGTGTCTCAACCTCAAGCACCGCAGCTTCGTTTGAGAAGCGTCTCTCGTATACCCCGGTCACGCCCTTGATGCGCGACCCTATTATCTCCTTAAAGTCGGAAAACTCCGCGTAACCGGACAGACCCGTAATATCTACGGCGATAACCGAATGGCGCGAACTCCAACGGGTCTCTATCTGCTCGATAAGGTCCAAGGCAAGCTCTTCGGAGGCCTCTTCAAGGGCCTCTATCGCGCCGGTGGTCGGACTGATATGTCGAGAGACCCCGTGGCCCCTGCCAGATGCCAATACGCGGCCGTCCTCAACGCTTATGGCCGCGGCCGTCACGTCCGCCATATATATACCGAGCGGATTTTCGGCAATCTTTATGCCCTCGCGCGCAATGGCCTTGCCCTTAACCACTATGTCTGCGCCAAGTGCGGTGCCAAAGCTCGTCGCCCCGGTCACATCAAGATCTTCGAGCCTGTATGCGTCGGATATCTCTATCTCGCCCGTTACGGCGGAGGGGTCGACAACATAAAAATCGCTGGAGGCAAATATATCTTTTAAGCGGGTCTCCGAGGCGGCGACGTCAACAACCTCGGCCCTGTACTCTGACTCGGCCCCGCGCCACCACGACCACCAGTAGGTAAAATGGGTCTTTTCGATATTCTGCTCGGCTATCATAAATAGAACACGCGGGCTGTGGGACCTGCGTTTCATAAGCCCAACATCCGCAAGACCGTCGGCAAGGGCCTCGCCATCTACCTCAGCCGTGATTATCACATTATAGAGCCGCCCGGCCCTTGATTCGGATTCCACATTATAGCCGTCTATATAGTTTAGCGGGTTTTCAAAGAATCGTTGCGCAAGACGCTCATAGTTCTCTATCACCGCCTCGCTTGAGACCTGTCTTGAGATGGCCTCCTTAAGCGCCGCGCGAAGGGCCTCGTCTACAGCCCTCTGCCGAAAGGCCGCGTCCTCGCCAGACGCCTCCACGGAGCTACCAACGGCCTTTATCGTAACGGTCGCTCCATTGGCGTGCGTGGCTATCATAAAGACGGAGAGCGTTATAAATAAGACGATGAATGAAAATATTATCTTTTCTTTAAAAAATTGTGGAGAAGACATGTGTGACCTCCGAGTAGGTGTGTGTGTTCTATCTTTAGGAACCTCTGATCTATTCGTAAACTCGTATCTTGCGCCTAAAATGTCCAGCTTCCGCGTTGCGAATCTTATCAATAGCTCACTATTACTTGCGACTCGCGCCTTGAATCTGAACATTTTCGATCACAACCTACTTCGTTCAGAATAAATCAGAGCTTCCTTTATATTATCCTACAAAAATCGTTTTTCGGCAATGCCCTATTCACAGCTCTCTTTACAACTCTCCGGCTTGACACCGGGACGCGGCTTCTGTATCCTTATTAAGAAAGCGCTGATCTATTCATGAACTCGTATCTTGCGTCTAAAATGTCCAGCTTCCTTATATTATACGAATTAAATATTAAGGGTTCTTAAAATGTTCTTTAAACTTTTTTTACTTTTCGCCATAATCCCCATCGTCGAGATAGCGGTGCTCGTAAAGCTCGGCACCGTAATCGGCGGCTGGTATACCATCCTGCTCGTCATCACGACGGCGATAATCGGGGCCTATCTCGTGCGCATAGAGGGGCTCTCGATCATGACGCGCATCCAAAAGAGCCTCAAAGAGGGGGTCTTTCCAGCAGAAGAGCTAATCGACGGCGCACTGGTGCTAGTAGCCGGAGCGGTCTTAATAACACCGGGCCTCTTTACCGACTTCCTCGGATTCTGCCTCGTAGCCCCGCCGATAAGAAAGCTCTTCAAAGGGCCGATAAAGGCCTTCCTCAAGAAACGCGCCGTAATGGGCGCGGCTACCATGGGCGGGCCGTTCGGAAGTGGCGGCATGGGAATGGGTGGGCCGTTTGGTCCGGGTGGAACGGGTGGTCAAGGAGGACCGTTCGCAGGAGGCGGCGAAGAACTCAAAGAAACGAAAACACCGCCCGGCTCCAAGAATGCGGAGTGGGAGAATCCGGAGGATTATGAGAGGTAGAGAAATGGCACCTTACGTGGTTTTGGACATAACGCTTTCGGGCTGGTCGCAGTGGGCAAGTTTTTAACGTTTCGGTTCAGGGTACAACCCTGAACCGGCGGGGGAAACATATGGAACTATCAACTATAATAATTCTTTTATTAATCATCGTGCTGTTCACTCAACATAGGTTATTGAAAAGAACTGTAGAAAATAACAAGATCAATACTGAAGGACTACGTGAAGAACTAGCAACTGTTCTAGCGACTGTTAATGACGAAATAAGTGCATTAAGAGAGAAGCTTGAATATGAAAACCTGACTGATCTGGAGAAAGAACAATTAATTTTTGAAGATGCTCCGAACCTGCCACTGTCTTTCTTCGAGGAACTCAAGAAAGGTCAAGTCGTCTCATTGATGAGCGGAAGTTATTACTACCCAAGTACTGACTTATTGGTCTATCGTTTTCAATATAAGCATGACTACATTGACAAAGAAAACAAGACAAAGCATGGTTATGAAGTTCACGGTTTCGATAAGAGTAGCGAGCCGGATATAGTTAATGATGAATGGTCCGAGCGAACCTTACTTGCAGAAAATGACCAATGTCATACCTCAAGTTGCGCAGGAACTGTTAAGAAAGCTATATAGTTAAGCAGATTGCTTACGCCGGTTCAGGGTTGTACCCTGAACCGAAACGTTAAAAACCCGATAGAAACCTATGCCTTCCAAACGAGTAAAAAATGAGATAAACGCCGGTATCTGTTTCTTCACATTTACGGTCAGGCGTTGGTACTACCTCTTCGACAGGTTCGACCGTTGGGAAATCTTGCTGGAATCATTAAGATATTGCCAGAAAGAGAAGGGCCTAAAGGTTTATTCATGGGTCTTTATGCTAAACCATATCCATATTATCGTCGGTAGTGACAACCTCTCCGGCTTTGCAAGGGATTTTAAGTCTTTTACCGCCAAGGCCATTAAGAAGAATATCCTTGGCACCGAACTCGGAATATTAAAACTTTTTGAGGAGGACGGCACATATAAGCTATGGGAAGAGACGAATATGCCCATCCCGATAGAGAGCGAAGATTTATTTTTTCAAAAGGCAGAATATATTGAAGATAACCCGGTAAAGAAGCGCTATGTATCAATGGCCAAGGATTGGTATTACTCGTCGGCCAATAAATCCAGACTGCTTAAACTTACGAGCCCGTAGGGTTGTTTGTCGATGTACGGACTTTTTAACGTTCCGGTTCAGGGTACAACCCTGAACCGGCAGTGATTTACTTAGCGGTACTTGTTGGGTTTCGCTGCGCTATGCTTCGCTCTACCCAACCTACATGATTAGATAAAAGACAGCCCTCATCCCAACCCGTGAGTCCGCTGACTCATCCCCCGAGGGGAGAGGGGTAATCAGACAAGAAATAGAAAAGCCCCCCGGTCTTCCGACCGGGGGGCTTTTCATTATTCAAAAACAAACTCTATCGAAGCAGTAAAAATTAGAGATTTTTTCCTGAATCAAGGCGCGGCGTGAAATAGAAAAACGTAGCGTGGTATTTCACGTGAGTTTTTATATTTTGCGACGCAACGCCGAGTCAGGGAAAAAGATCAATTTTTACTTCTCTTTTACGTGTAGGCCGCATTCCTTTGTGTCTGGGCTCTCCCACCACCAGCGACCGGCGCGGATGTCTTCGCCTTCCTTTACGGCGCGTGTGCAAGGGGCGCAGCCGATGGAGGGGTAGTTATTGTTGTGCAGCTCGTTGTAGGGCACGTCGTTGGCCTTGATGTAGTCCCATACCTGCTCGTGCGTCCACTCGGCGAGCGGGTTGACCTTGATGATGCCGCCGAAGGCCTCGTCGATCTCGACCCTCTTGAGGGCTGTGCGAGTTACGGCCTGGTCGGCGCGTAGGCCGGTGACCCATGCGTCGAGCGTACCGAGCTGGCGGCGGAGCGGCTGTACCTTACGGATCTTACAACAGAGCTTCCTGTTATCGACGCTCTTGTAAAAGAGGTTCATGCCCTGTGCGCGTACCATCTCCTCGGTCTTCTCGGAATCGGGGAACATTACCTCGATATTCATATTATACTTGTCGCGAACCCTGTCGATTACGTCGTAGGTCTCGGGATTTAGACGGCCTGTGTCGAGCGTGAATATACGGGCCTCGGGGTTGATCTTGACCATCATGTCAACGACAGCAACGTCTTCTGCGCCGGACCATGCCAGTGCGATAGACGGATGTAGTTTATCCATAGCCCACTTGAGTATCTCTTGCGGGGTCTTGCCTTCCAGGTCGGCGTTTGCGGCCTCTATCTCTTTTGCCAGTTCTTCGCTCATCTTTTTCTACTCCTTCTCTTTGGGTAGCTCTATAAATTGCTCTTTTTCCAGGTCTCTTCGTTGTGCCGTAGATAAAAATACTCACGTATAAGTATACGCTCCGCTTTTTATCTACGCCCCGCCTCGACCTCGGAAAAAACAACTAATTTCTAAAACCACCCATATATTTATGGTTCTTTAGGTTACATTGGGGAAAGACGCTTAGTATACCAGAAAATGCGGTAACGTTCAATAAAAATATTTTATCACTGATCGGCCCTACTCTTCAAGTCAAAACGCGTTTTCATTCTGAACGTAGCGAAGAATCTCAGGCCAATGGTTCCTCCATAAGAAACCTGATAGTCTGAGACCCTTCGCTTTGCTCAGGGTGACATGCGAATGTGTGTGCTATGCTTCATCAAAGACCACGACCTCGCACGGCGGCACACAGGTCTGTTTTTATCTTCGCGCCACACAGGTGTGGTCTTATTTCGCGGATAAAGTCTCCAAGAACCGGATAGCCCGGCATCCGCGCCTGTCATACAGACCGGTCTATCAACGCGGGTAAATACTAAGTAGATACCTAATAACTTTCTCCGCGAAAATTGGCTCCGCACACTGTGCGGTTACCCCTCTTCAAAGATCACGACTTCACACGGCGCCAGCTCTTTCAACTCGTCGGCTGGAGAGCGGCTGAAATAACCGCTTAGCGGCGACCTCCTCTTTTTTATTATTATAAGAAGGTCCACCTCGCGGCTCTCGGCAAGCTCAAGGACCGTATCGACATAATCGCCCGGCTCGGTTAAGGGCTCGAAGTCCACGGCAGCCTCCATCGCCTTTATCTGCGCCCGCCCAAGCTCCTCATAGGCGCGCTGTCGGTACTCCTTCATAACCGCCTCGCTTAGTTCGCTCGAAGGCTTGTCGCCTATAAAACCGACATCCGAGAAAAGATCGAATACCCCGTCGGCAAGGCCCGCCTCGACCACGTAGAGCGCGATAAACTTCGCCCCGTGCTCGGCGGCCCTCTTTACGGCAAGGTCTAGCGCGCCGTCCGGGGTGCGCGAGGTCGATAGTACCAGCATCACATTCTTCATCTTAATTACCCCACAGTCCTATGAGCGGCCAGTAGTAGTTGGCCACAAGGTTAAAGACGACCCATGAAGTAAAGCTCATTATAACGCCTACCTTCACAAGCTCTTTTACCGTTATATAGTTCGACGATACAGCTATGGCGTTTGCCGGAGTACTCATCGGTAAAGAGAATGCCAGACCAGCCGGCACGGCTATGGCATATGTAATGAGCGTCGGGTCCATCGCATACTTGCCGGCCATACCTATGCCGATGGGCAAGAGTATGGCGATGACGGCGGCGTTCGAGATGCCCTCTGTAAGTAGCAGCGTCATGAGCGAGAATATCGCAATGACAGCAGCCGGTCCGGTGCCCCACCTGCCGATGGTCTGCGTCGCCACCCACTCCGCCGCGCCGCTACGGGCAAGCGCCGTACCGAGCGTAATAGCGCCGCCGTACATGAGGATGATGCCCCAGTTTACATATTCCTCGATATCTTTCCACCTTACGAGTTTTAGAACAAATAAGGCGACGACCGCTGCGAGAGCTATGACGGCAAGCCCAACGTGCTCTCCTATGGTCATCCACGCAAGCACAGTCACAAAGAGCACCCCGCCGACGGCGTACTCGACATATGTAATCTTTCCGACCTTTTGCAACTTTTCCGCAATAAGCTTATTGGCCTTACCGGTATCTGTAATCTCTATTGGAAAGAGCTTTAAGAGCAAGACCGTGCCGACGCAGAGCATAACGATTACGATCGGAAAGACCGCTACGGTATATTCAAGAAAGTTGATCGTCTCGCCCGTGGCCTCCTTGAGCATACCGACCGCCAGCGGGACCCTCGCCCCTCCGAGGAATGTCGCAACTCCGCCTATGACGCAACCCCACGCAAGCGACAGGAAGAGCACCTTTCCGAAATTAGATTTGCCCGGACGTAACCCAAGCCCCTTTGCTATCTCAAATACTATGGGAAAGAGCATCGCGGCGACGGCGTGTTCGCTCATAAAGAAGGACAAGACCGCCGATAGAAAGAATATCGATAAGATCATCCGTTTAGGCGCGTGGCCGTAGCGTTTCAGTATAGCGAGCGCGACACGGTTGGAGAGGCCAGAATGCATAACGGCCCCGGCCAGTATAAATGCGCCGAGTATGAAAAATACCGCCTCGTTGCCGAATATGGAGTAGGTCTCGTCGGACGGAAGTACCCCGAAGAGCGGCACAAGCACGATAGCTAGTATTGAGGTTATTGCAAGGGGTACGGCGTTGGTGACCCAGAGGATGAGGCAGACGATGAATATCGCAATGGCGTTTCTACCGCCTTCGGTCAAGCCCTCGGGAACGGAAATGGTCAGTGCAAAATAAAAGGCCGCCGCCAGCGAGACGAAGAAGAGCACTCTTGCGCTGCGAATCGCAAGCACGAGCCATAACGGTCTCTTGTCTATCTCTAACGGCACAGAAGATCTCCATGGTCACTTTAGCCTTTAGGGTGCCTCTAAAAATTAGAGATTTTTTCCGAGGTCAAGGCGGGACTAAAAATAGAAAGCGGAGCGTGGTCTTTCACGTGAGCATTTCAATTTTTAGCCCCAACGAAGAGATCGGGAAAAATAGCAATTATTAGAGATGCCCTTTAGTCGTCGCCTTTAACTGTAAAGGCCTTGCCCCGGACCCTGAGCTTTCTACGTATGGACGAAAGGCCCCAGGCCGTCTTTTTACCCAGTTTAGAACGGTAAAAGGACTCGAAAATATTACCGCCTTCAGGGTCGTCAAGCAGGTTACGCCCCTCAAGCGGGGTAGTCAGGACACTTATATCACTTACCCAGTTCATATTGATATTCTTATCTCTAACGGTCTTATATAGATGTCTGTAGACCGGTATTATTATCTCCGTAGTAAGCGGATCTATGCCTAGCGCCTTACCCGGCCTCGGCCTGTAAATAGGCAGAATCGGCACCACCCCCATATCGGTCAGGCAGTCTATCCCTTTATTTGTCGAGCCCGGCGGCTCAAGCCCGACAATCAGGTGCGAAGCAACCGTGCCGCTCGGAAATACCGTCGCCGCATATTTTAGGGCATTCAGATATCTATTTCTTCCGATCAGCCCAGCCCTGCCCGGACATATCAACTCAAAGAGTTCCTTATCGTAAATCTCAAGATTATACAAAACCGAATCGGCCCCAACGGCGTAAGTATGGTCGATCCAGTGATTTCTCTTCGGAGGCAGGGCCTCTACCGCGACAATTACATTAAAGAACTTCTTTATCGCCTGAATATAGGGCGTCAGAAACTTTATGCCGCCGTCTGCGCCCTTTGAAAAACCTATCGAGAGATAGACGATCTCGGCGGCCTTGGCCTTCTTGACCGCCTCGACGACCTCCAATACATCGTCAACCGAAAAAACCTTGGAGGCCTCGTCGGTATCGAAACCGCCGGAGCAGTAACTGCATTCGATACCCTCGTTAAAGAACTCGCAACCCGAAGCCGGTGAAATAACGACATACGAGCCGTGAAGCTCCGCTATATCCGAGAATGGAACCCCCGACTTTGTCTGGCCGCTTAGAAAGTCCGGTTTTTCTATAAGTTGAACCGGAACCTCGGCCGTGCCGTCACCTATTACATAACCCCCGTCGTGGTTTTCTTTTAAGACATAGAGCGACGCCTCGGTATAAGGCTCACAGCACGGGACATTGGCCAGTATGCCGTCGGGCAAGACCAGATCGATAGAGCTATCGGCGCACGAGATCGAATGCACCGGATCAGCGATCCTTATGCCCCTGAGCATGAGGTCTATCTTAAGTGTGCCGGGATTATCTAAGTAACTTTTCCAGATTAGAAAGTCCTCCCACACAGGTGTGGTTTTATTTTAGCGGAGAAGGCTTCCATTGACTGCCCCTTATCCGCATTCAAAGTATTGAGAGCCTCTAAAATTAGAGATTTTTTCCTGAATCAAGGCGGGGTAAAAAATAAAATGCGAGTCGTACGTATGTACGTCGAGTCTTTTATTTTTTATCCCCCCTATCAAATAGGGGAGTCAGGGAAAAAGATCAATTTTCAAAGTTAAAGTCAACCAACCGTAGGTCCGTTGAAATCGCAGGCCGCCTGCTCATAGGTCGAAAGCTCCTTTATCGTCGCCTGATCGGAACAGAGCGCGCACTCGGGGTCCTTCATGACCCTTACCTTGCGGAAACCGCTGCCAAGGGCGTCGTATATAAGGAGTTTGCCGGCAAGCGACTCTCCTATACCGAGTATCTCTTTAACGGTCTCAACGGCCTGAAGCACACCTATAACACCGGCTAACGCTCCTAAGACGCCTGCTTCGCCACAGCTTGGAACCATGCCCTTGGGCGGCGGTTCGGGGTAGAGACAGCGGTAACAGGGTTTTCCTTCGTGAGGTTTAAAGATAGAAACCTGACCGTCGAAGCGGAACATCGAACCCGAGACAAGCGTCTTCTTTTCGAAGAAGGCCGCGTCGTTCATGAGGAATCTGGTGGGAAAGTTATCGGAACCGTCGAGAAGAATATCGTAGTCGCGAATTATCTCGCGGATATTATCCTCGGTAAGTCGCCCCTGGTGGGCATTTACCTGCACGTCCGGATTCAGGGCCTCAATCGTAGCCTTGGCCGAAAGCACCTTGTGCGTTCCGATATCGTTTGTATCGTGGATTATCTGGCGCTGGAGATTCGAAAGATCCACGGCGTCGTCGTCGGCGATGCCTATGGTGCCCACTCCCGCAGCCGCGAGATAAAATAACGAAGGCGAACCCAAACCACCCGCGCCAAGAACAAAGACCTTGCTATTCAACAACTTAGCCTGTCCCTTGCCCCCGACCTCGGGTAGGATGATATGCCTCGAATATCTCTCTATTTGTTCGTCTGTAAAGTCCATTATATTATCCTATTTATAATCCCATTTAGAACTTGGGCTAAAATTTAATATTTAACCATCTCTTCTTCTTCAAAAGGCGCGTCCATATCTTCAAAGGTCCAACATCGCGTGGACTCTTCTTCGCCCTTGTGAATCGCCGTTATAATATACGAATATGACGGAAAACCCCGGTCCCTGTCGAACTGGCTCGGGGCCGACGGGTGGTCCGGGTGCGAGTGGTAAAAACCCAGGACGTCCAGCCCCTCGGCCCTGGCCTCTTTGTCTATCTTATGGAGCTCGCCCGGATCAAGATCGTACCTGTCGGCGGCGCGTTCTTTATTTACATTGGTCGCGGTCCGAACCTTTACTACATCCTTTTCAGAGCTTCCCTTACCTAGCAGCACGCCTATCGCCTCGTGCGGATATTCGCGCTTGCCGTGCTCTATCATATCGGCGTATGTCGATTCTGAAATTCTTAACATTCTATGATTCCCAAAGCCCGGTTGAAAGATACTTGTCGCCGCCGTCCGGGAATATGGCTACCACGACACCCTTTTCAGTCTTACTTGCTATGTCAAGCGCGCCCAGAAGGGCCGCACCGGACGACTGCCCGACCAAAAGCCCCTCTTCACGGGCGAGCCTTCTTACCATCTTATAAGACTCTTCCGTGCAGGCCGGATACTTCTCGTCGTGCTCGCCCTCATGATATATGCCGGGCACAATGGAAGATTCCATATGTTTTAGACCTTCAAGGCCGTGAAAAGCGTTATCCGGCTCCACGGCTATGACCTGGATATCCTTATTAAATTCTTTAAGCGCCCTTCCGGTGCCCATTATTGTGCCGCCGGTGCCGATGGAGGCTACAAAGTGCGTCACGGCCCCGCCGGTCTGTTCGATAATCTCCGGCCCGGTGCCGTAATAGTGGGCCTCCGGGTTAGAAGGATTGTTGTACTGGTCGAGCTTGCAGTACTTTTCCGGGTCCTTTACATATAACTTCCATGCGAGCCTTATCGCGCCGTCCGAGCCCTCAAGGGGGTCGGAGTAGATAACATTAGCCCCGTAAGCATGAAGCATTCGCTTGCGCTCCTGACTGACATTTTCGGGCACTACAAGGTCGGAACGATAACCCTTTACCGCTGCTATCCACGCATATGCGATGCCTGTGTTACCGCTTGTCGAATCGAGTATGATCTTATCCTTGGTCAGACGTCCGGCCTGCTCCGCGTCGTTTATCATGCGAAGCGCTGCACGATCCTTTACGGAACCACCTGGATTGGCCCCCTCAAGCTTTGCATAGATCTCAACGCCTTCGGGTATGCCTGCTGTTATCTTATTAAGCCTTACGAGCGGAGTATTTCCGACCAGCTCTGTAGCGCACTTCATCGAACTCCTGAAGTGGCCGGCCCCCTGCATCACACTCTTTACCTGTCCGCCTGCGCTCATGAAAAATATCGTCCTTATCAAGAAATTTATTTAAAAAAAGGCCGCCCTAAACAGGCCGACCTTACAGAACAAAATAAAGCAACCCCATCCAACCTAAATAAAAATTGGGGTTGCACTCCAACCGGACGGCCTACTGAAAGACCCTACAGTTTGTCAGGAATACCTTAGTACTTCACTCAAGTATAGAATGCCACAGAAAAATTGTCAACAATTATTTGCAGATAGCGTTGTCCTATTATCCATAGGATTATAAGGGGGTTATAGGGAATAAGTGCCATAAAAGTTTTTCATGAAGATCACCATGAACGTAAATTGGCCGGGTCGCATCTGATGCGACCCGGCCAATTTAGAGTAAAAGAGTTTTGACCCTATATCTTGAGCATACAGTACAAGATACCCACGGTAACGAGGTTGAATGCAAAGGCTAGTGCGATAATAGACCTGTCGATTGCGCCTTCCTTGTAGTCCATCTTTGCGACCTCCCTGTCGTTAAAGTGAATCGGCTAAGAACTCTACCGGCTCTCTCCCATAGGATTTTCCCCTATAGAGTATCTATCGGCAATGTCGATCCGGGGCTTTAGGGAAAAAGAACCGGTAATCATGAAAAAACAAAGATATATAGCTAATCGGCAGAGAGACGAAAAACTGCGAAAAAAAGGGCATCATGCGGGGCGGAGAATACGGCTAGCAAACCTAACCGTTCAAGACGAAAAACCATAGAAAGATGGCCCCAACCATCAGAATATTAATGGCTGCCCCTATGAGGATGAGAGATAGGTCATTTTTAACAATCTTCATGTCCTTACCTGCGTTTAAAGGCTTATAATAGCCAACTATAAAAACTATCTTAAACTCTATCTATGACCCATTATACAGGGCCTACAATTAAGATATTATTAGAAAGCAACAGGGGGCGGAATCGAATAGTTTTGAATGCTCGATATCTCAGCGCACATATATTAGAGCTTTGGGAGATAAAAAAAGCCCCCGCGTAAAGAACGCGGGGGCCTGGATGGATTTATTACAGGTCTTTCTTACTCTAGTCTCAGCGGGAAGGATTTACTCTCCGATAACGCCAAGCTCGATAGGTTCGACCTTTACGCCGTGTTCCTTAAAGTACTCGACCGCCTTGTCGATCTCTTGCTCAGGACCGACAAGCTCAAGCGCTACAAGACCGAGATCTTCCGAGACACTGGCCTGACGGATATTGGTCTCCACCTTAAAGAGCCTTCCTACTTGATAGATAAGGGGTTCTTTTACAAGCTCCTTCGAGTAGGTAAGGTAGTATCTCTTCTTTGCGTCCATTACCGGGCTCCTCCGGCAATGGCCGGTATGATGGAAAGCTCGTCGCCGTCCTTAAGCGAGCTTTCGAGGTTATCGGCAAAACGGATGTCCTCGTCGTTAAGGTATATATTCACAAAACGCCTGAGTGAACCGTCATCCTCGCATATGCGCTCCTTAAGCCCCGTGTAGTTGGCCTCCAGGTTCTCTATGATCTCTTTGATATTGACGCCGGTCGCAGAGACCTCTTCCTGGTCATTCGTTATCTTTCTTAACGGGGTCGGTATCCTTACTTTTACTTCTGCCATGCCTATATCCTCCTGGTTTCTTCTAAAAAATTATTCCTATTTTAAAAATTAGAGATTTTTTCCGAGGTCGAGGCGGGGCTGAAAATAAAAAGCGGAGTGTATGCCTTATACATGAGCATTTTTATTTTCAGTCCCAACGAAGAGATCGGGAAAAAGATCAATTTTTAGCTCTTCTCAATCTTTAGCCTGAAGTATCCGTCCTCTTTCTTAACATCTACTATGGTGTGGCCCTCGTCCTTAATCGACTTCGGAACGTTTTGTATGGGCTCGCCCGAGTCGAGCACTATCTCAAGCACCTGTCCGGCGTCGAGCATCTCAAGCTTTAGCTTGGTCTTTACGAAATTTATCGGACACATTACGCCCCTGAGATCGAGTTCGGCGTCGGCCTTTATCTCCTCGCTCATATTTCCTCCCTAACCGGAGAGCCGCTTTCAAAGGTCTCCTTCATATGCTCCTGGTAACTATCGTAACCCACGCGCCTGATGGTGAAACCTATACGCTCACCGCGTATGCCGTTGGCAAGATACCATTCGATGGTCTTCTCTATGACCTCTGGCACCTTCTCGTCCGGGATAAAGTTGGCCTGAGCAAAGGCCTCAAGCGGATGGCGTCCGTGTTTGCCGCCAATCCTTATTATATGACCGGTCCTCTTTGCGGTCCACGAGCCGGTCGGACAGGCGCGTATGCAATCGCCGCAATAGATGCAGTTCTCTTCCTTAAAGATCGGCTTGCCGGTATCGGGGTCGGCCTCTATGGCGTCCTCTTTGCAGACCTCGGAGCAGATAGTACAACCGGTGCAGCTCGGCTCGTCCCAGACCGGGTCAACTACACCCTGAAAGCCAAGATCCATCTCACGCGTCCTCGAACAATCGAGGGGACAGCCGGAGAAGGATATCTTGAACTTATGGTGCGTAGGCGTACCGAAGAACTTTTCATCGACCATCCTTGCAAGCCCCTGCGTATCGGTTAGACCGTTAGGGTTGTACTCGCAACCGCCACAGGCCGTAGGGACCCTGACGCGCGGGCCGCACGAAGCTACCTTCATGCCAATCTCGGCGAGCTTTTCTACTATCTTTGAAAATTCTTTGTAGTTGACATAAAGTATCTCGAGCGACTGCCTGTAGCTGAAGTGAACGACGCCCTCAAGGCTATATTCGTCAGCGATCTTTGAGACCTCGATAAGGTTCTTGGTGGTCATGCGTCCACCGGGACATCTCAGGCGTACGGTAAAGAGGTCCTTCTGACGCTGTTTGATAAAACCGCCGGTCTTCAGGTCGTTAAAGTCTATCTTTTTTTCGGTGGTGCCGTCTATATTGACATCCACCTTGTGTGATTTGTCTTCGATGAAACGATCCATATTAATGCCGCTCCTTTATCTCTATAGTTTTTTGTAAATTTGATATCTATTAATAGTACCCGAAAAAGGCCTTGGTAGCAAGGCCAAAGCCTAACATAAAGCCGCGCAACTAACCTTTGGCAGCGGCCTTATATTTCTCTCCGCTACGGCTCACCAGCTCCTCGAAGTCGGCGATATTGGCGTTAATAACCGGTGGTTCGACAAGATTGCCTTCAAGCGCCTCCTGCGTCTTGAGGCCGTTTCCGGTTATCGAAAGGACTATAGATTCGTCTCTCGGTATGACGCCGTTCTCTATCAGTTTCTTTGCCGCGCCGAGTGTTACGCCCCCTGCGGTCTCGGCAAATATACCCTCGGTCTCGGCCAGAAGCTTCATGGCGTCGAGAATCTCCTGATCGGTGACGTCCTCACCGGTGCCGCCGGTCTCGCGCATGGTGCGCGCGGCATAGTAGCCGTCGGCGGGGTTCCCTATTGCAAGGGATTTCGCTATCGTATCGGGATGTACCGGCTCTATCAGCTCCTTACCCGCCTTTACGGCCCTTACTATCGGGTTACAGCCGGCGGCCTGCGCTCCGTAGACCTTCGTCTCTACCGGATCGTCTAAAAGGCCGACCTTCTCGAACTCTTTAAAGGCCTTTAAAATCTTACATATCAATGAGCCACCGGCCATCGGAACGACGACATGCTTCGGCGTCTTCCAGCCCAACTGCTCGGCTATCTCAAAACCAAAGGCCTTGGAGCCCTCGGCATAATATGGCCTGATATTAATATTTACAAATGCCCAGCCGTAACGCCCCGCGATCTCGCTGCAAAGGCGGTTGACCTCATCGTAGGTGCCCTTGATGCCAACCACATGCGTACCGTATACAAGCGTGCCGAGCACCTTGCTACGCTCCAGGTTATGCGGGATAAAGACGTAGTTCTCCATGCCGCATGCCGCGGCGTTTGCCGCGACCGAGTTGGCGAGGTTTCCTGTCGATGCGCAAGATACGACCTTAAAACCCATCTCGCGCGCCCTCGACATGGCTACAGATACGACACGATCCTTAAAGGAAAGAGACGGAAAGTTAACGGCGTCGTTCTTGATATAAAGCTCTTCGACCCCTAGCACTTTGGCAAGGTTGCCGGCCTTAACAAGCGGCGTAAAACCGACCTGCATTCCGACCGTCGGATCGCCCTCAAGCGGCAAGAGCTCTTTATAACGCCACATATTCGACCCGCGAGACTCGATAAGCTCGCGTGTAATAACCTTTTTAATCTCGTCATAGTTATAATCGACCTCAAGAGGGCCGAAACAATATTCACACACATGGAGCGCCTCAAGCGGAAAGTCCCGCCCGCACTCTCTACATTTTAAAGACTTTACAAAACCCATTTTCTACAAACCTTTCTCTTAAAGACCTAGAGACGCAGGGAAAACTTTTTGTAAAAAGGCACTACCGTGCGGTTAATAATAGCGCGAATCAATAGTATAAAGCATATTTACGCCAAAGAACCTACAGTGCGCCATTGCACAACGCAGTTGTTCCCCACACCCCTTTCAAAAACTTTTAATATTTGGCCCATTCTTGCCCCCATAAAAAAGGGAAGCAAAGATGAACCAAAGACCAAGAGTTCCTGAGAGGAATATGAGGGGAAGACTTCCTATAGAAAGACTTCCCCGCAACTCTAAACGACCCAAAAAAAGCCCCTTCTTTATAAAGAAAAGAAGAGGCGTCATCGGTAAACCTTTTCTTATCCTCCAAGCCCCCTGCGGGTCTTGCTGGAATTAGCACCTGTCGCCCCGTTTAACGGAGGCCGGTTGCTGTGGCTTCAAAGGGCCAGTCCCTCAGCCACTCTCGATAAGAGCTATTCAATTTTGGTAAGCACTAATATATTACTTATCTATACGATTGTCAAGGGGATTTCTCATAGGCCGACTGCCGCATAGAGGATACGGGTGTCGGGTTTGACGTTGACCCCGCTCATCCGGTCATGGTATTCTTTAAGTATTAATGCACGGCAAAAGGTCGCGGCCCGAACGGAGCCTTGAGACTACGCCGCAAACTTTTACAAGTCCATAGGCCATGAAACGCTGTCCATTCAGCAAGTTGCAATGCAACTGCCCCGGTGATACCTGCGAACTTTTTTCCAGCGACGATAAGTGCGCCTACGTCAATTCCAAAGAATCGGCCGCGGCAAGCAAAAGTTTTAAAAAGCTCCCGAAAACCGAGTTGACACCCTTTAAACCCAAATATATACAAAAAAGAAGAAGCGGCAAGAAGTAGCTTCCCTTCCTTTTTAACCCGCGCTTACGTCAAGCTCCGATAACAAGAGGCTCGGAGAGCCTATCGAACCCATGAAGCGCATATCGCTTCCCACCGCCGAAACCTTCTTAAAGAGCCCCAGGAGGTCGCCCGAAACGGCGATGCCGCGCACCGGACGCGTCACCTTTCCGCCTTGCACAAGAAAGCCCTGAGCGCCGAGGGAAAATTCGCCCGTTACCGGATTTATGGTATGGACACCGAGCAGGTCGGTGATGAAGAAGCCGTCGTGCATGTCGCCAAGTAAATTTTCAAAGGAGCGTTCGCCTTTTTCTATATAAAAATTGGAGGTTCCGATACCCGGCGGTCCCTTAAAACCGCCCCTCGCGGAACTGCCAGTTGACTCTGCTCCGGCTCTGGAGGCCCAGTAACTGTCATATAGATAACCCTCAAGTACGCCGCCGGTTACGAGCGGGGTCCTCCTGGTCAGGACCCCTTCGCCGTCTGTCTCACTCGTTGCCCAGCCACCCGGCATGAGGCCGTCGTCAACAATATTTATGCAAGGGGCCGCGATCTCTTCACCGACCTTGCCGGCGAGCATGGAGCGCCCCTTTAAGACACTATCTCCGTGAAGCGAGCTTGAGAGCGTACCGAGCAGATCCATGACCACGGTATTTTCAAGGATAACGGGGCAACGTTTCGACTCGGTCTTTTCAGCGCCAAGCAGGGCCACGGCGCGTTCGGCGGCCTTTCTTCCGACCCCTTCAGGGTCAACGACAGAGTGAAGGTGATCCATCGAGACCTCCCACGCGATCTGTGATTCGCCTTTTTCCTCTGCCACTACGGCTATGGAGGCGGTAAAGTATGTCGCCTCGTCTGTCGTATCAAGGCCATTCGAGTTGACAAGGCGAGAGGCCGCAAATGTCTCTCCGTATGAAGACTTTCTTACACGCGCCACGCGCGGGTCGCAGTCGCGCGCTACCCTCTCGGCAAGTTTTGCCGATTCTATCTTTTCACCGTCGGTAAGCGCGCCGGATGCCGTATCGACCAGATCGCCCAGCTCCACCGCCGCCGCCCTCTTCTTGGGATGAGGAAAAGATAGATGGGGGTCCGCCTCCATCTCCGAAGAGCCCGCGATAGTATCTTCCACAAGCCTTTCGAGCGCGGCTCGTTCAAGCACGGTCGTAAAACCGAAACCGGGGCGTCCCCCTTTTATCGTCCTTATGGAGGCCCCAATCGACTTTCGGACCTTGTATGAGTCTACCTCGTCGCCCTTGGTCTCTATCGAGAGGCCGCTATCGACCGCGAGGAATATCTCGTACTCGTCTGCCGCCTTTTCAAGCAAGCGTCCAAGGGTCGCCACTGTCTCGTCGACCTCTTTTGATTTTAGTATATCTCTATTCACAAAACCTCCGGTAATCTTCAATCTAGATTTTCAACAGATATTTCTAATACAGATACTTTTAACAGAGCGCCCCGGTTTTTACCACCACTATTGCACACAGGTGTGCTCCTTTCGCCCACACAAGTGTGGTTCTATTTCGCGCATCAACTGCTTTAACTCCCTAAAGGCCCTGCTACGCGTCATAGCTCTTTACATACCGCGGAAATAGCCTATTCCTTCCGTGCCCAGACCCGCACCAGCAGTAGGGCCGAGGTAAAGGTTATTACCGGGATATAGGTCATAAGGTTTCTGTTGAGGCCGGTCCTTTGCGTCACAGCCGTCACCTCAAGCGTCAGGTAGATGAATAAAAATGCGCCGATAACAAGCAGAAGGAATATATAGAGATACCTGAGTTCGCTCTTGACGACCGTCCTTATGCCGAAGACCGAAAGCACTATCCAAAAAGGCACAATCAGATTAAAGCCCCCGTGCCTGAAGAAGTACTCCTTAAATATCAACCAAAAGACCTCGAAATGCAGACCGCGCTCCGCGCCCTCAGCGTACTTTGGGTCCGATAACCACTCCATCTCTGAGCCCGCACCGCTATGACCGTAACCCACGTCAAAAGCGATCTTAAAGATCAACCACGGCCCGGCGATTACGATAAAGGGCACGACATATGATAAAAGCAGTCTCCACGAAAGCCCCTTTGCTTTTATGAATAAGGCTACTACGATACCGGCGGCAATATAAAATATAAGCCCTTCGTTTTTAGTAAAGACCGCCATTGCCAGGAAGAGCGCCGATATCATAAGCAATTTCGCACCCTGCTTTGCGCCGGAACCTTCTTCTATAAATCTATAGAAGAATACGATACCAGCAAGTGTATAGTAGGCAAGCGCCAGATCCGAGTAGGCGTCGGTCGCGTGAAAAACGATAAGCGGCAGGCTCGCCAGAAACCAGCTCCAAAGAAGCGCGTATAAAGCGCCGCACCGCCTCTTGAGGCCGTAAAAGAGGACGCCTGCCAGACCGACATAATATAAGGCCGAGTGGATCTTAACATAGGCCTCATGAAAGGAGCCGACCCAGAGCGCGGACCAGACCTCAAGTAAGGGCATCTGAAGCGGATGGCCCAGAAACTCCCTGTAACCGCTACCGAAAAAATGCTCATTTGAACTATCAAGCATTAAGCCGCCCTCGTAATAGAAAAACTTGGCCGCCGCAGACCAGTTGGTCCACGAATCAAAGGAATATACGGGCCGAAGCAGTGACTCGTAAAAGACAAAACCTATCTTCAAAGCAAAGAGTCCAAGGAGTCCAAAGGTAATTATAAGAATGAAAGCCTTCCCCCCTGCAAAGGAGCCTGATAGACCGCCGCACCCAAAAACCCCGCCTTTGGGAAGTAAACCGCCTGCGCGGACAGTCAGGATAAGAAAGATTATTGCCGATAAGAACTGTATAACCGTAATCGTAACGAGAGCAAAGCTTATACCTAAGAGGCCCAACAAAAAGATTTCGAAACTGAGAATACCAAACCCCAGACCAAGCCCCAAAAAGAGACGTTCAAGGAGAGTCGAAGCTTCGTCACGGGCCAAAAGCCACGAGGCAAAGAGATAACCCGTTACCCAGGGGATTAGTATCGATAAGATAAGGCCCGTCACTTCGACCTCCCAAGATCTCTACGCCTGTATAATGCCGCATGGTCGCCCTCGTAGGTATATACCTTTTCCAACCCTTTTATAAGATTCTGCCCGGAACTAAGGCTGCCCGATGATTTATCAAAGACAAGGTCTGGGTCAAAAAATACCCATAGGTACTCAGGGTCCGCTGAGCTATCTACCGGTAATAGAAAATAACGCGCAAGTTTGGCCTGCCTGCTCTGGTGGCTCTTAAAGGCCGGGCCGATACGCGCGCCGTCGTCCACGGCAAGTTTGATCTCACTGAAAAAATCAAATAGGTACTCATGCGGAGAGCCGAATAAGAGGGCCTGTCTGGCAACGACATCCTTGCCTTGCATGGCGCGTCTGTCGCGCTGATAGGTCACGGCCCAGTTATAGTCCATCCTGATGAGAAAAATGACGGAGAGTATTATAAAGGCGACTATTACCGGCCTTCTGGCCGAATAGAAAGAGAGGCCGCGCCCCCTTACGATAAAATATATCAGGCTAAGAATAAAGACGACGCCGATAAGAATATAAGAGATAGTCAGAAATGAAAACGAACCGAAGCGCGGGCTATCCACATAATTAATAATCTCGAAGACGACCGGGTCGGGCCTCCAAAAACCCTCCCACACGGCACCTGTAAGACCCGCCAGACCGGGTCTATATAAACGTAACGAATCAAAGGCCAGGCCGGATATCTCGCCATGCGCCTTTATTGCCACGCCGTAGAGCTCTTTATGTGATGGAAGCAGTGTGGCCAGGTAAACCCTGTGCTCTCTAAAAAGACCGCCTCCACGAATATGAAACTTGGTATAACCGCTTGTATTATCCAGGGAAAAGGCCGTGACCTCGACAAGGGCGTCACGCGGGCTCTTTACTCTAAAAGAGAGAACCAGACCGGATAGATTAGCGTCGCCATCAAGCCCGGCATTAGGCATTAACGGACGCGGTGATCTTAACTCGGGAGAAAATCCGTTATCTATAACGAGACTTCCGTTCTCTACCCTGGACTCGCCACCCCGAACGAGCCAGCCGGAGGCGCTGTCGCCTTTATCAAATTCCCACAGAAGATCAGCGGATAACGAAGAGGCTGGAAAAAGTAAAAGAAGAAGGAATAAGAGCAGCTTTGTTCTTTTAAGGAGGAGGGCCACGGGGGGCTCCTAGAGTTCGAGTATGACGGCGGTCTCGTCACAGTTGGGAAACTTTGAGCACTTTATACACTCGGTCCAAATCTTATGGGGAAGCGTCTCCTTATCTGTCACCGAAAAGCCGAGCCTTTGAAAAAAATCATGGCTGTAGGTGAGGGCAAAGACCTTTGATAGTCCGATAGCCTTCGCTTCACTAATCGAGGCCTCGACCAGCGCCCGCCCTACGCCTTGACCGGTATGGCCTTCGGTTACTGCCAAAGAACGCACCTCTCCGAGTCCGTCGAGACAGATATGAAGGGCGCATGTTCCTACCACCTCGCCACCCTCTTCAAAGACGTAAAAGGACCTGATATTGGAATATATCTCCGACTTGGGACGCGGAAGCATATTGCCCTGAGTGGCGAAGGAATCGACCAGCCCGGCTATCCGGTCCACATCGGTAAGTATCGCTTTTCTAATCATATATTACCTGCCAAAAGTTCTTTCGCATGTTCTATCGCTATACCGTCCGCTGCCCCCGCGGCTCCGCCGAGCATGCGTGATATCTCAATCACCTTTTCGTCATCCGTTAGCCTCGTTACGCGCGTCACCGTTCGTCCGTCCTCATCCGGCCCTTTTGATACATTATAATGAGTATCGGCCATTGCCGCTATCTGAGGCAAGTGCGTTATACAGAGCACTTGATTGGCCAGAGAAACATCCTTTATCATGCGCCCGACATTCGTACCCATGTCTGCCCCGACCCCGGTATCGACCTCGTCGAATACGAGTGTAGGCACGCGCTTTACGGATGTGGATCTCTTAACCGCGAGCATGATACGAGATAGCTCGCCGCCGGAGGCGATCTTTGCCAGAGGCTTGAGCTCCTCGCCGGGATTGGGGCTTATCATGAAAGATATCGTATCGGCCCCGTCTTCGGTCGCGGCCTCAAGCCCGACGGTCTCTATATCTATCTCAAGTACTGCGCCTTGCATACCAAGTTTTTTAAGCTCTGCCTCTATATCGGCCTTAAAACCGGTGGCGGCCTTAGTGCGCACGGCGGTAAGCTTCGAGGCCGTCTCTCTTACCCGCTCGCCGGCTTCTTCTGCCTCGCCTTCGAGCGCGGTAAGCTGTTCGTCGTAGGACTCTATCTTTTTAAGCTCTTCACCAAGCAAGAGACCCTTTTCAATAACACTTGATAGAGTACTACCGTATTTTCTCTTTAATGTGGCGATTAAGTCAAGTCTATCTTCCAGCTCTATAAGGATTTCCGCGTCAAAACCATCGCCGCGCGAACGGTCCCTGAGGGACGAGGCCGCCTCTTCTATCTCGTAGAGAGAACGCTCAAGCTCCGTTGCCACGCTCTTGAGAGAGTCGTCATAACCGGAGACCTCTTTCAGCTCATTTACAACACGACCGAGTTTTTCTACAATAGACCCGTCGTCCGAGTATAAGACGGCCTCGCCACTGGCTGCGGCGCGAACTATATTTTCAAAATTTTTCAGAGAGTCGCGTTCTTTTGATAACTCTTCCTCCTCGCCTTCGGAGAGAGCCGCGTCGCTTATCTCTTTTAACTGAAACTCCTTTAACTCCCGGTCGGCCGTTGCATTTTCTATATCGCGCTTAAGGGCGCTAAGGGTTGATTTGGCCGCGTTCCACTGTGCAAATCGAAGGGCCATCTCTTTACGAAGTCCACCGCACGCGGCATAGTCGTCCAATAGATCAAGCTGCTCTTCCGTCTTTGTAAGGCTCTGGTGCTGACTTTGACCGCATATCTCGACAAGGGGCGAGGCGATCTCGGCAAGGGTCGCAAGGGTCGCAAAGGCCCCGTTTATATGGACCTTGCTTCGGCCCGACCGCTGAACCGTGCGCCTTATAACGAGCGTATCGGAGGGGGTCAGCCCCGCGCCTTCAAGAAGTGTGACGAATCTCTTTATATTGGAGATATCAAAGAGGGCTTCTACCACGGCCTCGTCGGCCCCGGTCCTAACGAGCTCGGTCGAAGCGCGGTCGCCGAGCACGAGATCAAGCGCGTCCATTATAATCGACTTCCCGGCCCCGGTCTCACCTGTAAAGGCGTTCAGCCCCGGCCCGAGTGTGAGCGTGAGGCTTTCGATAATAGCGAAATCTTTAATACTGAGGTCAACAAGCATGGTTTTAAACGCGTTTCAAGAAGAGTTTCTTATTACCTGATAGGCTTATCATCGTCGGGCGGCTCCCAGAGCAACCTCTCTCTCAAGATATCAAAGTAACCCCTGCTCTCGTGCGTTACGAGCTGCACAACCGCCGGGTCCCTTTTAATTTCGATCATATCCCCTCCTAGAAGCTCCATATCTGTCTGTCCGTCGAGGCTCATGATATATCTTGACTCTTTATCCGGCAGCCTTATATCCACGGACATATAGTCGGGGATGACAACGGGCTTCTTGGTGAGATTAAAAGGGCATATCGGCGCGACGATTATCGAATGTATCGAAGGGTATAATATCGGACCGGTCGCCGAGAGCGAATAGGCCGTTGAACCCGTAGGTGTCGCCACTATCAGACCGTCTGCGCGATAGGTCGTTACATACTGCTTATTTATACTCGTCTCCAACATGACGAGACGCACCATCGAGTGTTTGATAACGACGTCGTTTAGCACACGGTGAGTACTTATAGGCTCACCACCCCTCCTGACGACGACCGATAATAACATGCGCTCTTCAACATCGTAGGTGCCGCTCAAGAGCATCTCAAGCATCGGGTATATCTCGTCGAGCGTTACAGCCGTTAGAAAGCCGAGCCCCCCCTGATTTACCCCCAGGAGCGGTATCTCCTTGCCGTTAAGCAGCTTTACGGTGTGGAGCATGGTGCCGTCGCCGCCAAGGACAAGGATAGCGTCAACCCTTGAAGCAAGATCCTCAGGCCTTACGAACTTCGCGTGTTTTATGACTACACCGAGCCGTGTCTCGACAAAGACCTCACAGCCCTTGTCGCCGAGCCAACGCGCGACCTCGTCACAGGTCGTTATGGCCTGCGGCTTTCCGGTCCTTACGATGATGCCTATCTTTTTTATCTTCTCTTTTGTCATAAAAAAAGTTCCGGGTCAATGGAAATTGAGCAACTCTTTAGGTCTGTGGTTCGATAATAACCTTCATGGAATCGCCCGCGCCGCTAACGAGCGAAAAACCTTCGCCCGCCTCTTCAAGCGGAAACCTGTGCGTCACCATATCCTCAACCGCCACGCGACCGCTACCGATGAGATCGAGCGCTTTTAACGTATCTGTCGGCGGAGATGCGTAAGAATTTATGATAGAGATATTATTCGCCCACAGATCAAATAAAGGAAACGGGTATGTCTCACCCGGCTCCTTTGGAGCAAAAAATATTATAGCCCCGCCGCGCTCCACGCAGTCGAAGGCCGTCTTTATTGCGCTATCGGAGCCGGCGCAGAGAACTACCAGGTCGGCAAGCCTGCCGTCTTTTGCAGTCATTGCGGCCTTTATATCTTCTCTGGCATCAAGCACCAAGTCGGCCCCGGCTTTCTTAGCCGCCTCGATACGGTACGGGTTGATATCGGTAGCCGTTATCGGCCCGGCCCCTAGAGCGAGCGCAAGCTTAATGTGCAAGATACCGGAGATGCCGCTGCCGAGCACCAGCACGCTCTGTCCCGCTTTGAACCCGGCCCGCTCCATGCCTCTTAGAACACAACCGAGAGGCTCTGAAAAAGAACCCTCAACAAAACTCATCGAATCGGGCAGCTTAAAGACCCCCCGGTCTACATTGATCGCAGGAATGCGCACATATTCGCAAAAGCCGCCCGGATAGAATGTCGTTGTCCGTAGCGTATCACATACCGAGAAGTTACCCGCAAGACAGTACCTGCAGGTATTACAGGGTATGTGGTGGGCGACCGTCACCCGGTCGCCCACCGCAAAACGCGTCACTCCGTCGCCGATCTCTTCGACCGTTCCTGCTATTTCATGGCCCAGGACGATCGGGGCCTTCTTTATGCGATACCACTCCATGACGTCGCTACCGCAAAGACCGCTGGCGAATATCTTTACCAGTATCTCGCCCGGCCCGATCTCTGGGCGCGGCACATCTTCGAGGCGTACGTCGGAGTTTGTATAATATACGGCTGCCTTCAATTAAAGACTCCTTAGCTTAACTTTTCTTTGCTTTGGCCTTTGCCTTGGGCTTGCTCTTCTTCTTTGCCTTGTTTTCGTCGGCTACGAGATCGTTGAACATATTGAGTCCCTTCTTGTGCGTGAGATTCTCGTGCACAACGGCGCGTATCGTCCTGATCATCGGGACCGGATACTCGCTCTGGAAGATATTTCTACCCATATCCACACCTGCCGCGCCGCGCTTTACCGCGTCGGCTGCGAGTTTAATCGCGTCGGACTCCGGTATCTTCTTACCACCCGCTATGACAATCGGCACCGGGCAGTTCTTTACGACCGTCTCGAAGTCGTCACAGTAATAGGTCTTTACGATATGCGCCCCAAGCTCGGCAGATATCCTGCAGGCAAGCCCGAGGTAACGCGAATCACGAACCATATCCTTGCCCACAGCCGTAACTGCAAGGACAGGCACGGCAAAGTCGTTGGCCATATCCACCAGGTCGGCAAGCCCTAAGAGGGTCTGCTTTTCAAGATCGGAACCGACGAATACCGAAAGGGCGACACCGGCGACATTCATACGAAGCGCGTCCTGAATCGAAACGGTAAGCCCCTCGTCAGATAGTTCGCCTAGTATGCTGGTTCCGCCCGATACCCTGAGAACTATCGGCACGTCAACCTGCGGGTCCACGCAAGACCTCAAAACACCGCGCGTGAGCATCAAAGTATCAGCATACTCAACAAGCGGTTTGACGGTCTCGCCCGGCTCTTCAAGGCCCGACGTAGGGCCTAAGAAATAACCGTGATCCACGGCCAGCATGACGGTTCTGCCGGTATCAGGTCTGATTATCTTCGATATACGATTTTCAAGTCCCCATTCCATAATAAAAATCCTCCTTATAGGTGTGTTAGTTTCTTTCCAATTTTATCAAAACGGGTCAAAAATACAGGTCATTAAAGTAACAATACAGCGCGATAAGGTCAATATAATTAATCACTAGTGGGTCTCAAAAACCCAATATCCCTGGCATAATGCATGAGAAGGCTTTTCTTAATAACCGGCGCGAACAAAAAACCCTCCCCCATCCGGAAAATCTACTTCGCGAAAGTCAAAACACGCCCGTCTATCTTAAAGCTTTTTAATTTGTCCTCATCTATGGCCTATGATACAATTAAAAGTCGAAGAAAGGTTAAGAATATAAGATGGATAAGTTCAAGATAGATAGCCATAAATTACTCTACCACGTACCGAGAGTCAACGACTGGCTCGACGGCAAGAATATATATCCTATTTACGTAGAGGTTTCTCCGATCGGCGCCTGCAACCACCGCTGCACCTACTGCGGCCTCGACTACATGGGATACCAGCCGAGATCCCTCGAAACCGAAAATCTAAAAAAACTCCTGACTGAGATGGGCGCGCTTGGCGTCAAATCGATCATGTACGCCGGAGAGGGCGAGCCCTTCCTCCACAAGGATATGGGCGCGCTGATAAACCATACCAAGGCCTCCGGCATAGATGTCGCCGTCACCAGTAACGGCGTGCTCTTCAACAAGGACCTAATACGCGAGTGCCTTAAATCTATAACGTGGATCAAGGTCAGCATAAACGCCCTGACCCCTTCGGTCTACGCCGCCGTACACAAGACAAAAGAAACCGACGTGGAGATGGTGCTCGATAATATCTCCTACGCCATAGAATACAGAAAAGAGCAGAATATCGACGCGACCGTCGGAATGCAGATGATTCTCTTACCCGAAAATATCGACGACGCCGTGCCGCTGGCAAAAAAGGCCCGCGAGATCGGCGCGGACTATCTCGTCATCAAGCCCTACTCGCAACACCTGAAGAGCAATACGACACAATATAAAGACTTTAAGTATTCCGACTATATGCATCTCGAAGAGCAGCTTGCCGCTGAGAACAGAGACGACTTCAATGTCGTCTTTCGCGGCCATACCATGGAAAAGCTCGAAGAGAAAGACCGCTACAAGTGCTGTAACGCCCTGCCCTTCTGGTCATACATAGACGCCGGCGGCGGCCTTTGGGCCTGTAGCGCATATCTCGGAGACGAACGTTTCTCACTCGGCAATGTCATGGAAGATGGTTTTGAAAAGGTCTGGACAAGCGACAGAAGAACAGAGGTCATGAAGTATGTGGCCGAAGGACTCGACACCTCCGAGTGCCGCGTTAACTGCCGCATGGACGAGATAAACAGATACCTGTGGGAACTGAAAAACCCTCCGGGACACGTAAACTTTATATAGATGGCCAAAATGACAAAAGAAAATCTGACAAAAAACGACCTGACAAAAGACAACCTGATCGATCTCTATAGAGTAATGCTCAAAATTCGCCTCTTTGAGGAGAAGATCGTTGATCTCTACCCCGAACAAGAGATGAAGTGCCCCGTGCATCTCTGTATCGGACAGGAGGCCATCGCCGCCGGCGTAAGCGCTCACCTTAATAAAGACGATTACATCTTCAGTAACCACCGCGGACACGGACACGCCATAGCAAAGGGCGCGAATATGAGCCTCTTGATGGCCGAGTTCTACGGCAAAGAGACAGGCTGCTCCGGTGGCAAGGGCGGTTCTATGCATATCATAGAGACCGAACGCGGCATCATGGGAACATCGGCCATAGTCGGCGGAGGCATACCGATGGGCGTAGGCGCGGCCCTGGCCTCGTCCATCAAGAAGGACGGCAAGGTCACAGTCATCTACAACGGCGACGGGGCCTCTGAGGAAGGCGTCTTTTACGAATCACTCAACTTCGCCTCTTTAAAGAAACTGCCGGTCGTATTCGTCTGCGAAAATAACGGCTATGCGACAAACTCTCCACAGATCGCGCGCCACTCTTCCTGCGAGATAGCCCGTCTAGGGCCCGCACTAGGCGCGGCCTCTGCCTGCATAGACGGCAATGACGTGCTCGCCGTATACGATACGGCGAAAGAGGCGATAGAACGCGCCCGTAACGGCGGAGGGCCGACACTGATCGAGGCCTCCACCTACCGCTGGAAAGGACATGTCGGGCCGGGAGAGGACCACCTTATAGGCTCAAGGCCAGAAGACGAACTTGTAGAATGGAAAGAGCTCTGCCCGATAGTCGCCTTTGATAAGAAACTTACCACCGACGGCGCCGCCACCGAAGCCGAACTGATAGAGCTCGGGTCGGTTCTGGCCGAAGAGATAGCAGAGGCCGTCCGCTTTGCAAAAGATAGCGAATACCCGGACGTAGACAAACTCCTAACAAACATCTATTACGAAAGCAAAGAATAAAAGATGCCCTGGACTAAGATATACGGAGACAAGAGCGCCTTTGAAAAAGCGGCAGCCGAATCAGACGTGCCGCTACGCGGCATTACCTACGCCGAAGCCTTAAGAGAGGCGCAGGCACAGCTACTTCGTGACGACGAACGCGTCTTCGTATTCGGCGAGGGAATAGACGACCCCGGCGGCGTATTCGGCTCGACAAAAGACCTGCATAAGGAATTCGGCGACGAGCGGGTCTTCGACACCCCGCTGGCCGAAAACGCGCTTACCGGCATCGCGCTCGGCGCGGCCGTCTCCGGCATGAGGCCGATACTCGTTCACATGAGGGTCGATTTCGTACCTCTAACGCTCGACCAGATACTTAACCACGCGGCCAAGTGGTCTTATATGTTCGACGGTAAGGTCCACGCCCCTATGATAGTCAGGTCTGTTATCGGACGCGGCTGGGGCAGCGCCGCGCAACACTCGCAAAACCTTCATGCGCTATTTACCCATATCCCCGGCATCAGGGTCATCATGCCGGCCACACCATATGACGCCAAGGGACTCTTAATGGCGGCGGTCGAAGACGGCAACCCTGTTATATTTATCGAACACCGCTGGCTCTACGGACATATGGGCCACGTACCGGAAGATCCCTACACAATACCCATAGGAAAGGGCATCGTGCGGCGCGAGGGGACAGACTGTACCGTAGTCGCCATATCCCAACAGGCCGCCGAGGCGGTAAAGGCCGCAGACATACTTGCCGAAGAGGGAATAAATATTGAGATAATAGACCCAAGGACCTTAAGACCGCTCGACACCGACCTCATCGTCGGCTCGGTCGAAAAGACGGGCCGCCTGGTAGTTGCCGACAACGGCTGGAAGTACGGCGGCATAGGCGCCGAGATAGCCGCGCGTATATGCGAAAACGCATTCGGAGCGCTAAAGGCGCCGATCGAACGCATAAACGTGCCCGAGTGCCCCACCCCGGCGAGCCACATACTGGAGGCCGAATATTATCCCGGCATAGAGGATATCGTCGCCGCGGTTAAGAAGGTAGTACAGTACGGTCATGCCTAAAACGGACCAGACGATAAAAAAGCCGACAGTCAAAAAAACGGCTGCCAAGAAGCCTGTTGCCAAAAAAACGACTCCAAAGAAGGCGGCTGTCAAAAAAGCAAAAGCGCCTGCAAAAAAAGCGGCTACTAAAGAACCGGTTATCCCGAAGCCGACGATATCGGTAGTCGTGCCGGCCTTTAATGAAGAAAAGAATATCGAAGGCACTGTAGAATGCATTAACAAGGCGCTCGGTAGTAGCTTTAGCGACCACGAAATTCTGATATTTAACGATTGTAGCTCAGACGATACGGCGCGGGTCGCCGACGCGATTGCTACAAAAGACAAGCATGTTAAGATAATACACAACCCGACCAATATGGGTTTTGGATATAACTATAAAGAAGGCGTTAGATTAGCCTCCAAAGAATATGTTATAATGGTACCCGGGGATAATGAGATCCCCGAAGCGGCGATAAAGAAGATTCTTTCGGTCGTAGGCAAGGCCGATATAGTTGTGCCCTATACGGCCAACATGTGGGTCCGCCCGAAATCAAGGAGGCTGGTCTCACAGGCCTTCGTCACGCTGATGAATCTGATAACCGGCCTCAACCTCAGGTACTATAACGGCACATGCGTACTTAAGAGCGAGGCCGTTAAGAGCATCCCGATAAAGACGCACGGCTTCGCATATATGGCGACGATCCTCGGCAGGCTGCTTCGCTCCGGCCATAGCTTTACCGAAATCGGAGTCGATATCATACAGAGAGAGACGGGCGAGAGCAAGGCTTTCGCCTTCAAAAACGTCGTCAGCGTCGTCTCTGCCCTGGCGGGGCTTTTTATAGAACTAAGAATAAGCTCAAGGGATATATATAACAAGACCCCCAAGCGCATAGTATAGGACCGTTATGAAAGTACTCTTTATAATAAAAGATGTAGAATATATCGACCCGATGGGCATAATGCTGCTTTCGTCTCTTGCCAAGGAAAAAGGGCACGAGACCGAACTCTGCGTCCTGGCCGACGGCACTCTGAAAAAGAAGATAAAATCCTTTAAGCCCGATGTCGTTGCGTTCAGCCTCAAGACGGGCGAACATACATATTACATAAAAGCGAACGACGCGGTAAAGACGATAGACCCGAATATAAAGACCGTGGTAGGCGGACCGCACGCGACCTTCTTCCCCGAGATAGTCATGCAGCACGACTTCGACGCGCTGGTCGTAGGCGAAGGCGACGACGCATGGCCTGAGATACTCTCAAGCCTCCGGGACCGCCGCCCGCTGGATATAATTCCGAATGTCGTAACGAAGAAGAACTTCAAACCGGGCGTTCCGATAAAGATGCGCCCGCGCCTGCGCGACCTCGACTCGCTGCCCTTTCTCGACCGCGAGCTTGTTTACAAACAGACCCGTCTCGGTCGCTTCCCCATGAGAAGTTTTATGATCGGGAGAGGCTGTCCGTACAAGTGTTCATACTGCTTCAACAATCGCTACAATAAACTATACAAAGGCAACGGCCCGCTGCTGGCTCGAATGAGCGTGGACCGGATAATAGCCGAACTAAAAGAGCTTAAGAGTACCTACCCGACGCAGTTCATAAAGTTCTACGACGACATCTTCGTCTTTAAGGATGACGAGTGGCTCGATGAATTCGTCGAAAAGTACAAACGTGAGATAGGGCTGCCCTACCACTGTCTCATGCGCGCAAACCTCCTTACGGAGCCGATACTATTAAAGCTCAAGGAAGCCGGGCTCGCGTCTATCTCAATGTCGATAGAGAGCGGCAACGCCCATATAAGGGACGACATCCTGAAACGCAATATGAACGAGCAGACCCTGCTCGACGCCTTCGCCTTATGCAAGAAGCACGGCGTCGAGACATTCTCAAATACCATCCTCGCCACCCCCGGATCGACCATCGAAGACGATATCGCCGGGCTCGATCTCAATATCAAATGCAAGGTATCGCTCGGAGAGTTCCCGGTATTTTTCCCTTACCCGAGGACGGAACTCGGCGAGTACTCTATTGAAAATGGATATTTCGACGGAGATTTCGACAAACTCCACATGAGCTACCAGACATTTTCTCCGCTATCGGGTTTTTCGGATAAACAGAAACTCCAGCAGGTGAATCTCTCTCTGCTTGCGACACTCGTTCTCTGGAAACCCTCGTTACGAAACCTGGTCGTAAAGAGGCTCATCAACCTGCCTCTCTCGAAGCTCTACTTCGTCTTTTACTTCCTGACCAAGGCATATATAGTAAAGTCGCGCATATACCCGATGAAGTTTACATTCTTCGATACCATACGTTCGATATACGAGTCCTTTGTGCTCGAAAAGTTCAAACATAAAGATGAGTCTTCACTCTTAAAGGGGTCTTGATAGAAATGTCGAAAGAAAGAGTTCTCATAATAAAACCCGGTTACTCGGAAACACTCGTTGACGAGATCAGCCGCTTCACTTCGCTCGGCGACGTGCTTCGCTCTACCGTGCTTCTTCACCGCTATAAGGAGGCGCACGTCACATGGCTCGTGGACGAGAAGGCGATACTTCTCCTCAAAGGAAACCCCTACATCGACAGGATCTTCCCCTACGACCTTACGAGCGTCTTGCAGCTTCAGGCCGAGAGGTTCGACACCATAATCAACCTTGAGAAGGTCGGAGGCCTTTGCGCGCTATCGGATTCTCTCACTGCGTGGCGGCGTTACGGCTTTCGTTTCGACCCGGACTCCGGCACCGCCGAGGCATACGACGGTTCGGAGCACGTAATCGAGCTATGCAAGAACCCCGACAATAAACTATCCTTCGGTCGCTATTGGGAGGACGTACTCTTTGAGATGGTAGGCTCCAAGTGGGAGGGCGAAGGACCGATACTAGGCTACAAACCGCAGCGCGATATCGAGTTCGACATAGGTTTTAACTCCAACGTCGGCGCCAAGTGGCCGGTAAAGGCATGGCCCGACGAGCACTGGAAGACGCTTGAAAGAGATATCGGCGGTAAGTATACGATATCACGCCAGGAAGGGCTCGGTTCCATCGAAGACTACATCGACTGGATCAGCTCGGTAAAGATGCTCATTACGAACGACTCGCTCGGCCTGCACATAGCGCACGCCCTAGGAAAAAAGATCATCGCGCTCTTCGGGCCGACCCTTTCAAGCGAGGTATACATCTCTCACGGCGTAAAGCTCCTTCCCGAGGGCGACTACGACTGCCTGCCCTGCCTATCGACCGAGTGCGTAAAGGAGCGCACATGTATGTACGACATAAGCCCCGATACAGTGCTTTCTCATGTTGAAAAACTTTTTACGGAGCCGAAATAATGACCGAGATGAAACCGATAGTAATACCTGAGAGCCATAACTACGTAGCGGCTTTTCTAACGCTCGGCTGCAATCTTAAATGCAGCTACTGTATTAATCACTTCGGCATACCGGCCTCTGCCCAAAAGCATATAACGGGCGAAGAGTGGGTCAAGGGGCTAAACAGAATAGTGACACGCAAAGGGCTGCCCTTAACTTTACAGGGCGGCGAGCCTTCCATACATAAGGATTTCATCTACATACTGAACAATATCAAACCCGAAATAGAGATAGACATCCTTACCAATCTCCAGTTCGACGCCGACGAGTTCATCGCCAAGGTCCACCCGGACCGGATAAAACGCGACGCGCCCTACGCCTCGATTCGCGTTAGCTACCACCCGACCGAGATGGAGCTTAAGCCTTTGGCCGAGAAGGTCCTGAAACTTCAGAACGCCAATTTTAGCATCGGCATCTGGGGCGTGCTTCATCCCTCGCAAGAGGACGAGATACGCGCGGCGCAAGAGTACTGCGCGGGGCTTGGCATAGACTTTCGCTTCAAAGAATTTCTGGGGGAGTACGGCGACGAACTATTCGGCTCATTCCTCTACGAGGGGGCCTGCGACAAAGAGTTCAAAAAGGATGTCATGTGCAAGACGACCGAACTCATCATGGGCCCGGACGGCTCGGTCTATCGCTGCCACAGCGACCTCTATGAGTCTCGCCCGCCAGTGGGAAATATACTCGACCCTGACTATCAGATCGAGGAAATATTTCGCCCCTGCGACGAGTACGGACACTGCAACCCCTGCGACATCAAGGTCAAGACCAACCGCTTCCAGCAGTTCGGACATACCTCGGTCGAGATAAAATTCCCCGAAGACGAAGAGGATCAGGCTAGCTAGAAAAAGCCCATCTATTTCACCGCCACCACGCGCGCGCCCCTCTTGCCGATGCCTGCATATAACAATTCAAACGCTTCGGGCTTCGATTCTATGTAGGGCAGCACGAACCTTTTTGTCTCCGGGTAACATCCGTCTGCGAATATGTGCGTCACCCCGATCTCTTTTATAAATCTCTTCATCAAGGCCCGGTCCGTTGTATAGGGAAACTTTACGGCCTGCCTCTCGCTCAATAGGTAGACTATTTCAGGCTTTCTCGTCATAATGACCGCGCCTGGAGGGATCTCTTCTCTAAGGTAAGATGCGAAGGTCAGGTACTCTTTCCAACATGGCATAGCGCGAAGCACCGACGGGCCGGAGGCCTTATCTACTTCGAGATTTTCCACCTTATCTGAAAAACTATCTTTGATCGTTGCGCGCACCTCAGACAGCCTTGTCATGACACTTACCGGGTGTAGATAATCACGCATGAGACCCAGATTCAATATATAAAAAAAGATAAAAGGCACGATAAGGGCCTTACCCGTTATAACCGGTTGGCTCTTCCAGCCCTTTGCCCTGATACGCCCAAGGAGTGTAAAACCGACAAAAAAATAAAAATATAAAAAAGGCGTTATCGGCATCATATAACGACGCGCGTCGCCCATGCCGTAGACCGGCCAGATAAGAAGGATAGCGAGATAAAAGAGGATATAGAAATCCATGACCGAGCGTTTTTGCAACAAACGCCAGAAAAGCCCGGCCAGTATAAATAAGAGCGTAATCCAGGATACGATGGTGACAAGTGTCTTTGATAAGAGCCCGCTCGTCTCAAGAAATGTCAATAACGTCCTCGGGGCCGCGGCGGTATAGAGGGCGAGATTTCCGATAAATCTATCAACGAGCGCGCTCATACCCGCGCCACCCGCGCCGAGGTCGTAGTAATCGGCCTGAAAGAGTATCGACTGGTAGGTAGAGACGCCGCCTGAGAGCAGCTGATTCCTTACCATCCATAAGACGAAGGGCACGATACCGATGAAGATAAATATTACAAACCTCTTCTTAAATTCCGCCCCGGTAAATACCCCCGCTCGCCAGCGAAGAAAGAGCACGCAAAGGACCGCCGGGCAGAGCACGACTCCTATGAATTTTGTAAAATAAAGAACCGGAGCGAGTAGGGCGAGCAGGCAGAGCGTTCCCCTTATCCCGCCCCTGGAGGTAAAAGACTCAAGCGCCCATACGGCAAGAAGTGATACAAACATATAGGGCACTTCAGGCAGGATCTCTCTGGAAAAATAGGCCACGGTGAAATTAGTTCCAACCAGTAGCGCGAGAGTGAGGCCGGACCATGGAGAGGCCTGGTCGCCATTGGCGACGCTGCCGCCTTCCCTATCGACCATCTTCTTTGTGAGATAGAGCGAAGCGAGAAAACAGACGAGGACGACCATCCGAAGCCTGAGGAAGTTATAACCGAAGGCCGCCACAATCGGCGCGAGCGAAAGGGAAAAGAGCGGCGGATACTGAGTATGGGGCGGAGCGCCGGGGATATTAATATCGCTAAAACCCATGCCCGTGGCAATAGATTTAGCCAAGAGCAGGTAGCTGGCGTTATCGGCTCCCCTGAGGTCGGAGAATGTATCGCCCATAAACTGAAAAGCGAGTAGAGCAAGAAAAAAAGAGAGAGCGCCAGCGGCGACCTGCTCAAGCTGTCTCTTTTTTTTATTATCTTTGGTCAACTACTTTGCTCCTGCGGCTTTTTCTTCTATCTTACTCTTCTGTCTTACTCAACTGCCTGGCGCTCTTCGGACTACCGCGGCCAAGGCCGGCAGAAAGAATCATAGTATACCAAAGCCTATAAGTCTATCAAGCGTCTTCGGCCTGAACCTCTTAAAGGAGTAGTGCAGTGCAAGGTGGTAAACAATAGTAGAAGCGCGAGTGTTCTTTGGAGTTATCAAGAAAGGTAGCGTGGCATAAGTGGTTTTAATGGAGCGCGATCCTAATTCGGCGAATTCGGAAACTCTATCCTGCCGTTATGGAATATAAGCGCGTTGCTATCCACAAGGCCCTGGGCCGTGGACTTAATCTCTATATTGCCGTCCTTGTTCGTAAAATCACCCTTAACCCAAACCACATTCTGACTCCTTCTAAAACCGCCTGTCGTAAGCTTTTGAAGGTTATCCACGGTCTCGGTCGGGTGGTCGGAAACATAGGCCTGCGCCGAGGTAAAAGCGTCTCTGGCATTCTGGTCTATCTCGCTCTTATATCCTCTATTGATAAATTTGATAAACTGGGGAATAGCAAAAAACGCAAGAATAGCGATGATCGAGAGTACTATTATCAACTCTATCAGTGAATGTCCTTTACTATCAAAAATTCGATTCATTCTCAGATCCCGGTTGAAAAGACAGATACTTTAGAAGAGTACAATTTGAATATCAAATCAATACCTTATAACGCTAATTATATTAAAAATAAGAATCTATGGCAAGGGTTTAAATCTCAACCCTCACCCTATATACTCATCGACATTAATCTTAAACTCGCTCGAACTTACGGTGGCGACGATATTTTTATCACGGCTTTTCGCCAGATCGAGATCAAAGACCTTGGGATATTTCATGCCGTTCTTATCATAAAGCACAACGACCAGAGGCTGTAAGAGGCTTACCCTGTTCGCCCTCTTTACGAGCGCTACCTGCCCGGTATTGAGGCGGACGAAGCTTCCTATCGGATATATTCCTAAACAACCGACAAAGGTATCGACAAGATGCGGGTCGAAATGAGTGCCCTTCCACGAAAAAAGCCGCTTTACGGCCTCGCCCGGATTCGGAGTATCTCCATAAACCCTTTTGGTCGTCATGGCGTCGTATACGTCGGCTATCGCCACCATACGGGCAAAGGTCTCTATATTATTTCCAGCCAGCCCGTCAGGATAACCCGAACCGTTAAACCTCTCATGGTGGTGGCGGGCGATATTTACGACCTCCCTCGGGATACCGACCTCTTCCTTGAGCAGGTCCGAGCCGAGCACCGGGTGGCTCTTCATTATCATAAACTCTTCTTCGGTCAGGACCGACGGTTTATTAAGGATCTTGTCCGGCACGAGCATCTTTCCAACGTCGTGCAGTATGGAGCCGAAGCCGAGAACGAGCAGGCGCCTCCTGTCGAGCCCAATATGCCTGCCAAAGGCCGTGGATATTATAGAAACATTTACGGAATGGCCGAATGTGTAGTCGTCATACTCCTTGAGCCTGACAAGGCTCAACATTGCGTCCTGATTGCGCAAAACACTGTCGACTACGCCCTCGACTACCTTCTTGGCCTTATCGGTCTGCATGCCCTTTCCAGAGCGCACATCGTCGAGCAGGTCCTTAAGGACCTCTCCGGCCTTCTCCTTTATCTCCCGCGCCCTCACCACCTCGTTGTCAAAGGTCGCGCTATCTTCAAGGTGGTGCTCTAACTCGTCGTTTTTAACTACCGGCTCAATGGCGACCGCCTTAACGGAATCGGTCGAAGTTGATGTCGGTAATTCCCAGCTGTCGATTCTCTCAGTCTTTTCTTTAGACGAAGGCTCGAACCCGTTAAGACCCTTTGCAAGCTCCTTTGCCCGCTCCCTCTTCAGGGCGGCGGCGATGTCGGTCTCGTCCACAAAGGCGTACCTGTAACCTTCGGCCACGAGCCCCTTTATCTGGCCCGGCTCATGAATCTGAACGGTATTCATAAAGGCCTTATCTTTACCGTTCTCGACCTTTGCCAGTCCATGAACGAACATGCCGGCCTTTAGTTCCTCTACCTTTATCTTCTTTATCATTATCTATCTATAAAAGGCTATCTGTAATAAAGATCGACGGATTATCCGATAATACTATGTATCTCGTCCTCAGTCATCTCGGTCTGTATTGAGTTCTCTATATAGACATTTGGAAGGATCGACAGGTCCATATCAAATGGTTTTTTGACGCGAAGCGAATATACGTCATAGATTATGGAGACTGTCGGCTTGAGAAGGCTCTTGTGATTCACACTCTTTACCAGGGCCTTTTCACCGGAATTAAGGCGCACAAAGCTGCCGATAGGGTAGATGCCGAGACATTTTACAAAGTTATCTACCATGAGCGGATCGAAATGGCTGCCCCTGGCATTAAAGATCATCTTAAGAGCCTCGTTCGCAATCGGGTTACGCTTGCGGTAGACCCTCGTGCTCGTCAGGGCGTCGTATACGTCCACGATGGCCGATATCTTGCCGAAAAGGCTTATCTCTTCGCCCGAAAGCCTGTTAGGATAACCTGAGCCGTCGTGCTTTTCGTGATGTTCCATGGCCACGCGTATAGACTTGTCGTCAATACCGCCGGACTTATATAATAACTCGCCGCCAAGAGATACATGATTTTGCATCTTCATATACTCCTCGTCGCTTAATTTATCGGGCTTATTGAGTATCGTCTCCGGCACAAGCATCTTGCCGACATCGTGAAGCATCGCGCCGGTGCCAAGCGCCTGGAGATCGCGCCTTGAGAACTTCATGTGACGGCCAAGCGCGAGCGTAAGTATGCAGACATTTACCGAGTGGCCGAAGGTATAATTATCATAGTCTTTTAAACGGGCAAGGCTCATCATGGCGTCACGGTTGCGAAAAACACTATTAACCATATTGGAGACGACCTCTTGTGTCCTGTCGCCGTCTATGCCTTTGCCGCTTCTGGCATCATTTAAAAAATCCTTAACAACCTCGCCTGCCTCTTCTTTTATGACCTCGGCTCGCTTAACCTCTTCGACAAACTCGACCGTGTCCTCTTCCGGCGGCGCTTCGTCATCGTCCTCAAAGGACACCAGGAGGTCGGAGTCATCCACTTCGGCGCCGCCGACCGGCAGCTCCCAGCCACCGACTATTACGAGTTCATCGTCTCCGTCTACCTGCTTGGCCGCGACATCTTTTTTGGGCTTGGCGGCCTTCTTCTTTACGGGTTCCTCTATTACCGGCGCCTCCACTTCGGGAGCGGGCGCAGGTTCGTCATCAGCGTCATTAAGATAGACGAAGATATAACCCTCGTCGTAAAGGTGCTGTATATCATGGACGCTCTTTACGAGCCTGGGCACCTTTAGGGCCATATCTATAGTATACTTGCTCTTTGAGAGTGCTTTTACGCACATCCCAACCCTGAGCTCGTTTATCTCTATCTTTTTAACCATTAAAAACCCTTTGCCGCCTTTATAAACATATTGTCATTTTAGTATTTTTATATTAGATATTATATAACTTTATGAGCCTGATAATCAAGATGCAAGATCGGGCAATATATCTATATCGGCAATTTTTTAGATTAATTTAGGAAGGTGTAAACGGGAGCAAACTGTATAGGTCCAGACCAACTTTATCTTCAAAAGGATTTAGTAGCGGCTTCAAGGACTAAGAAAGGCAGGGCTTCCTCCCTACGAGCTATGATACTTTAACGCAGTTTCTACCAGCCTTTTTAGCCTTGTATAACGCATTGTCGGCCACATGAATCAGCTCGTTATAGAGCGCGTCTCCTTCCGGCACCATCGAGGCGACACCAAGGCTTATAGTGACATTGTCCGATGCCTTCGAGGCGTTATGTTTTATATGAAGAGACTCGACCTTCTCTCTCATTATTTCGGCGAAATGGGCTGCGCCGTCTATGCCGGTCCCCGGCAGAAGCACGATAAATTCTTCGCCGCCGTAACGGGCAACCATGTCGCCGGCCCTGGTGACTATCGAATTAAGGATCTGGGCGACGCTTCGCAGGCAGATGTCCCCTTTCGTGTGACCGAAGGTATCGTTATAGGACTTAAAGTAATCTATATCCACCATTATAACGGAGAGCGAACTCTTTGCGCGTTTAGCTCGATTCCACTCATCCTCAATTGCCTTATTATAACTCCTTCGGTTGGCGATACCGGTTAGCTCGTCAAAGTAGGTCAGCTCTTTTAATCTCTGCTCTACCATCTTGCGGTCGGTTATATCGAGGTGTGTACCTACCGCGCGAAGGGGCTTGCCATCTTCGTCACGCTCAAAGACCTTTCCGGTATCGAGTATCCACCTCCAGTCGCCGCTTTTGGATCGCATGCGATACTCTGTCGTATAAAAAGATGTCTCACCTTTAAAGTGCGCATTAAGGAGTTTATCCACAAAGGACATGTCATCCGGGTGTACGAGGTCCTTCCAGCTCGTCACGAGCAGTTCTATCTCGTCGAGCCTGTAACCTACCATCTCGGCCCAACGCTCGTTAAATAACATCACGCCGGTCTTGATATTCCAGTCCCATGTGCCAAGGTTCGCGCCCTTAAGGGCAAGGTCCAACTGCTTTTGATTATCTTCGAGCGCCCTTCTTGTTTCATAACGCTCAAATAGGGTCGCCATGGCGCTGGCAACTGTCTTGAGAAATGCCTCCTCGCCCTCGTCCCTGCAATGGTCTTTATCAACATAGAGCGCGATAATGCCTATTACCTTTTCCTCCGACTTTATCGGCACACAGTAACACCCTTCTGTTTCATCACCGTCATAGTCTCCCTTATAATAGTCGTTTAATGAGTTCGAGAATACGACCTCTTCCGGAAATGCCGCCCGGCCGCAAACACACTTGCCAAAGGAAACGCGGCTGCAATCTGATAACTGCGCCTCGCTAAAACCATGCTGAGCGGCAATGACCAACTCGCCGGGAGTCTTGTCCACCGTAAAGACAGCGCCCTTTCTTAAGACTTTTAGAGATCTATTTGAAAATAACGCGGTAAGGATATTATTTAATTGCTCTTCAAAGGGGATATTCTGTTGTATGATATTGAGAATCGCATTCAGCGTCTCTACTTCGTTCAATGACCTCTGAAGCTCTTCCGTCAACGTCTCTTCTTCAAGCTTGGCGACCTTAAGAGCGGAGGAGCGCACCACGTCCATCGTAACATCCTGGATCGAAACGAGGGCAAGGGTCTCGCCGGAACCGGCAACGGGAGAGATATTTATGCGCTGCTGCATCAAAGAGAGACGCTGCTTCTTTTTGGTCTTGCTCTCTATCTCAATAGGGATAAGATAACGATTAAACGCCTGGCTCATCACCTGCGGCAGGCGGGTCTTCAAGGCGAACTTTACGGCCGAATTGAAGCGCTTGACATTCAGCTCCGGGAATATCTCGGTAAGGGTGAGCCCTCTAACCTCTTCCTGACTCTTTGCGGTCTTTTTGGCAAGCCACCCGTTCCAGTAGCGTATACGGTACTCTCCGTCTACGATAAGAATTCCAATTGGAGCCGTATCACAGACGGCAAGATAGGTGCTCTGAAGCTCCACTATTCTTTCAGCTCCGCTTCCATCAATGCAACGATCTCGTCAAGTGATCTTAATAATTTTTCCGCGCTTTCTATGGTCAGCATTATAACAACCATGCCTTTTATATCTTTCTGTGCGACCGTAAGCGTCGTCTTGATGGTAAGAACAACCGAGCCGGACTTCTCTCGGGAATTGAAAATATCAGAAAAACGACCCTCGATAAATGAAGGTACGCTCAGTGTGACCTCGCTTCCAAGGTGGTCGGCAAACTCGGCGATACACGAGCTGATCACGATATTGCCGATCTCTTCAAGCGCCTCCTGCTCGTAGAAACCGGTATCGACCTCCCCATCATCTATAGGTGGCAATGTGTCGAGAAATGAATGAACCAGAACCGTACTCTGCTCCGATACCAGGACGAGGTGCGCCTTGCCGTTCAGCTCGCCGCTGAGTTCCTGAACTATGACACCCATCTCATCGTCCTCATTAAGGCTGATAAGGCACCGGACATCCTCAGGCGCGACAAAGTCTACCTCGGGGACCTCCATAAGCACCTCATCCTCCACAAGTTCGGATAGCTGCGTGCTGGCCGAACCTATTCCCATATTAGCGACCTCCTGCAGGGCGTCCCTCTGAGATTCGCTCATCTTCATAGGCCGTGCTCCTCAAGGCAGGCGGCCATCTTCTTTTTATCGAACGGTTTCTTTATAGCCCCTACGAAACCGGCCTCTTCGGCCGCGTCCCGGACCTTCTGCTGGAGATTGGCAGTAACGAGCACGAACGACGTCTTAAGCCCGGCCTCATTAAAGGCCAGGCATACCTCGACGCCGTTTTTACCGGGCATATTATAGTCGCAAAGCACAAGGTCTGGCAAATTTTCTTTTGCCCTTTCAATGGCCTCTTCACAACCGGCGGCATTATCAATAACGTAATCCTTTTCCTTGGGTATGGTCGCCTTAATCATAAGCCTTGCCATCTTGCTATCGTCAATAATAAGAATCCTTTTCATCGCGTTAAATCCCCTTGTTACTTTATTTTGAATCTTTATTACAAATATAAAAAATGGAGCGGGCGAGGGGAATCGAACCCCCGTATAGAGCTTGGGAAGCTCTCATTCTGCCATTGAATTACGCCCGCGAGTCCTAACTATACTACATTCACGATAGCAGGGCAAGGCTTACAGCCATGACCAGCATGCCGACGCTTACGCCTAATATTGAGAGATGTTCCCTGCCGTAAGAGTGGGCCGCGGGCAGAAGCTCGTCAAAAGATATAAAGACCATAAAGCCCGCTACCATCGACAGGATCCAGCCTATTACCGTATCGTTTAAGAAAGGCATAAGAAGAAGCGCAGCGATTATAGCGCCCACCGGCTCGCTCAATCCGGAAAGGAAAGACCACTTAAAGGCCTTGCGCGCGCTCTTTGTCGCAGCATAGACCGGCACGGCTACGGCAATACCCTCCGGTATATTATGGATAGCTATGGCCGTGGCCATGGCTATGCCTACGTCTATATCTTTTAATGTGCCTGCCAACGTCGCCATGCCCTCGGGAAAGTTATGAATGGCGATACCGACCGTAACGAGCAACGAGGCCTTACGCAACTTTGCCGCCGGGTTCTTACTCTCCACAGGCTCCTCAAGGATATACAAATGAGGTAATAGGAGATCAATAGCGAACATCAGGAAGAAACCTGTAAAGAAGGCGACATGGGCCCATGTAAAGCCGATCGAATCTATACCCTGCGCATGGAGCTCGACAAAGCTCACCAAGACCATCACCCCGGCAGAGAAACCGAGCGCAAAGGCCATATACTTCGGGCCGGGTTCCTTGTAAAATATCCCGATAAAGGAACCTATGGTGGTAGATAACCCGGCGAGGGTAGCCAGCAGTAGGCCAATTAGTATAGTATCGGTAAAGTACATCTCAAAAACCTTAAAAAATAAAAGACCGCCGGGCTATAGTGCGCGGCGGCCTTAGAAGCTGTCTATGCAAAGCCCTTAAAACTCTTCGTCGTATAGGTCCTTCATCCTGAGCGTCAGGTAGCTCTCTATCTCCGGGGCGGTCTTGAGCTTAAAGAGTTCGTCGCAGATGTCGCGCGCGTCCGCGGCGCTGACCGAACGTATGAGTTTTTTAACCCTGAGTATGGAGGACGAACCCATTGATAGATGCGTAATGCCAAGACCCAAAAAGAGCAGGGCGTAGATCGGCTCTCCGGCCATCTCACCACATACGCCAACGCTTATTCCGGCCTCATTGGCGGCCTCTGCCACCTGTCTTATAATCCGTAAAACCGCCGGGTGGGAGGGCTCATAGAGATATGCCACATGTTCGTTCACCCTGTCCACGGCGAGCGTGTACTGCAAGAGGTCGTTCGTGCCTATGGAAAAGAAATCGGACTCAGCGGCGAGAAGGTCGGCGATGGCCGCGGCCGAAGGTATCTCTATCATGATCCCGACCTCCATCTCCTCGTCAAAGTCAATACCCTCTTCCCTTAGTTCCGCCTTGGCCTCTTCGAAGACCGCCTTACTCCTTCTGAGTTCCTGGACACCCGATATCATCGGGAACATGACCTTCACCTTACCGAAGGCGCTCGCTCTCAGTATGCCGCGAAGCTGGGTTTTAAAGAGGTCCGGCCATTGAAAACAAAGCCTGATGGCGCGAAGCCCCATGGCGGGATTGGCCTCTTCTTCCATGTTGAGATGCTTTAAGGGCTTGTCTCCACCAATATCGAGTGTCCTTATAATAACGGGCTTACCGGACATCTTGGCAGCCACCTTTCTATAAGCTTCCACATGCTCCTCTTCGGTAGGAAGGACAGACTTGTTCATGTATAAAAACTCGCTCCTGTAGAGCCCGATGCCCTCGGCCCCGTGCTCAAGCAGAGAGTCGAGTTCTTCGACCATCTCAATATTACCCAATAGCTCGACATGCTCTCCGTCGGTCGTTTCGCACGGCAGATCTTTATAGTCGAAGAGCGTTCTGCCGAACTCTTCAAAACGTTCCTTGCGCTTCTCGTATACGGCTATTACATTGTCGGAGGGATTTATGATTACGGTGCCGGTCGTGCCGTCTATTATGACGGTATCTCCGGGTTCGACCTGGTGCGTGACACTCTCAAGCCCCACCACGGCGGGTATCTCCAGCGAACGCGCGATGATCGCCGTATGGGAGGTACGCCCGCCTACGTCGGTAAGAAAAGCAAGGACGTTGCTCCTTGCCATCTGTGCGGTATCGCTCGGGTCCAGATCATGCGCGACCACGACGGAGGGCTCTTCTATATCTGCCAGGTTAACGTGCTTGGAGCCCATGAGGTTGACGAGTATCCTGTTTACGGAGTGCTCTATGTCGGAGCTGCGCTCCTTCAGGTACTCGTCGTCCATGCTGTCGAATATGTCGGTAAGGGTCTTAAGGACCTTCTTGAGCGCCCACTCGGCGTTGATCTTTTCTTCGCGTATGACCTTGATGGTATCGTCGATGAGCATCTGATCCTGAAAGATCATCAGGTGGGAATCTATGATTGCAATGTGGTCTTTACCGTGGCCGTCGGTCTCAAGCTTTGTCTTGATGCGCGATATCTGGTCGTGCGACTCCTGAAGCGCCGCCGTGAAACGGTCTATCTCGTTCTCGGTCGCGCGGGAGTCGATATGGCAATATCCCGCGGGTTCGATCTTACCCCTTTCGATAAGATAGGCCTTGGCGATAACGATTCCCCCGGAGACGCCCAGTCCCTTGAGGAGTATGGAATTTTTCTCTTTTCCCATAAACTACTCTTCGTCAAAACCCCTGTTGATCAGATCTCCGAGCGCGTCGAGCGCGTCTTCGGCGTCGTTACCCCTGGCTTTCAGGGTTATCTCGG
>JAJCZF010000010.1 GCA_029262535.1 Deltaproteobacteria bacterium
GGAGGGATAAAGATGGCCAAGGAAAAGTTTGAAAGGAATAAACCGCATTTAAATGTCGGTACAATCGGCCACGTTGACCACGGCAAGACAACGCTGACGGCTGCGATAACCAAGGTTTTGGCGACACAGGGTCTGGCTGAAAATCTCGCATACGACGCGATTGACAAAGCCCCCGAAGAGCGTGAGCGCGGCGTTACGATCTCGATCGCTCATGTTGAGTATCAGTCCGAAAGCCGTCATTATGCGCATATCGACTGTCCGGGCCATGCCGATTATGTTAAGAATATGATTACCGGAGCGGCGCAGATGGACGGCGCAATCCTGGTCGTAAGCGCCGCCGACGGTCCGATGCCGCAGACGAGAGAGCATATCCTGCTTGCCCGTCAGGTTGGCGTTCCGTATATAACAGTATTTTTGAACAAGGTTGACCAGGTAGACGACCCCGAGCTTCTTGAGCTTGTCGAGATGGAGGTGAGAGAGCTTCTTGATGAATATAAGTTCCCGGGCGACGACATTCCGTTTGCTCAGGGCAGCGCTCTTAAGATAGTCGAGTGCGGCTGTGGCAAGAAGGAGTGTGAGTGGTGCGGCGCGATCTACAATCTGGTAGAGAACCTCGACACTTACATTCCCGAGCCTGTTCGCGTACTTGACAAGCCCTTTCTCATGCCTGTTGAAGATGTCTTTTCGATATCGGGTCGCGGCACGGTTGTTACCGGTCGTATTGAGCGCGGCATAGTCAAGGTCGGCGAAGAGATCGAGATAATCGGCATCAAGGATACCGTCAAGACGATCGTTACGGGCGTAGAGATGTTCAGAAAGCTTCTGGACGAGGGTCGGGCCGGAGACAATGTCGGCTGTCTGCTCCGTGGCACGAAGAAGGAAGATGTTGAGCGCGGTCAGGTACTTGCGGTACCGGGTTCGATCACTCCTCACACAAAGTTCATAAGCGAAGTATATATACTTACGAAGGAAGAGGGCGGTCGTCACACACCGTTCTTCAAGGGCTATCGTCCTCAGTTTTACTTCAGGACGACCGACGTAACCGGCGTAGCCACTCTGCCCGAAGGTGTTGAGATGGTGATGCCCGGCGATAATGTAAATATGGAAGTCGAGCTTATAGCTCCGATAGCGATGGAAGAGGGTCTTAAGTTCGCGATCCGTGAAGGCGGCAGGACCGTCGGCGCGGGCGTCGTAACGAAGGTAGTTGAATAAAAGTGGATAATCAAAGCATACGCATACGGCTAAAAGCCTACGACTACAGGCTTCTCGACCGCTCGGTCAAGGAGATAGTGGATACCGCGCAGCGCACAGGCGCAAGCGTAAAAGGTCCGATACCGCTTCCGACAAGGATCAACAAGTTCTGCGTTTTGAGGTCGCCTCATGTAGACAAGAAGAGCCGGGAGCAGTTCGAGATGAGGACCCACAAACGTCTGATGGATATTATTGAGCCGACGCAGAATACAGTGGACGCGCTGACAAGGCTGGACTTACCGGCAGGCGTGGACGTAGAAATTAAATTCGACTAATCTGCATCAAGTGGGCAGGATGAGGTCTTCTTAAGTAGACGAAACCTCAAAATGTTTACAAAGGTGTCAGGGTAGGATCGAGACGGATATTGAGTGTTATGGAAGGTATTTTAGGTAAAAAGATAGGTATGACTCATGTCTTTGTGGGCATGAATCAGATCCCGGTTACGGTTGTTGAGGCCGGCCCGTCTTACGTTGTTCAGAAGAAGACGAAGGCGACTGACGGCTATGAAGCGGTGCAGATCGGTTTTGGCGACAAGAGGCCCTCAAGGGTTAACAAGCCGCTGACCGGACATTATAAGAAGTACGGCACACCGACGACCTATCATCTTAAAGAGTTCAAGGCTCTTGATATAGATGCGATAAAGCCCGGTCAGACCATTAAGTGCTCTGACGTCTTTGAGGTTGGTCAGTTCGTTGATGTTACTGGCACCAGCAAGGGCCGCGGTTTCCAGGGTGTTGTAAAACGCTGGAACTTCAAGGGCGGCCCGGGCGGACACGGATCCAAGCACGGCAGGACGAGCGGTTCGGTTGGTCAAGGCGCTGACCCCGGCAGGGTTTTCAAGGGAATGAGAATGCCCGGACAGATGGGTAATAAGCAGATAACCACACAGAATCTCGAGATAGTCGACATCAAGGCAGACGAAAACGTTATCCTTATAAAGGGTGCGCTGCCCGGTTCGGTTGGTTCTCTCGTAGTAATCAAGAAGGCGTTAAAGAGATGAGGATCGATATATACGATAACACCGGCAGCAAGAAGTCGAGCGCGGATCTACCCGAAAAGCTCAACGTTGAGGTGAATGAAGATCTCTTTTACGAGGTCGTAAAGATGCAGATGGCCTGTAAGAGAAGCGGCACCGCATCGACCAAGGGCAGGAGCGAAGTAAAAGGCTCTAACGCAAAACCCTACAGGCAAAAAGGTACGGGTAATGCCCGCGCCGGTTCCAAGCAGAGCCCGATCTGGAGATCAGGCGGTACCGTCTTCGGACCCAAGCCGAGAGATTTCTCTTACTCCATGCCGAAGAAGATGGTCAGGGCCGCGCTCAGGTCGGCCATATCCTACAAGGCAAAGGAAGGTAAGCTCAGAGTGCTCGATTCTCTTGAGATCGCCGAGCCGAAGACCAAGGCCCTGATTGAGATTTTAAAGGCCAATGAAGTAACAAACGCCCTCGTAGTATCAGAGGCGCCTAATGATAATGTAAAGCTCGCCGCTCGTAATATCAGGGGCGTTAAGTTCCTCTTTACCGGCGGCATTAATGTGTACGACGTACTTAACCATGACGTGCTGGTAATCACAAGCGCGTCTCTCGATTCCGTGGGGGCGCTTTAAAAGTGAAAGACGCATTCGCAGTTATTAAAAAACCGGTAATAACCGAAAAAACCGCGGCCTTAAGCGCCGATGGTAATAAGATAGTCTTCTGGGTAAATCTGAAGGCGAATAAGCATGAGATAAAGCAGGCAGTAGAGTCGATTTTCGAGGTTAAGGTTGCAGGTGTAAATACCCAGCGCGTCGCCGGTAAGACGAAGCGTCTCGGTAAATATGCAGGCAAAACCCCGATGCGCAAGAAGGCGTTTATCACTCTGGCCGAGGGCGAGTCCATAGAGGACATCGTCTCACAGGTACAGTAAATTTTTTTAAGGAATATATAGAGTTATGCCAGTAAGAAAGCTAAAACCAACATCACCGGGCGTACGCGGAATGAGCGTGCTTGTTGTGCCTGGTCTCTCCAAAGAGAGGCCGCTAAAGGCCCTGACCGCTCCCATAAAGAGTTCGGGCGGCAGGAATAACAACGGACGCATTACCACTCGCTGGAGAGGCGGCGGTCACAAGCGTATCTACCGTATAATCGACTTTAAGAGGACCAAGCGCGGCATTCCCGCAACGGTACAGGCGATTGAGTATGACCCGAACCGTTCTTGTAATATAGCTCTTCTCTTTTATGCCGATGGCGAGAAGGCCTATATACTGGCCCCCGAAGGCGTAGCGCCAGGCGACCGTGTCGAGGCCGGCGAAGATGCCGATATCAGGCCTGGCAATGCCCTTCCGATCAGGAAGATTCCGCTCGGTTCGCATATCCACAATATCGAATTAAAGGTTGGAAAAGGCGGACAGATGGTCAGGAGCGCCGGAATATACGCGCAGCTCATGGCCAAAGAAGGCAAGTTCGCCAATATAAAACTTCCCTCCGGTGAGGTAAGGCTCGTACATCTCGATTGTTACGCAACTGTCGGAGTAGTCGGAAACCACGAGCACGAGAATGTCACCGTAGGCAAGGCTGGCAGAAGCCGCTGGATGGGCCGCATGCCAGGCGTCAGGGGTGTCGTTATGAACCCGGTCGATCACCCGCACGGTGGTGGTGAAGGTAGAAGTAAGGGTGGCAACCACCCGTCGAGCCCGTGGGGGCAGCCGGCAAAGGGTTATAGAACGCGAAAGAAGAAGAAGCATTCGAGTAAGTATATAGTTTCCAGGAAGAAACGTTAATTATTAAGCATTTGGGAGATCGTAGTGCGTTCAGCTAAAAAAGGACCGTTTATAGATGACCATCTCGTAAAGAAGGTCACAAAGGCCGCCGAAGCAGGTACAAGGCAGGCGATAAAGACCTGGTCGAGAAGGTCGATGATCATACCGGAGATGGTAGGGCTTACAATTGCCGTGCATAACGGCAAAAAACATATCCCGGTATTTGTCACTGAAAATATGGTTGGTCACAAGCTTGGCGAGTTTTCGCCGACCCGTACCTTCCACGGACATGCAGGCGGCAAGAAGTCAAAAGGCCGCTAAGCTCCAGGGTCTATAGGGTTGTAGAGAAAAGACCTTATTACTTATTGGTCTAATAACAGAAAAAGAGCCCCGCGATATTATGGGGAGGAAAAGATTATGGAATCAAGAGCTACAGCAAAATATGTTAAGGTTGGCCCTCGCAAGGCCAGGCTGGTCGCGGACCAGATCAGAGGCGCTAATGTCACAGAGGCATTTACACTTCTTAAACTCTCGAACAAGGCCGTGAGCAAGGATATTACCAAGGTCCTGAAGAGCGCGGTGGCCAATGCCGAGAATAATAACGAGCTTGATGTAGACACCCTTTATGTCAAGACTGCTTATGTCGATGGCGGTCCGACCGCAAAGCGTATGCAGCCGAGGGCCATGGGGCGTGGATATATGATTAGAAAAAGATCGAGCCATATAACTATAGTGCTCGACGAGTTATCAGAGAAAGGCAGGTAGTTTTGGGTCAAAAGGTACATCCTATAGGCTTTAGGGTCGGCATTTATAAAGATTGGCTCTCGCGTTGGTACGGCGGCAAGAATTACGCTTCCTTCCTGCATGAGGACCTTGAAATAAGAAACTTTATTAAGAAGAAGCTCTTTCACGCCGGTATAGCCAAGACCGAAATCGAGAGAACCTCAGATAATATTAGGATAGCGATACATACGGCAAGGCCCGGCCTGGTAATAGGTCGTCGCGGCGCTGAAGTGGACGTCATTAAGAAAGAGCTCATTGCAATGACATCCAAAGATATAAATATAGATATAGTCGAGATAAGAAAACCCGATCTCGAGGCGCAGCTTGTAGCCGAAAATATAACCACGCAGCTTGAGCGCAGGGTATCTTTCAGACGCGCCATGAAGAAGGCGGTAACCAGCTCGACCCGTATGGGAGCGCTTGGAATAAAGATAACCTGCGGCGGCCGTCTTGGCGGCGCTGAGATTGCCAGGACCGAGTGGTACAGGGAGGGCAGGGTTCCTCTTCACACACTCAGGGCCGATATCGACTACGGTGTTGCAGAGGCTAAGACCACATACGGAATAATCGGCGTCAAGGTGCTGATATATAAGGGTGAAGTTACAGAGCATCCCAATACTAATTCCGCTAAAGATAAGTAATTTTTTAAAAGATTAACGATAGAGAGGCTTTTTTAAGATGTTAATGCCCAAGAGAGTAAAATTTAGAAAAGAGCAACGCGGTAAGCGTGCAGGTAAGGCCCAGAGGGGCTCTACCCTCAGCTTCGGCTCTTTCGGCCTCAAGGCGACAGGCGTTGGTTGGGTTACGGCCCAGCAGATCGAAGCCGCGCGTCGTGTTATGACACGTCACGTCAAGAGGGGCGGAAAGATATGGATTCGCGTCTTTCCCGCCAAGCCGATTAGTAAAAAACCTGCTGAAACAAGAATGGGTAGTGGTAAGGGAGCGCCCGAGTCATGGGTGGCTATTATCAAACCCGGTAAGATATTATATGAGATGGAGGGCGTCCCGATCGACGTAGCGAAGGAGGCCTTCAGGCTCGCCGCGCACAAGTTTCCGATCCCGATGACCTTTGTCGAAAGGGATGAACTGTGAAATCTTCAGATATTAGAAATATGAAGCCCGAGGATCTTGAGGCGAAAGAGAAAGAGCTGCGCAGGGAGCTTTTTAACCTGAAGTTGCAGAACGCAACCGGACAGGCTGAGAACCCGATCAGGATTAAATTGCTTAAGAAAGACATCGCGAGGGTTCAGACCATCGCCAACGAGAACAAAGTGGAGGCCGCGTCTTGAGCACTTCGTTAGATAGAAAAACACTTACAGGCACCGTCGTATCTTCCGGCATGGACAAGTCCGTGGTCGTTTCGATAGAGACGTTGAAAAAACATCCCTTATACGGCAAGTATATGAAGCGCAGCATAAGGTATATGGCTCACGACGAAAAGAACGAGTGCGGCAACGACGACAAGGTCGAGATTGAAGAATGCCGCCCGCTCTCCAAGCGCAAGAACTGGCTCGTTAAGAGGATACTGGAGAAGGCCAAATGATTCAGCTCAATACGCGGCTTAAGGTCGCGGACAATTCCGGCGCAAAGAGGGTATCTTGTATACGCGTGGTCGGAGCGTCCAATAAAATGTTCGCCGTAATAGGCGACGTTATCGTGGCCAATATCAAAGAGGCCGTACACGATGGCAAGGTAAAAAAGGGTGAAGTCGTTCGCTGTGTAGTCGTTCGCACGGTTAAGGCTACCAAGCGTGCCGACGGTTCCAGCATAAGGTTCGATGAGAACTCCGTCGTCATAATCAATAAGGACAACGAGCCGATCGGTACGCGTATATTCGGCCCGGTGGCCAGAGAATTAAGGGCCAAGAAATTTATGAGGATCGTCTCTCTCGCTCCGGAGGTTCTGTAAGATGTGTGCAACAGCTTTTAGGATAAGAAAAGACGACCAGGTAATGGTCGTTTCAGGCAAGGAAAAAGGCAAGACCGGCAAGGTTATGTCCGTAAATGCAATAAAGAATACGGTAATGATCGAAAAGGTAAATATAGTAAAGAAGCACCAGAAGCCTAATCAGCAGCAGGGTCAGGGCGGCATAGTCGAGAAAGAGGCTTCCATACACCTTTCTAATGTTATGGTGCTCTGTGCCAAATGCGGCAAGCCGGTCCGCGTCGGGAGAAAGTATCTCGAAGACGGCGTCAAGGTCAGGTTCTGTAAGAAGTGCGGAGAGGTTATAGACAAATGAGTCCGAGGATAAAAGATCAATATCAAAAGGACGTAGTTCCGGCCCTGATGAAGGACTTCTCCTTCACCAATATTATGCAAGTGCCGAGACTCGAAAAGATAGTCGTTAATATGGGGCTCGGAGAGGCCGTAAAAGATAGCAAGATTGTCGAGTCCGCCGTGCGCGACCTGACTATGATAGTGGCCCAGAAGCCGGTCGTAACACGCGCACGCCGCTCCATTGCGAACTTTAAACTTCGCGCCGGAGTGCCGATTGGATGTAAGGTCACGCTCAGGGGTACTCGCATGTACGAGTTCTACGACCGCCTCGTTAACTTCTCTATTCCGAGGATCAGAGATTTTCGCGGCCTTAGCGACAAGAGCTTTGACGGACGCGGCAACTTTACGATGGGCTTGAAAGACCAGCTGATTTTTCCTGAGATCGAGTACGACCAGATCGACAGGTTGCAGGGTATGAATATAACGATAGCGACCACGGCGTCAAGCGACGACGAGGCCAAGGCACTTCTCAAACATATGGGAATGCCCTTTAGAAGTAAATAGATTCGGAGGAATTTTTTTGGCAAGGAAATCATTAATAGCCAAGTGCGGCAGGAAGAACAAGTTCAAGGTACGGGAGTATAACCGTTGTCCGGTATGCGGACGTCCCAAGGCCTTTTATCGCAAGTTTAAGCTCTGCAGGATATGCTTCAGGTCGATGGCCCTCAAGGGCCTTCTCCCCGGCGTAACCAAGTCGAGCTGGTAACTTAATTCGGAGTATATAATTATGTCTATGACTGATCCGCTTGCGGATATGCTTACACGTATAAGAAACGCTCAGCAGGCTGGACACAAAGAGGCGGTAATGCCGCTTTCCAGCGTAAAGGGCGAGGTCGCAAGGGTCCTTAAGGAAGAGGGCTACATAACCGACTGCGCTATCATTGAGGACGCAGTTCAGGGTTCCTTAAAGATTACTCTTAAATACGTTGGCGAAGAGAGAGAAAGAGCAATAACCAATATCAAGCGCGAGAGCAGGCCCGGCCTCAGGAAGTATGTCGGCTCTGGCGATATACCGAAGATCCTTAACGGTCTCGGCGTTGCTGTCGTAAGCACCTCAAGCGGTGTGATGACCGGTGAGGACGCAAGGAAGAAGGGGCTCGGCGGCGAGCTTCTACTCAGCATCTATTAGCTTTTAGAGTAAATTTAAGGGAATTAAAGAATGTCAAGAATAGGCGTATTGCCGATAAACGTACCCACAGGCGTTGAAGTAACACTGTCGGGAGCGGACGTGAAAGTAAAAGGACCCAAGGGCGAGCTTGATCTTACCGTAAGGGAAGAGATCACCGTCGCCTTAGATGGAGCGCAGGTATCCGTAGGCCGCGTTGACGACACCAGGAGTTCGAGGGCGTTACACGGACTCTCCAGGTCGCTCATCGCCAATATGATTAAGGGTGTTAGCGAGGGTTTTGAAAAGAGGCTTGAGATCGTAGGCGTTGGATACAAGGCAGAAGCTTCGGGGGGTACCCTGAAGCTCCTGCTCGGTTTCTCGCATCCTATAGACTATAAGTTACCCAAGGGAATTACAGCCGAGGTCGAGAGGCTTACAACTGTAATACTACGCGGTTATGATAAACAGCTACTCGGCCAGACGGCCGCTGAGGTAAGGTCGTTTCGTCCGCCGGAGCCCTATAAGGGCAAGGGTGTTAAGTACGCAGATGAGACCATTAGACGCAAGGCCGGTAAAGCCGGTAAGGTTGGGGGTTAATAGATATGGGTCGCGTACAGGATAAGCACGAAGGGCTTAAGAAGAGAAAAGCTCGCGTAGGCAGAAAGATAAAGAAGGCCGCAGGGTCAAGGCTCAGGCTAAACGTAGTCAGGTCCAACAAGCACATTTATGCAAATGTAGTGGATGATATAGCCGGTAAGACAGTTGTCTCCGCCTCTACAATAGTAACTGATATAAAGACTGAGGTAGCTGAACTCGACAAGACCGCGGCCGCAAAGTTGGTCGGCGAGCGTGTCGGCGCCCTCGCAATTAAAAACGGTATAAGCGAAGTGGTATTCGACCGGGGTGGCAATCTCTATCACGGCAGGGTCAAGGCACTTGCCGATGGAGCACGTGAAGCCGGTCTTAAGTTTTAAATTATAAGGGAGAGTACTTTTGGACGTCAAGGGACAGGACTTAAAGGACAAGCTGGTATACCTCAACAGGGTAGCCAAGGTCGTAAAGGGCGGTAAACGCTTTAGCTTTAACTGCATCGTTGTAGTCGGAGACGGGTCTAGTTATGTAGGTTCCGGTCTCGGCAAGGCCAACGAGGTTCCTGAGGCGATAAGAAAGGCTATCGAAGGCGCTAAGAAGAGCCTGATAAAGGTGCCGCTCGTAGATGGAACGATACCTTACAAGGTCATTGGTCGCTACGGCGCAGGCAGGGTCTTATTAAAGCCGGCCGCTCCCGGTACCGGCGTTATCGCCGGAGGCGCCGTTAGGGCGGTTCTGGAGAGCGTCGGCGTAACCGACGTGCTCACAAAGTGCCTCGGCACCAACAATCCCCATAATGTTGTTAAGGCTACGCTCAACGCCCTTGGCCAGCTTAGGAGCGCGGAAGAGATAGCCCGTTTAAGAGGCAAAACCGTCGAAGAGGTAACGAGATGACCGAAGAGCAGGCATATATAACGGTAAAGCTCGTAAAGAGCCCGATTGGATATAACAAGAAGCAGAAGGAGACCGTCAAGGGTCTCGGCCTTAAGAAGATGAATAGCGAGAAGAGGCTCAAGGACACAGCCTGCACGCGTGGCATGGTAAATAAGATACCGCACCTGGTAAGAATAGTCTCCGAGGATTAAGATAATCCTGTCAGGCCTCCTTTTATCTCGCGGATTAGTTTTTCTGATATAATTACTTGGACCATACTGCTGATTTGTGTTAAATTAAATAGTTCTGACAAAAAAAGAAATTTTGAGGAATTTATAATATGCTAGATAGATTAAGCCCCCCCAAGGGTGCTGTTAAAAACAAGAAGAGGGTAGGCCGCGGTAACTCCTCCGGTTCAGGTAGATGTGCCGGTCGTGGAGATAAAGGTCAGAACTCGCGTTCGGGCGGCGGCGTAAAGCCGGGCTTTGAGGGTGGACAGATGCCGCTCCAGAGAAGGCTTCCGAAGCGCGGTTTCAAAAACCCGTTCAGGACCGAATACCGTGTGATCAATCTCGACGGTCTTTCGGCCAAGTTCGCTGCCGGCGATACCGTTGACGAGGCGGCGCTGGTTTCAGGCGGCCTTATTCGTTCCGCAGGCGGCCCTGTTAAGGTCCTTGGAAACGGCGACATTAGTATTGCACTTACGGTAAAGGCGAATGCCTTCAGCAAGAGCGCGACAGAAAAGATAACCGAAGCCGGCGGAATAGCGGAGGTCTGTTAGTTGACCACATCGCTGGGAAAGGTCCCCGAACTAAATAAGAGGATTCTTTTCACCATAGGTCTTCTGGCCGCTTACAGAGTTGGTATATTCATTCCGACGCCCGGTGTCGACACTGTTGCTCTTGGAGGTATGCTTGATGCATACAAGGGCACGATGCTCGACTTTGCGTCGATGTTCACCGGTGGCGCGTTAGAGCAATTCTCAGTCTTTACGCTCAACGTAATGCCCTATATTAGCGCATCTATCATCCTGCAGCTCCTTACGGCCGTCATGCCTCAGCTTGAGGCCCTTAAGAAGGAAGGCGAGTCCGGCAGGAATAAGATAACTGAATATACGAGATACCTGACGGTAGCCATCAGCCTTGTTCAGGGGCTGATGATAGCCGTCGGATTAGAGTCTGCCGCAGGCCCTGCCGGTGAGTCAATCGTTATCGCCGGAGGCTGGGGTTTTAGACTTTCCACCATGATAACGCTAACTTGCGGTTCCGTTCTCCTGATGTGGCTCGGTGAGCAGATCACCGAACGAGGCGTTGGAAACGGTATCTCTTTAATAATTATGGCCGGTATCGTCGCAAGACTGCCAGCCGCACTTGGTAATACATATAAGCTTGTAAAAGCCGGTGAGATGAGCCCGCTCCTCGTGATCGTTCTTGTCATCATCGTATTTGCGGTTATCGCCTTTATCGTTTGGTTTGAGAGCGCGCAACGAAAGATCCCCGTACAGTACCCAAAACGGGTGGTCGGGCGACAGATGGCTGCCGGCGGCTCTCAGTATATGCCCTTCAAGGTCAATGCCGCCGGTGTTATACCGCCGATTTTCGCCTCGTCGATAATGTTCTTTCCGGCGACGGTGATGCAGTTGATGGGACAGGACGCGCCATGGCTCGATACTCTTTTGAACCCGGGCGGTCTTTTATATAATTCGCTCTATGTCGCGGCGATAGTGTTTTTCACCTTCTTCTACGTTGCTATTCAGATGAACCCGAAGGAGATTGCCGAAAATCTTAAGAAGAACGGCGGCTTCGTTCCCGGTATCAGGCCAGGCCCGAATACCGCCGATCATATAGACAAGATACTTACGAGACTTACTTTCTGGGGCGCGATCTACCTGTCGGCTGTCTGTGTGCTACCGACGATCATGGCTTCGCAGATGAATGTTCCTTTTTACTACGGCGGTACTTCTCTACTGATCGTAGTCGGAGTTGCAATCGATACGGCACAGCAGGCACAGAGCCATATGCTCGCCAGAAACTATGACGGTCTGATAAAGAAAGGCAAGGGCAAGCACCGCTAAGGCGTTGTTTCTCTTTAATATAGGAAAAAGATGAATCTATTACTCATGGGACCTCCCGGGGCTGGCAAGGGAACACAGGGCAAACGCCTGGGCGCGAAGTATTCTATACCGCTCGTTTCGACCGGTGATATCCTGAGGGCCAATGTCTCCGACGGCACAGATCTCGGCAAGAAGGCAAAGTCCTTTATGAATGCCGGTGAACTCGTTCCCGACGCCCTTGTATTGGAGATGATCTCTGACCGCCTTGCACAAGAAGACTGCGCCAAGGGTTTTATTCTCGACGGTTTTCCGAGAAATACGGCACAGGCCGAGTCACTCGCCGGTGTATTAGAGGGGCTCTCAAAGTCTATAGACCTGGCGCTTGGTATTGACGTTCCCGACGCCGAGTTGGTAAAGAGGCTTTGCGGACGCCGTATATGCACCAATAAGGCTTGCGGCTCCGGTTATCATCTGGATTTCGACCCGCCGAAAGCCGAAGGCATCTGTGACGACTGCGGCAGCGAACTATACCAGCGCGCCGACGACTGTGAAGAAACGATCGGCGCAAGGCTCAAGGTATACGGAGAGCAGACCGCCCCGCTGATAGAGTACTATACTGAGCGCAAACTCTTTAAGGCGATAGACGGCACCGGTCCTCTGGACGGGATAACGGCCATCATCGTTGACGCTGTTGACGGCAGATAGTGATAAGCTACAAGAACCGCAAGCAGATAGATAAGATGAGAAAGGCGAACCTCGTCGTAGGCGAGGTTCTCCAGATAGTAAAGAGCAAGGTAAGACCGGGTATTACGACGATGGAACTGGAGCGCGAGGCACAAGAAGAAGTTACGCGCAGAAAGGTCAAACCCGCTTTTAAAGGATATAGAGGCTTCCCGTACTGCCTCTGTGTCTCGGTTAACGAAGAGGTTGTCCACGGCATGCCCTCTACAGAGAGGGTGCTTGAGGACGGCGACATCGTTAGCATCGACTTCGGTGTCGAATTGAACGGTTTTTTTGGCGACTCGGCCATTACGGTTGGGGTTGGCACGGTCTCAGACGAGGCCCGGCATCTCATGGACGTAACGTCTGAGTCGCTTGACAGAGCTATAGAGCAGGTAAGACCCGGTAAGCGGATAGCCGATATATCGCTTGCCGTACAGAGCCACGCGGAAGGAAACGGCTTTTCAGTCGTTAGAAACTTCGTAGGGCACGGTATCGGAAAGAGGTTGCACGAGGAGCCGCAGGTTCCGAACTTCCTAGTGCCGGGATACGACGTAAGCCTGGCCGAGGGCATGGTTTTAGCGATAGAGCCTATGATAAACGCCGGGGGTTACGACGTAGAAGTGCTGGAAGACGGATGGACCGCGGTTACAACGGACCGCTCACTTTCAGCTCACTTTGAGCATTCGGTTGCCGTGACGTCAGACGGGCCGGCCGTGCTTAGCAGGGTTTAGGAAAAAATGGCTAAAGAAGATTCGATAGAGGTAGAGGGCACCGTACTGGAAACACTCCCAAACGCAATGTTTCGCGTTGAGTTGGAGAACGGACATAAAGTGCTCGCCCACGTTTCTGGCAAGATGCGTATGCATTTTATTAAGATTCTACCGGGTGACAAGGTTACTATGGAATTATCCCCTTATGATCTTACAAGGGGAAGGATAACCTACAGGGCAAAGTAGGCCCTATAGGAGGGTATTATGAAGGTTAGAGCTTCGGTAAAAAAAATCTGTGTAAAGTGCAAGGTCATAAAGCGCAAGGGTGTCTTGCGCGTGGTCTGCGAAAACAGCAAGCACAAGCAGAGACAGGGCTGACCCAAAAGGGTAGCTGGTAAGTAACGGAGGGTTGCAAGTTGGCCAGAATTTCCGGTGTTGACTTAGAGAAAAACAAGAGGGTCGATATCGCTCTTACGAGGATATACGGCATAGGCAGGGTTACATCCACACGCGTCCTGGTTGACGCAAACGTAGACCCCACGACACGCGTGCACGCGCTTGACGAAACCCAGGTAGCCGCTATTCGCAAGGTTATCGACACCGACTGCAAGGTCGAGGGTGAACTCAGGAAAGACGTATCCCTGGACATAAAACGTCTTATGGATATGGGTTGTTACCGTGGTATCAGGCACAGGAAGTCTCTTCCAGTGCGTGGCCAGCGTACATCCACAAACGCTCGCACGAGGAAGGGGCCCAAGAAGGGCGCCGTCGCCAAGAAGAAGAAGGCTTAAGGCCGCTTTGACGCGGTAAGTGTTTAGTAGTTGGTCAGGGTGCGTTGCTATGTGTTGGTTCCGTGCCACTGTCCGTAATATAATAAAGGGTGTAATATGGCAAAGCCAAAGGCAAAGGCTAAGGCAAAGAAGGTAAAAAGGGTAGTATCGCGTGGTGTCGCTCATATCAGGGCGACCTTTAACAATACTATTATTACGATAACCGATCCGGCAGGCGACGTCCTGGCATGGTCGAGCTCCGGGGCCGCCGGCTTCAAGGGTTCGAGAAAGGGCACTCCCTTTGCAGCGCAGATAGCTGCCGAGAACTGTGCCAAGCGTGCTATCGAGTACGGTATGAAGACGATTAACGTATACCTAAAGGGTCCCGGTTCAGGCAGGGAGGCAGCGCTTCGCGCACTCCAGGCAGCCGGATTTAGCATTAACATGATTAAAGACGTCACCCCGCTGCCGCACAATGGGTGCAGGCCGCCGAAGAGGCGCAGAGTCTAGAGTTTTAAAGGGAGGTCGTATTTTGGCAAGGCATACCGGTTCAGTTTGCAAGTTGTGCAGGCGCGAAGGGCTTAAGATATTTCTAAAGGGCGAGCGTTGTTATACGGATAAATGCGCATTCGAGAGAAGGGCTTACGCCCCTGGTCAACACGGTCAGGGCAGAGGCAAGGTCTCTGAGTACGCGCTTCAGCTTAGAGAGAAGCAGAAGGTTAAAAGGCTTTACGGCCTGATGGAGGTACAGTTCGCCAACACCTTCTCAAAGGCTGAAAGAATTAAAGGCGTTACGGGCATAAACCTCTTAGCCTTGCTTGAAAAAAGGCTTGATAACGTAGTATACAGGCTTGGAATGGCCTCTTCAAGGCGCGAGGCCAGGATTTTGGTAACGCACGGTCACTTCCTTGTCAATGGCAAGAAGGTCGATATCCCGTCCTTTACCGTCAATGTAGACGATGTGATTACCCTTAGAGAGAAGAGCCGCGCTCTACCGATGTTGGCCGAGAGCGTCAAGGCCGCCGATAAGCGCGGAGTGCCCGAGTGGCTCGCCCTCGACACGGTCGGCTTGAAGGGTACGATAAAGAGACAGCCCGAGAGAGAAGATATAACGATGCCCATTACGGAACAACTCATAGTAGAGCTATATTCCAAGTAATTTTTTATACTAACGGGGGCCATAGATGCAAAAGAACTGGCGTGATTTAATAAAACCAAAGAAGGTTGATATAGAAGAGTCTTCGCAGAGGTCCACCTATGCCAAGCTCGTCATCGAACCGCTTGAGCGCGGTTATGGCGTCACCCTTGGTAACTCACTTCGCAGGGTGCTGCTTTCGTCCCTCATGGGCGCGGCCATTACCACGGTTAAGGTTGAAGGTGTCCTTCACGAGTTTTCGTCGATTCCGGGCGTAAAGGAAGATCTCTCTGACCTGATACTCTCTCTTAAGCAGGTTAAGCTGAAGATAGACGCCGAGGGTACAAGGACGCTGAAGATCAATAAGCAAGGCCCCGGCATAGTTACAGCCGGTGACATAGAGTGCGATTCAAGTGTTGAGGTCTTAAACCCCGATCTTTACCTGGCCACCCTTTCCGATGGCGCAAATCTCGTAGCCGAGCTTTCCGCCGAGACCGGAAGAGGTTACGTGCCCGCTGAGATGGGGGCGTCCGACCAGGTAGTCGGCACTATACCGATTGACGCTATATTTAACCCGGTAACACGTGTGAACTTTGAAGTTTCCAATGCTCGTGTTGGGCAAAGGACCGACTACGACAAACTAATGATCGAAGTTTGGACGACCGGTTCGATTGCGCCGGACGACGCAGTGGCGGTTGCCGCAAAGATACTTAAGGACCAGTTCAGCGTCTTTATCACCTTTGAGGAGCAGACCGAAGAGGTACGCGCCGTAGTCGAGGCAAGGCCCGGCTTTAATGAGAATCTATTTAAGACTGTCGATGAGTTGGAACTTTCGGTTCGTAGCGCCAACTGTCTGAAGAATGCCGATATTAAGTATATAGGCGAGATGGTCAGCAAGACAGACCAGGAGATGCTCAAGACCAAGAACTTTGGCAGAAAGTCTTTAAACGAGATAAAGGAGCTTCTCCATGCCATGGAGTTGGACTTCGGCATGAATATAGAGGGTTTTCCAGACAGGACCGCTCTTGACGAGAAGGCCACTAGCGCCAAGGAAGCTTAGATAACTTTGTTTTTTTCAGGCCTTATTATTTTAAAAGGACGATAACGTGAGACACAATACAGACAACAAGAGATTCAGCAGGAACAGTGGTCACCTTAGATGTATGATGGCCAATCTTACTTGCGACCTCCTTACGCACGAGAGAATTAAGACGACCACGCCAAAGGCAAAGGAACTTCGTCGTTATGCCGAGAGGATGATTACACTCGGTAAGACCGGAACCGTTGCTTCTCGCCGTAAGGCCATGGCATTTCTTCGTAGCAAGACGGTAGTAAAGAAGCTCTTTGATGATCTTGCCGCAAGGACGGCTACAAGGCCCGGTGGTTATACCCGTATGCTCAAGATAGGCCGCAGGGCCGGAGACTGTGCGCCGATGACCATGATCGAGCTGGTAGATCTTCCGCCGGTCGTAGTGGAAGAGGTCGAGAAGACTAAGAAGGCCAAGGCAAAGCCGTCTGTTGCCGCCAAGATCAAAGAAAAGGTCAAAGAGGGCATAGACAAGGTCAAGGAAGTCGAGGCCGAATCCAAGAAGTCGCCTGCCAAGAGGGAAAAGGACGCCGCAGCCAAGGAAAAGAAGGCTGTGAAGAAAGCGCCTGCTAAAAAGGCGCCGGCAAAGAAGAAAGAAGACTCTTAAGACGACTTTGTAGTTGTATCTCAGGTCGGCCTTACAAAGGTCATAATATATATAAAAAGAGGCAAGGTAGATATACCTTGCCTCTTTTTTTACCTTTTAGGCAGTGCGTAGATTGGACGTCAAGTAGAAGAGAGCGATTCGCTCATGCTTGCTTTTAGTCTGGTAATACGTTATATTAAACTGATTTACAAATTAAATCCTTTGACAATATAATTTAGTGAAAACAATAAGATGAAGAGACTTTTTTATATATTACCTCTACTCTTCCTGCTCTCTTTTCCGCGTGTTGCTTGCGCGACAGAGGCCAGGATGGAGTCTGTTGAGGTCGCCACTGACCCGGTCATGAACCTCTCCTTTATCGTGCGTGAGGCCTTTAAGCCCGATATGGAAGAGGCCATTAAGAGCGGTATTCCAACCTCATTTACATTTTATGTAGAGCTCTATCGCGTGCGCGGCATGTGGTTTGATAAACCGGTAGCCACGTGGGAGTTCAAGCACGCGGTCAAGTATGACAACCTTAAGCAAGAGTATATTATTGCGCTTGAAGAAGGCGCGGCGGGGGAGATAAGGACAAAGGACTTTGAGGAGATGAAGCGCCTAATGGTGACGGGCAAGAATATTACCTTTGTGCCGACGCCTTTTTTAAGGCCGGGCACGGAATACTACCTTCGCCTCATGGCCGAACTTGATACGGTAAAGCTCCCCTTCCTTCTTCGACACATGCTCTTTTTTGTGAAATACTGGGACTTTGAGACCGATTGGCACTCGGTGAAATTTGTACGTTAAGCACTGTTTCTAGCCAAGTTCTTTACCTAAAGGCACCGGGTGGTCCATGGAAGATAGCTCTAAACTGAATACCGAGCGCAAGAGGCGCAGGCGTGAGCTCTATATTATCGCCGCGCTCATCCCCGTTATATTATTCTTTACCTATCTCGGATCGCATACCTATATTATAAGCGGCGACGTGCCGATCTCTACCAATATCCTCGTCGTGGCGCTCATCAATATCAATGTCATACTGCTCGTCCTCTTGATCTTTTTTGTCCTTCGTAATGTCGTAAAAATATTCTTTGAAAGCCGCTCAAGGGTCATCGGTTCAAGGCTTCGTACACGCCTGATAGCATCATATGTAGGGCTTACTATCATTCCGACATTCATACTATTCTTTTTTGTTGTTGGTTTTATCAATAAATCTATCGATGCCTGGTTTGATATCAAGATAGAAGACGCCCTTGAAGAGTCACTTGAGCTTGCGCGTAATTTCTATACCCAGACCTCTGAAAAGACACGCAGCTCTTCGCAATTTCTAGCCTCTACGATAACGAACGATAATATTATCGACGAGAATGCGGCGATAAATTCGTTGATCGATTCTATAAGGATTGCAAATGATTTTTCAACGATTGAGGTTCTTACAAGCGAAAATCCAAGGGTCGCCTTTACCATATCTGATAATGTTACCCTTGAGATGGTTCCTTACGCCTCGGGTGAGGTCGTAACCGAGGCCCTTGGGGGCAAGTCCGCTTCGGTCATCGAGACACTTGCCATAGGCGACGTAGTGCGCGGCTATTCCCCGATATACACGCTGGACGGCTCTACGATCCTTGGCGGCGTTGTAGTAAGTTATTATGTGCCGCGAAGCCTTATGGCCAAGATGAACGATATCCTTGCGACCTTTCAGGACTACCAACAGCTAAAGCTCTTGAAGAACCCCGTAAAGGCCTCTTATATAATGATTCTTCTTATCATTACCTTGCTTTTGGTCTTCTTTTCGATATGGATAGGCCGTTATGTAGCGCGAGAGATAACTGTGCCTATTAAAGAGCTTGCCGAAGGTACGCACGCCGTTGCCAGCGGTAACCTTGACTATAAGATCAAGGCTACATCGCATGACGAGATTGGACTATTGGTCGGCTCCTTTAACCGTATGACAGACGACCTGAAGGCGGGAAAACAGGAGATAGAAAAAGGCAACCTCGAACTGCGCGGTATAAATGCCGAACTTGAGAGCAGGCGTAGATATATAGAGATTGTGCTCGGTAATGTGCCCGCCGGAGTCGTTTCCATAGACGGCGAGGGGTCTATTGTCTCGATTAACAGGGTCGGGGCCGAGATGCTCGGCACTGAAGAGATCACAGCCCTTGGTCGTCCCTATCAAGAGACTATAAGCGTTGAGGCGGGGCTGGTACTGGAAGAGATTATTACTGAGATGAGGGAGCATTCAGCCGACGTCATAGAGCGGCAGGCGAGACTGACTGTCGGAGACAAGGTGATGACGGTGCTCATTAATTTTAGCGCGCTTCTCGATGAGGACGGCAAATATATAGGCGCGGTCGGAGTGCTCGACGACTTTACTCACCTCCTAAAGACGCAGCGTATGTTCGCCTGGAAAGAGGTCGCTCGTCGCATTGCCCACGAGATAAAAAACCCGCTTACGCCGATCCAGCTTTCGGCCCAGAGGCTGAGGAAAAAGTATATGGACAACCTGCCGGACGACGGGCGTGTTATGGACGATTGCACCAAAACGATTATAAGGCAGGTGGACGAACTAAAGACACTGGTAAATGAGTTTTCAAGTTTTGCCAGGATGCCTACGGCAAATCCGAGCCCTAATAATCTCAACGATATCGTTCATGAAACACTGGCCTTCTACCGCGCCGGCCACGGGGATATAGAGATTACACCCTCGACCGACCCGAAGATGCCGGTGCTTGAGATTGACCGCGACCAGATAAAGCGTGTTATAATTAATCTTGTGGATAATGCCATCGCCGCCGTGAGTGAGGGCGGTAAGATAATGATAGAAACCAGTTACGACGCTAAGAAGAAGCTCGCCCTGCTGGAGGTTTCCGATACCGGTGTTGGCATCACACCTGAGGATAAACAGCGTCTCTTTGAACCGTCTTTCTCTACAAAAAAGTCAGGAACGGGGCTTGGCCTTGCCATAGTGAGCAACATAGTCTCCGACCACAGCGGCTATATCAGAGTAAGAGATAACAGGCCGCGTGGCACGGTATTTTCCATTGAACTTCCAATAAGGGTAGTGCCGATATGAATACTATAATGGTGGTGGACGACGAGCGTGATATCCGCGATTCACTTTCCGATGTTCTTCGTGACGAGGGTTACGAGGTGATAACGGCCGAGTCTGCCGAAGAGGGGCTCGAAAAGATGGCCACGGCCCCTCCGGATGTGGTTCTTCTCGATATCTGGATGCCGGGAATGGACGGCGTGGAGATGTTAAAAGAGGTTATGTCCTCTTATACCAATATGCCCGTGATCATGATATCGGGCCATGCGACGATAGATACCGCGGTTAAGACGACGCGCCTTGGAGCATATGACTTTATCGAAAAACCTCTCTCTCTCGATAATATAATCCTTACCGTCTCGCACGCGCTCGAACAAAAGTCTCTCAAGGCGGAAAATACCGCTCTTAGAGAGAGCTTTAAGCGCGACTATACCATCATAGGAGAGACAGAGGTCATGAGGCGCCTGAAGGCTGATATCGAACGCGTGGCGGCCACTCCTTCATGGGTCCTCATAACTGGAGAGAACGGCACGGGCAAGGAGTTTGTCGCGCGTAATATACATATCTTATCGGAGAGATCCTCAAAACCCTTTGTAGAGGTCAACTGCGCGGCCATTCCCGAGGAGTTGATCGAGAGCGAACTATTCGGTCACGAGAAGGGGGCCTTTACCAGCGCGATTACCCGGAAGAAGGGCAAGTTTGATATAGCCGACCGGGGTACGATATTTTTGGATGAGATAGCCGATATGTCCCTCAAGACACAGGCCAAGATACTGCGCATCCTCCAGGAGCAAACATTCGAACGCGTCGGCGGTAACGAACAGATCTCTGTCGACGTCCGGGTAATAGCCGCGACAAATAAGAACCTTAAAGAAGAGATACGCTTAGGTAACTTCCGCGAGGATCTCTACTATCGCCTTAATGTCATTCCCTTTCATGTGCCGCCACTACGAGAGCGCAGTGAGGATTTAGACTATTTTATCGATTACTTCCTAAAGGAATTTGCCCGGAGCTTTGTAAAGAAGGTTCCCGAGATGAGCGCGGAGGCGACCGCGTCGCTCAAATCATACGAGTGGCCCGGAAATGTCAGGGAGTTAAAGAACTTGCTGGAGCGCCTCGTCATCATGACGCCCGGCTCTGTGATTGAACTTGCCGATCTACCGGCATACGTCAGGAGCGATAATCAAAATACCCCCGCCACCCCGGATTCGGCTTCTAAGACTTCTTTTAACCCAGCCACTCTTAAGGAGGCTCGCGCTGAATTTGAGCGCGACTTTATCGGTACGATGATAAAGGAACACGACGGCAATATATCCAAGGCCGCCGAAGCGCTTGGCGTGGAGAGAAGCCACCTCTATCGCAAGATCAAGAGTTACGGAATAGAGACCTGATCAGGGCGATACAGGGAGAAGAGGCCATTTTCTGTTCTATACTATTGAGAGCGGAGAGGTTCTGTAATTAATTAGTAACCTCTTTGACGCAAGAGATGAGCAGCGCTTCCGGTCAGATCAGTGGAGCCTTTAGGCTCCTCTATAATTTCTCTTCTCTTCTTAAACGAGACCTTCTAAAACTCTCTCTTTAGACAAAAACGGTTGACAAACCCGCCTCTTTAAATTAAAGTATTCCAAGCGGCTCCCGTATACTCAGGGGGGCTTTTTTTATCGCGTTATACTATTAATAAAAACCCTTATCCTATATAATACAATAGCTTAGAGCTATTCTTGCTTGAAAGGAGCAATACATGTCAGACTATATTAAAGATATAACAGACTCTACTTTCCAGGCCGAGGTTCTTGACTCCGAGACAGCCGTTATCGTAGATTTCTGGGCCACATGGTGTGCACCGTGCAAGGCTATCGCGCCGATACTTGAAGAGCTTGCGGAAGAGTTTGACGGTAAGGTCAGCTTCGTCAAGGTCAATGTTGACGACAACCAGACCACCCCCGGCAAGTACGGTGTCAGGTCCATACCGACGCTCCTGCTCTTCAAGGGCGGTGAGGTTGCCGACCAGCTCATAGGCGCCGTGCCCAAGAGCCAGATACGCGAGCTGGTCAGTAAGGGAGTTTAACCTGCCCCAAGAGTTCGACTTTATTAAGTTCCGGTGCCCGCTTTAGATAGAGGGCGCCGGAACTATTTTGTTTCTTCTCAAAAGGGCTCTACGACTTTATGCTGTTAAAAATGGTCAAGCGGTGTTATAATAAATCATTGTTATGGGATTAAAACTTATGAAAAATAAAAAAATCACATATATATTCGCGCTGGCCATCTTTCTCGCACTTACCGCGACTACGTCATTCCTCCTAAACGGCTCACGAGTCGTGCCGGAGGCTCAGGCCGCAGGCAAACTGAAAGAGTTGATACCCTTCGACCTGATTACCTTTAATGGTGAGAAGATTAATATCAAAGACTATCTGGGCAAACCGATAGTCCTTAATTTCTGGGGCTCCTGGTGCCCTCCGTGCAGGTACGAGGCAAAGGATATCGAGTCTACCTATAAGACATTTCAAGGCAGGGTCAGTTTTGTCGGCGTCGCGGTGCAGGATACCGAGTCGAAGGCCAGGGCCTTTATTAAAACCTATCAGGTCAGTTATCCAAACGGCATAGACCTGGATGAAGAGTTGATGAATACCTACTCTGTCTTCGGCCTGCCCATGACCGCCATATTTGATAAGAACGGAAAGCTCGCCTACAAACATATCGGCGCAATCAGCAAGGCCAAACTAACCAAAGAACTCAAAAAACTCCTCTAACCACACAGGGCGCACAGGTGCGCTTTTATTTCGCGTGGGGCTTTTTCGTGAACCTGTTGACTCTCTCACCGCGCTCCATCTTTTTATATTGCTACTTCATTTATATTCAAAATCATTCCGGTTTAGAGTCTGATTTGGCTTGATGAATCTGCTCCTTTCTGGTATAAAATACTGATCATGATAAAAATTTCCCCTTCAATACTATCCGCGGACTTTGCCTGTCTCGCTAAAGAGGTCAAGGCCGTCGAAGAGGGCGGGGCCGACTATATCCATATAGATGTGATGGATGGCCGCTTCGTGCCCAATATCACCATAGGCCCTTTTATCGTCGACGCGGTCCGTAAGATTACCGACCTGACGCTCGATGTGCACTTGATGATCGAAGAGCCGGAGAGATATATCGCCGACTTCGCCTCCGCCGGAAGCGACATCATCACGGTACATACCGAGAGTACGCGCCATCTGCACGCTGTTGTGACCGCTATAAAAAAACTCGGAAAGAAGGCCGGTGTCTCCATCAACCCCGGCACTCCCGTGTCGGCCCTTGAAGAGATCCTTACCGAGATAGACCTGGCGCTCGTGATGAGCGTCAACCCCGGTTTTTCGGGGCAGGGCTTTATACCGGAGAGCCTCGATAAGGTCCGTCGCGTTAGAAAGATGCTCGACGACGCCGACTCCAAAGCAGAACTTCAGGTTGACGGCGGCATAAAGGTCGCTAATATCGCCGACGTAGCCGCTTGTGGAGCCGACGTCTTTGTCGCAGGTTCAGCCGTCTACGGCTCGGACGATTACGGGGCCACTATACGCGCCATGAAAGAGGCCTGCGCCTCCTAATAAATTTTTTAACGAATATCGTTTTTTGAATATAGGGCAGCGGATATCTCCGTTGCCTTTTTTTATGGAAACTCCATTTTTGACTATATTTTGGACAATTAGGGGCTATATTATCTTGCATCACGTGTTATAATAAAAAAATAAGCTAACCGTACGTTATTCTTTAAAAATTAAACCCTAAATAAAGGTGAAAATATGACAAAGTTCTATCTGCTATTTGCGCTATCTCTATCGCTCTTTTTATTCGCGGGAGAGACACTTGCCGTCTCAAGGGCAGGGGAGCCGATAAAACCGGTTCCGGAGGCTACCGGTTATGATGAGGCAAAGGTCGAGCTGGGTAAGAAGTTATTTTTCGAGCCGCGCCTTTCGAAGTCTGGTTTTATAAGTTGCAACTCTTGCCATAACCTCTCCACCGGTGGCGCCGACAACCTGCCGAGTTCTATAGGACATAAGTGGCAGTTAGGCCCTATAAACTCTCCGACCGTATTGAATTCACGTTTCAACCTCGCGCAGTTCTGGGACGGACGCGCCAAGGACCTTAAGGAGCAGGCAGCGGGACCGATAGCCAATCCGGGAGAGATGGCCTCTACGCACGAACTGGCTATCAGTATACTGGAGACGATTCCAGAGTACCGGAACTCATTTAAGAGTATCTATGGAACAGACGTTATTTCCATCAACGAGGTTACTGATGCCATTGCAACATTCGAGGAGACACTCGTAACGCCTAATTCGAGATTTGACCTGTGGCTCAAGGGAGACGACAAGGCTATAAACGCTAATGAGCTTGCCGGTTACCTGCTCTTTAAGCAGAAGGGCTGTATCTCCTGCCATAACGGAGTGGCTGTTGGCGGTAATTCGTTTCAGAAGTTCGGTGTGGTCAAAGAGTATAAGGATACCGAGACACTTGGCCGTTTTAATGTGACGCAGAAGGAGTCCGACAGGTATGTCTTTAAGGTGCCGACCTTGAGGAATATCGAGCTGACCGCGCCATACTTTCATGACGCAAGCACATGGGATCTTAATAAGGCTGTGACCGAGATGGCGGAACACCAGTTAGGGGTAAAGCTCTTGAGTTACGAGGTGAAGAAGATAGTACTCTTCCTGCGCACACTAACAGGTGAGCAGCCAAAGATAACCTATCCGGTCTTGCCTCCTTCCACGGTAGATACTCCGAAACCGGACCGTATGTAGATATTTAAAAGAATTAAAAAAAGAGGGCCACGGGGTTTTCCGTGGCCCTCTTTTATTTTGGTTAATTGGTCTTTATCTATCCAGCAGATTAGGGGCGGGCTTGCCGATGTGGTATCCCTGAGCGTAATCCACGCCAAACTTTCTAAGCACGGTGAGGATATTTTCGTTTTCGACAAACTCGGCTACCGTTTTTATGCCGAGCCCCCTGGCGACGTCTATGATGGCCTTGACAAATAACTGGTCGCTGACGTCGTCTTCGAGTTTCCTGATGAAATATCCGTCGATCTTGATATAGTCGACCTGGAGTTCCTTTAAGTAGACGAATGAAGTGAAACCAACGCCAAAGTCGTCTAGCGCGAATTTACAGCCAAGCTCGCGTAGAGACGAGATGAAATTCTTTGCGATTGAGAGTTCTTTTATGGCGGCCGTCTCCGTTATCTCGAATGAAAGTTTCTGGGGATCTGCGCCGGTTTCGAGGATCTTCTCTTTTATGAAGTCGATTAGCGTCATATCCTCTAAATCTTTGCCGGAGAGGTTCATGGCGAAGGTTACGTCGTTGCCGGCTTTTGTCTCTTCCGCTTGCATGATGATGGTCTGTTCTATAATGGAGCGGTCGATAAGATTTACGATGCCGAACTCTTCGGCGGTATCTATGAAGGCGCCGGGCGGCAGAATACTGCCTTCAGGGCCGCGCAGGCGGGCGAGGGCCTCGTAGTGATGTACTTTGTTATCGGCAATGCAGAGTATGGGCTGGAACCAGGGCAGGAAGAGGTCATCTTCGAGCGCGCGTTCAATGCGTTCTTTATCCTTTAAACGCGAGTGCATCTTTTCAAGATCCTGATCCTCGGCCCTGTAGAGGCGGTAGTTGTTTCCGCCGTGCCTCTTTGCGCGTAACAATGCGGCGTCGGCTTTGGTAAGCAGGGATTTGCTTGACAGTCCGTCTCTCGGTGAAACGGCCCCGCCGATGCTGACGGTGATATTGACCGGCACCTCGGGCGTTCTGAAGTTCTCAAATCTTCTTTGGACCATCTCGGCCATGGCCTCGCCCTCTTCGGCGGAGATGGACGGGGCAAATATTGCGAATTCGTCAGAACCCATGCGCCCGGTAATAGACTCTCTTATGCGAGAGGCAGTTGCCGCCTCCTTGTCATAATCCGCGACCGCGCTTTGGATCTCATCGGCGACCTTTTTGATTATAATATCACCGGCATTATGTCCGTAGGTATCGTTGATCGGCCTGAAACGGTCGATATTGATTATCATTACTATCGTGTCGTGTCCCCGGCTTTGCGAGTAGCGAAGCGTCTCGTCGAGCAGGCGCGTAAAGCGCTGGCGATTTATAAGACCGGTAAGCTCATCGAAGCTCGAGAGGTACTCGGCGCGTTCTTCGGCCTTCTTCTTTTCGGTGATATTCTCCTGTACAGCGAGGAAGTTTGTTATCTTGCCGGTTGTATCGAGTATGGGGGTGATGACGCAGCTACACCAGTAGATGATGCCGTGTTTGGTTTTGTTCTTAAACTCGCCGCTCCATGTGCGTCCGGCGAGTATATTATCCCAGAGCTCTTTGTAGTCGTGTTCCAGGGTATCGCCTGAGGAGAGTATCGACGGGGTTTCACCAAGCACCTCTTCCTTGGAGTATCCGGTAAGAATCTCAAAGGGCGGGTTGACATACTCTATCTTTCCCGTCGGGTCTGTGATGAAGATAGCGTTTATAGACTGCTGGATGGCGGTGGAGAGCATGCGCAGCTCTTCTTGCGCTCTTCTCGAATCGGTAATATCCTGTACCGTTCCGACCATCCTGACAGGTGTGTCATTTTTGCCGAATGTGACCTCGCCGTCCTGGTGCACGATACGCTCCGTGCCGTTTTTGAGCACTATGCGGTGGTCTATATGATAGGGCTTGTTATCGTGCAGGGCCTGGTCCACGGCCTTAACGATAAGGGGCCTGTCTTCGGGGTGCACGAATTTGAGAAAAGCCTCGTAGGAGGCCTCGAAATCGCTTTTTGGCAGGCCGTATATGCGGTAGATCTCGTCTGACCAGTAGAGAGTATTCTCTTCTATGTTCCAGTCCCAGTTACCAATACGAGCGACCTTTTGTGCGGCTTCCAGGCTCTCTCTGCTCCTTGCAAGCTCTTCGTCGGCCTTGACGCGTTTGGTCGTATCCTTGAGCGTAAAGAGGAATAGCTCTATCTCTCCGTCCTCTCCGAGTATGGGCACGAGGCCGAGGTCCCAGTAGGTTATGCCCCATTCCGGGTGGTCGGGAAAGAGGAAGGGGCGGTCCTGTCGCCGGTAGATCTCCTTTTTTTCGACAAAGGGCTTTATCTCTTCCTTAAGGTTGGAGGGGAATACCTCAAAGTGGTTTCGCCCGATGAACTTCGAAACGTCTATCTTGCATGAGTTCGCGTATGCCTCGCTCACGCGGATGAAGTTAAAATCCTTGTCGAGCAGCACGATGCCGTCGATTGAGTGCTCGAATATGAGATCCATGAGGCGGGCCTGTTCGTGTATCGATTTGTCAGCCTTTATGCGGTCGGTTATATCTGTCGAAATGCCGCAGGTGGCGTAGGCCTCACCGTTCGTGTCACGCAGCGGAAATTTTACCGAGATATATGTATGCAGCCCGTTCTCGTTCGGGACTTCCTCCTCGAACTCCACGGCCTTACCTGCCCGTAAGACCTCTAGGTCGTTTGCGTGAAACCTTATCGCTATATCCTCGGGGAATATGTCGATGTCGGTCTTTCCGATGATCTTCTCTTTGGAGATATTGAATAGTTTTTCGAAGATGGAATTAACGAGGAGATATCGTCCGTCCATGTCCTTTGCATATATGACGGTGGTAGAGTTGTCCAGGATAGAACTAAGCAGGGACTGGCTATCGTGATACTCCTTCTCCAGAGCCTTCTTGCGCTGGTCGTTTTGATAGGAGTTGATTATATTGTTGCATGTGGATAGAAATGGGTCGAGAAAGCGGACGACCTCTTCGTCGTATCCACCCGGTCGGTTGGCAATGGCGATCATGCCGACGAGTCTGTCGCCGCTATGAAAGGGCAAACCGAGGAAGGCGTTAAGTGGAGGGTGGCCTTCGGGTATGCCGCAGCGGCGCGGGTCGCTTACCGGATCGTTTGCGATGACCGGCTCTCCTGAGGTGATGACCGAGCCGAAGAGAGTTTTGAGGTTAAAGAATTCGAGCCCTTCGGGGGCGTTATCTTCATAGAACTGGCGCGTCGGTTCATCCCATGATATATCTGTCGTTGCGAAATTCTTCAGGTATGGCGTGCCGTCGTCCTTATAAAGTATCTGCCCTATAAAACCGTATTCGCTCTCTGTAAGTTTTAAAAGGGCTCCAAGTAACTCGTCAAAGAGGTGCAACGGGTCGGTGTCGGAGATGAAGGAGGACTGGGCTTTTGAGAGCGCGTCGAGCAGCGCGCTCTTCTTTATAGTTTCTTTTTCAATTTGTTTTTGCCCGGTGATGTCAATACACATCTCCAGAACGAGAAATATCCCGTCAATATCCACGAATGGGTAGCCGTAGACCTGATAGATGCGGTCTTGCTTTGGGTCTTCTGAGACCCACGAGATGGCTTCCCTGCTCTTGAAGACCTCGAAGGTCGGGCACTGGTCGCATGGCTTTTCACGGTCCCATATGAGTTCATAACACTTCTTGCCGGTTGGGTCGCCGTAGTGCTCTATAAAACGTTTGTTCGCAAAACGTATGGACTTGTCTTCCGCCTGAAGGTAGACGAAGCCGGGGAAGGTATCCAGTATGGCGTAGAGCCTCTCGCGTTCTTTTGTGAGGATCTCTTCGGCCTTATTTCTTTCGGTTATATCTGTGCCGGAGCTTAGATGGCCGATGATCTCCCCGTCCTTAGACCTGAGAACTGTGTTGTGCCAGGCGATCAACCTCTCTTCGCCGGACTTTGTAACTATGAGATTCTCATGGAATTCGACAGCTTTTGCATCGCCTGAGAGCAGTTGTTCTGCTACAGGAACTACTTCCGCAACGATATCTTTTGGCAGGAAGTTCTCAAACCAGTTTTTGCCTACGATCTCGTCGATTCTATAGCCGAGGACCTCCGCGCCGCTTTTGTTGATGAGCGTAACTATACCTTCCGTGTCGATTGCAACGAAGATACTGGCCGCAATGTCGAGGTATTCGTTTGCGCGGTCGCGTTCTTCTTTAAGTTCGGCGGTGCGCAGGGCAACCTCTTTTTCGAGTTGCTCTTTTGAATCGAGCATCTCTCTTTCGGTGCGCTTTCTGTCGGTGATGTCACGTTCTATCGATAATAGAATATGGCGGCTATCCATCACGATGGCCTTTACGCAGGCCTCGGCTATAAAGGTAGAGCCGTCCTTGCAGCGGCGTTCTATTTCAAAGGTCAGGGTTTGACCGGTTTCAAGTTTTGGAATTGTCTCCTGTATGGATTTGGCCGGCGAGTCGGTATCCAGGAGAGAGATGGGCTCTCCAATAAGCTCTTCGCGGCTGTATCCGTGTTTTGTAAAGGCGTCGTCGTTGGCGTCAATGATAGTTGGAGGTCCGTTCTCGTTTAGTTCAAGCACAAGTATATAGTCGGCGGCATGTTGGAAGAGGTGTTCATATCGGTCCCTGTTCTCTTCGAGAAGGGCTTCGGCTTCGGACTTCTTTTTTCTGATGGCGCTCTCTTCAAGCTCCCGGTCCATGGCCGGCAGCAGTCTTTTGAGATTCTGTTTGGTGACGAAGTCGCGCGCGCCGGCGAGCATTGCTTCTACGGCGGTGGCCTCGTCAATGGTGCCGGATATGATTATAAAGGGAGGTCTGGGCTCGGCAGGATGTTCTTTGACTATCTTAAGGGCGTCGAGCCCGGTGAAACCCGGCATGACGTAGTCGGATATGACTATATCCCACGGCCCGTTGTCGAGTTCTTCTTTGAGGCGCTCGGAGGTGTCGACCCTGGTAAAGTCAACCGTATACCCACCTTCTTCGAGTTGCTTAACCAACAGAACGGTTGTGTCGTGAGAGTCTTCAATTATGAGCGCTCTGATCTTTTTCATTCTATTCCAGTGGTTAAGACTGAACTGTCCTAATTGTAGTCATTTTTTTTAAAAAGAGACTTTATTGATCCACAATAGAATATAGCATGAAAAAGGCTCTTCGTAAAGGAAAAGAGGTTCCGGAGAAACTAGAGATACAAAGGATTTTGTCACTCTTTCCGTATGGAAAGATCAGGACTAGATTGGACCTGTAAGCAATTTTATATTTTTCCGGGATGTGCTTAGGAAGAGTTGCTTTTTAGGTTTAGTTGAGTGAGTGGCCAAGTAGCTTTTCAGCAGGTTTGCCGATGTGGTAGCCCTGGGCAAAGTCTACGTTAAGCTGCTTAAGCAGCCTTAAAGTCGCCTTATTTTCGACAAACTCTGCGATGGTCTTTATCTTCATCGATCTTGCGATATCTGTCATGGCCTTTACAAAACTTTGGTCTTGCGGGTTGCTGTCGAGCTCTCTAATAAAATAGCCGTCTATCTTGATGTAATCCACATTGAGCTCTTTTAGGTATACGAATGAGGTGAAGCCAACGCCGAAGTCGTCCAGGGCGAAGCTGCAACCGAACTCTCTCAGGGCCATTATGAAATCGCGCGCCACGGCGATCTCGCGTATGGCCTCGGTCTCGGTTATCTCAAAGGATATAGAGGCAGGGTCCGCTCCTGAGCTTTTGATCTCATCTTTTATAAAATCTATAAGAGTGTTATCCTCTAGATCCTTGCCCGACAGGTTCATTGCAAGAGAGAGAGAAGCTCCCTTTGCGCGTGATGAAGCCTGTTTTTGTATGCCTTTTTTAATGATAACGCGGTCTATGGCCCCTATGAGGTTTAGCTCTTCGGCGGCGTCGATGAAGGCCGCTGGAGATAGTATCTTTCCGCTCTTGGTCCGCAGGCGGGCAAGACACTCGTAGTGGTCTATAGTGTCGTCCGACAGGCTCTGAATCGGTTGGAAAAAGGGCTCGAAGCGGTCGTTATCAAGGGCTTCCTGTATGAGTTCCGCGTCCGATATCCGGGTACGCATCTCTTCGAGTTCTTTATCCCGGGGGTTAAAGAGGTGTGTGCGGTTTCCTCCGAGCTTCTTTGCGCGAAGCAGGGCGGCGTCTGCGTGAATGTTCAACTCATCGGCGGAGCTCCCGTCTTTGGGAAATATCGAGAGTCCGAGGCTTGCCGTTATCTTCGTGCCAATATCTTTTGTGGTAAATCCGTCAAGCCTCTTCCTGATCTTCTCCGCAACGGCCATTGCCTCGTCGCAGTCGGTTCCGGGCAGTATTATTCCGAACTCGTCAGCGCCAAGCCTTGAGACTGCTGCGCGGCGAAGCGATTCGTTCTCTCTTGTAGTACGATAGGGCTCCATGGCTATCTTTATGATCTCGCTGGAGGCCTGTATCAGCATGGCGTCCCCGGCCTTATGGCCGTAGGTATCGTTAAGAGGCCTGAAGCGGTCGATATTAACTATGAGTAGCGCAATGGCAGCCTCTTCTTTGCCATACTCTTTAATGAGCTTATCGAGCTCATTGGTAAAGCTCTTACGGTTGGCGAGCCCGGTTAGCTGATCGTGCGCTGCAAGGTACTCGGCCTTGGACTGCATGAAGGCGGCTCGCTCTGCGGCGCTCTTCCTTTCCGTGATATCCTCTTGAATGCCTAGAAAGTGAGTTATCTTGCCGTAGTCGTCCTTGATGGGGGATATAACGGTATTGCACCGGTAGAAGCTGCCGTCCTTGCGTTTGTTCTTATACTCGCCCCGCCAGGTATTGCCAGCCCTTATAGTATCCCATAGCTCCTTGTAGAGCGCCTCCGGCGTTTCTCCCGAAGCCAGTATCTTCGGGTCGCGGCCTATTACTTCGTCTTTTGCGTAACCGGTTACCTGCTCGAAGACCGGGTTTACATACTCGATACGGCCGCTCCAGTCGGTTATTATGACGACGTTGACCGACTGCTCTATAGCGGTGGAGAGTTTGCCGAGCTCCTCCTGTGTAGACTTTTTTTCGGTTATGTCCTGGGCAGTCCCGACACCGCTAACCGGCTTTCTTTTATCGTCAAAAACCAGTTCCGCGATCTCTCGGACCCACTTTACTTTATTGTCGATAAGGATCCTGTGCTCGATATCATACGGCTCGCCCCCTATGGCGGCGGTCCATTTTTTATGGACGAAATCTCTATCTTCCGGATGCACTCTTTCAAGGAACTTCTCATAGGTCATTGCCGTTCCTTTGGGAATACCAAAAATACGATAGTTCTCATCGGTCCAGATCAGGTTGTTTTTTATTAGGTCCAGGTGCCAGCTTCCGATGTGGGCCACTCGCTGTGCTGTGGCGAGTCTCCCGGCTGTCTTTCTAAGCTCTTCTATAACCTCCATCTCTTTCGATATATTACGGATGAAGCCTACCATGCGTGTGGGTTTCCCGTTATTGTCGCGTATGGCCACGCCGCGTGAGTTCTGCCAGTAGTAGACGCCGGAGCTGTGTTTGTGGCGGTAGTCTATATTATAGGGTTCGTTATCTTTGAGATGTCTCGTGAGGGCCGATGTGACCCTGTCGAGATCGTCCGGGTGAATACGGGATGCCCAGGTGGAGTAGGTCGGTTCAGCGTCTTCTTTAAGGCCGACTATCTCCAGCCAGCGTGGAGAGAAGTACTCTTCGTTAGTTTCTATCTCCCATTCCCAGAGGCCGTCGGTTGAGGTCTCTTCCGCCAGCTCATAACGGTCGGCGCTCTTTCGAAGCTCTTCGGTTTGATCCTTTTCGAGCTTTTGGATTCTCTCGTTTATGCTCTTTCTCTCTGAGCGCACCCTTGCCTCGGCAAGCTCTCGCTCTATGGCGGGGACGAGCCTTTTAAGGCGCGCTTTGGTTACGTAGTCGTGAGCCCCGGCGCGCATTGCGGCGAAGGCCGTCTCTTCGTCTATTTCACCGGATACGATTATGAAGGGGATATCTCGACCGCACTCTTTAAATATCGCAAGGGCTTCAAGGCCGGTAAAACCAGGTATGGCGTAGTCCGATATTACGAGGTCTAAGTCGTCGTTTTTAAGCGCTTTTCTGAGAGAGTCGGCTTCCTCTACCCGTGTGAGTTCCACCTCGAAAGCGCCACGCTCGATCTCTTTTACGATGAGTATGGCAGCGTCTTCGGAGTCTTCTATAATAAGTAACTTTAGCTTGGTCATCGGTAATATCTTTATAAGCGGTTTGATATCGCGCCGGTATGGATTTTAAATGTTAGCTTGGCTGAATCTTTTTATTTTATTATATATCTTCAATAATGTAAAGCTAAAGGTGTTAGGTGTTTTGCTATAACAGGGCATTCGTCTCTTCTTGCCGGTAGTACTACTTCATAGTCGGTTTCATTGAGTTATTCTCTCTATCTTACGCTTGACATAGGGCTGCGTCGTTGTTATTATGGGTAACAGATGTTGCCCTATGGTCTGACAGGTGAAATTTTATGCTCTCTAAAATAACCGAAAAACAGCAAAATGTGCTCGATTTCGTGGTAAAAGAGATGGAAAAGTGTGGTTATCCTCCTTCGCTCAGGGAGATATGCGCCGAGTTTTCCATTAAGTCGCCCAAAAATGCCCGCAAGCACCTAGAAGCGCTCGAAAAGAAGGGTTTTATAAGACGGAGAGCCGGTAAGTCGAGGGCCATAGAGATAGTTAAACAGGAAAGGCGCGAGACGGCTTTGGCTGGTCGGCTATCGAAGTACGGCGGGCGAACTGCTTCGGAAGAGGAGCGCACCGTGGCCATACCGGTGCTCGGCAGGGTGCGGGCCGGCAGCCCGGCGCTCGCCGTGGAGGATATCGAGGGTTATATGAGGCTTGACCCGGACTTCTTCAGCTGTCGAGGCGGCTTCATCTTGAGGGCGGAGGGCGAGTCCATGACCGGGGCGGGCATAGACGACGGCGACCTGCTGCTAATAGCCCCAAAGTGCAGCGCCGAGAGCGGAGAGATCGTGATCGCCATGCTCGACGACGAGGCCACGGTCAAGCGTTTTATGAAGAAAGAAGGGCGCATAGAGCTCTTGCCCGAAAACCCGGCTTTCTCTCCGGTGGAGATCGACCCCACAAGGCCCTTTGCAATAATCGGCAGGGTCGTTAATGTTATAAAAAATCTATAATTCTACTATCTGCTTATGTCTACATCTATAAAAGAGAGGGTCGAGGTCGCGGCTGTATTCAGGGGCGGCCCCGGCGCGTTGAGGCCGGTGAAATTTCGCTGGAACGGCCAGGAATATCCGGTGAAAGAGGTCACCTATATATGGAATACGCGCCAGGGTAGGGACAAGATCATACATTTCTCCGTAACCGACGGCGCAACGCTATTCGAGCTTGCCTATAACCTCGCCGATATGAGCTGGGCATTGAATAAGGTCGAATAATCCCTCCATTAACCATCTAAATAATATAGAGATTTGCCGCAGTGGAACGTATAATCGCCCATATAGATATGAATGCTTTCTTCGCCTCGGTGGAGCAGCAGGCCAACCCCGCGCTTCGGGGCAAGGCCATTGCCGTCACCGGCGGGGGTGAGAGGACGGTCGTAACGACCTCGTCATACGAGGCCAGGGCGCGTGGCGTTAAGACCGGCATGAATAAGTACGAGGCCAAACGGCTCTGTCCGGAGCTGATCATCGTCGTCGGCGACAACCGCAAATATACCGATACGGCGGTGCGTATGCTAAGGGTATTCGAGAGCTTCACACCGGCGGTCGAGGTCTATTCGGTCGACGAGGCCTTTCTCGATCTCACTGGAACAGGTAAGTTGCTCGGCCCGCCGGAGAGTATCGCGCGCGCCATAAAGAATAGGATCTTTGAGGAGATAGGTATTACCTGTTCGGCCGGCATAGGACCTAACAAGCTCGTCTCCAAGCTAGCCTCTAATATGCAAAAGCCCGACGGCCTTGTGCGCATCAGGCCCGAAGAGGTCGCCGCTATACTCGAAGGACTTCCGGTCGGCAAGTTATGGGGGATTGGTTCAAAGCTTGAGCAACACCTCGCCGTGATGGGCCTAAGGAGTTGCGGCGAGCTTGGGCGTTATCCGGTGAGCCGCCTTCGTAACCGATTCGGCATAGTGGGCGAGCGTCTTTCGATGATGGGGCGCGGCCTCGATTCGTCGCCGATCATCCCGGTCGGAGAGGGGGGCGACCCAAAGAGTATCGGCCACTCGACGACACTGCGCAAGGATCTCTGCGACGGCGGCGAGCTGAGGCGTTATATATTAAAGCTCTCCGAGATGGTTGGACGCCGCGCCCGCCGCCACGGCTTCAAGGGGCGTGTTGTTTCGCTAACTCTCCGTTATAGCGACTTTTATACATTCTCACGCCAAAGGCGTCTTTCTGAAGCAACCGACGACGCGCGTTTGATATCTCTAACGGCAAAGCAGATATTAAGGTCAATAGGGCTTCGCGGCCCGGTCCGCCTGGTCGGTATATCGATATCAAAGCTCGTAAAGGGCCCGGCCCAGTTAAACCTCTTCGACCACGACGAACGCCGCGAGGCCCTCTTGCAGGCCATGGACCGCGTAAACGACCGCTACGGCGAGTTCT
>JAJCZF010000011.1 GCA_029262535.1 Deltaproteobacteria bacterium
CTCTCGCCTTCAGCCCCTTCAAGCGGGCCGTTCAAGAGGCAGACCCCCGCCGGGTTGCCGTGGTCGGGGTCTTCACTAAAGGCCGCGACTATCTGTACTATCATATCCATGATTTTCTAATGATATCAATTAAAAGAGTACTACGCAAGTGGCGCGGAGCTGGATCTACTCACCTGCCTGGAAGAATATATCATCGTACCAGGCCGTTGCGCTCTCGCCGGTATTGTCGGTATCGGTCATTAAGGCTATACCAATTACACGAGGCGGCTCCTGGCCGAAAAGGTTTAGATAGTCTTCATATACGTTTCGAGATTCGTTAAACCACTGCCCGACATCGTCCGGGCCGCTCCTGATAGCTACCATCATTGCGCGTTCGGTATATGAGTTGGCAACGGCCTCTCCGACCGGCAGCTTATTGGCCCAGATATAGTTAAGGGCGGTTCCGGGAGGTTCGGCGCGATAGACGGTCTTAAGTGCCTTATACTTCAACTTATCAAAGAATGTCGCCTTATGCGGTTTATAAGAGAAAGTAACATATACTCTCGCCGCATAGTCGTCACCCTCTTTACTTCTCGCATCTCCTGCCTGGAGTGTATTCGATACCTTCCAGCGCCAGTGCAGTATAGGAAAATCTTTAAGATTTATATCGACCTTTTTAAAGATAGCCGACGCTCCGCCCATTGAGACGGCCTTTACGGCCTGCTCTTCTTCGTCAAGTCTATATGTCGTGCCGGTATGGATGCGCCTGAAGGCAAGCGGCTCCCAGCCGGCGGGAAGGCCGTCCGAAGCGGAACCGGATGAAAAATCGTCGATAAAGAGTGTCGCGTTGCGTGATGAAATAGCTACCGCGAAGATAAAGGAAAAAAGAAGGGCTATGGCGACTCCGTATCTCATAATAAACCTCTCTTTATATTATAAGCCTCGATACCACAAACCTGCAAGCCTAACCGAGCAGGTAGAGATTCAGGATTCCGCCAATATGCGTCAAGAGCCAGAAGATAATAGTAATAGTGCCAATAAGGGCGTGTTTACGGTTTAAAAATGAGCCTTCTTCACTTTCAATATCTTTACCCTTTGAAGAGAGACGCGACACCAAAAGGGCAGTAGCGACAAGAAGCGTCAGAAGCCCCACAAGGCCGTGCACGGCAAACCAGAGCACGAAGGGGCCGCTTAATTCCATATAGGCCTCTCTGGCCCTGCTCATAAAGAGGTAATTGATAACAAAAGCCCAGCCACCGGCTACGAGCAGACACATGACCCATTTATGAAGGGCCTCGGCCTCACGCCGCGCCGCAACCCACGCCACGGGCAAGAGCACGATAGCGACAATGCCCCAGATAAGTGAGATTATATAAAAAGATGGATTCATTGAACTGAATAATATAATACTTTTGAGAGCGGATGTATAGGGGGAAAGAGAGATTTCACCTCTGCTGATTCACTAACCGGAGTTCTTTATAATAGGCCTGTCTAATTAAACCGTTTCTCCATTACCAGTATATTACCGCCACCTTCGAGACAGCAGCTATAGACTACCGAGTCCATTACGGTCTTCAGGATGTTCAGGCCGTAACCGCCCGGTGTCGGCGCGTTCGGGTCTTTTTCTTGACGACTATCTTCGAGATCAAAGTCCTTGCCGCACTCGCCGAAGTCGCGGAGGCGAATCGTCAGACTCTCATCCGTTACGGTAAAGTTTACCTCTATCGTCAGTTCGGGATCGGGGCCGCCGCAGCTATATTTTATGATATTCGCGCATGCCTCGTCGAGCGCGAGCACCACTCTCGTACCCTCGCCGCCCAGGGCGGCAAGACCATCAACAACAGAGGTAGCGACCTTACGAATCAACTTCAAGTGTTCAGGCGTGCTGGGAACGGTCAAGGTTACGATATTTTCTTTTTGTATATCTTTAGACATTCAAAAATTCTTCTCCTGAAAGGTGTTACGCTATTGCCGTAAAAACAGGGCTACTATTAAAGATAACAGTTATGAAAAGTCTTGACAATCTAAATAATATGGACTACTTTAGCAAGTGTTTTAAGGCAAACCTTCTTATCTATTATTTCAACAATTTACGGGTATCTCAACTATGATAAAGGTCGAAAACCTTTACAACACCTTTGGGCATATCGAAACTGCCAAGAATATATACTGCCACTTCGAACAGAAGAAGGTAACATGCATTCTCGGCGGTAGCGGCTCGGGCAAATCCACGCTATTAAAGCAGATGGTAGGGCTCGGCAAGCCGACATCGGGCAAGATAATCTTCGACGGACAGGATATTACCACCCTCAACCGCAAAGATATGTACAAGTTACGCAAGAAGATGGGCATGCTCTTCCAGGGTTCGGCCCTCTTTAACTCCTTAAATATCTATGAAAATGTCGCTTTTCCTTTGCGCGAGCATACCGACCTCTCCGACAATGTCATCAATACCATTATAAAGATCAAACTTGAGATGGTCGGTTTAAGGGGTGTCGAGCACCTCATGCCCTCACAGCTATCGGGCGGCATGACCAAACGCGTCGGCCTTGCTCGCGCAATCGTCATGGACCCGAAGGTCGTCTTTTACGACGAACCTACCAGCGGGCTCGACCCGATCGCCGCCGGCGTTATTGACAAACTTATAAAAGACCTTAATCTAAAGCTCGGCGTTACTTCAATAGTAGTTTCACACGACGTGGACGCCGCCCTGAAGATCGCAGACAAGATCATCATACTCTTTTACGGCGACATCATCGCCGAAGGCACCCCAGAAGAGATCCGAAACAGCGACGACCCCAAGGTCATACAGTTCATTAACGGCTCGCCGGACGGGCCCATACCATTTAAGATGACGGACAAGGACTTTATCGAAGATATCCTTGACGAGAAGATATAATGGCTACAGGTAACCCAATAGCGGCCTTTGGAAGGGGCGGTCTAAATACCCTTTCCGGCATAGGTAGCGCGGGTATTTTTCTTATACACGCCATTACCCAGATATTTTCACGCCCTTTCAGGCTTCGCCGTTATATTCAGGAGATCGAGTTCCTCGGCGCTAAATCCTTTCTTATCGTATTCGTAACGGCTATCTTTACCGGCATGGTGCTTGCCCTACAGGGCTATTATACACTTAGCGGTTTTGGCGCCGAAGCCCTGCTTGGCGTCGCTGTCTCTCAATCTATCATAAGAGAGCTCGGCCCGGTCCTATGCGCCCTCATGGTAGCCGGACGCGCCGGAAGCGCCACGGCCGCCGAGATCGGCATAATGAAGATAACAGATCAGGTCCCGGCCCTTGAGATGATGGCCATCGACCCGATAGCCTTCATTATAAGCCCCAAGGTCTTGGCCGGAATCATCTCGGTCCCAATACTGACCGGTTTTTTCGACCTCATCGGTATCGGCGGCGGTTACCTCGTCGGCGTAAACCTTTTAGGCGTGAACGAAGGAGCCTTTATCGGTAATATGGTCAGCACCGTCACGGCGCACGACATATGGGGCGGATTCTTAAAGAGCGTCTTTTTCGGCCTTATAATCGCCTGGGTAGCGACCTTCAAGGGTTATACGGCAAAGGCCACCACCGAGGGTGTTGCGGCAGCAACAACCAGCACCGTCGTGCTCAGCTCGGTCTTGATACTGGTCGTCGATTATATCTTGACTTCTATGCTTCTATAACAGAAAATAAAGGGGAACTCTCATGTACGGAAAAACGACTGAATTTACAGTAGGCATCTTTATGGTAGTGGGCATTGCGGTGCTCATCTATCTATCGATATCACTAGGTGGCGTCACCATATTCGGGTCGAGCCGGTACAGTACCACGGCGCATTTCGAATCGATAACCGGCCTTAAAAAGGGCGCAAGTGTTGAGATAGCCGGCGTAAATATCGGTAAGGTCGGCGGGATATCCCTTGAAGACGACCTGGCCGTTGTAGACCTTCAGATAGACAATGAGATACAGCTCACCGACGACTCCATAGCTTCGATACGCACCAAGGGCATGATCGGTGAAAAGTTTATAAAGATCACACCCGGCGGCTCCGACGACTATCTGGCAGAGGGCGACGAACTCATGGAGACCGAATCGGCCATCAGCCTTGAAGAGCTTATCAGCAAATATATCTTTGAAAAATAAGAACGCACCTAACTAAAGGAAGGTAGACCGTGCTCACGCCGGGTCTTATTACAGGCTCAGGGTTAGCACTGTACAATTAAACGAATGAATATTGAGATTAGAGATACAAACGCAGACGTAGCGTTACTGAGCCTCTCCGGTGAACTGGATATGTCCACCTCCACCAGGGTACGCGACGCGCTTACGCCCATCTACAAAAAGAATGTAAAGGGCATAGTCGTCGACCTCGCCGGTGTTACATATATGGACAGCTCCGGTATCGCCACCATGATAGAGGGCTTGCAGTGGTCCAAGAGCGGTTCGAGGCGTTTTGTCGTCGCGGGCCTTTGTGACGCGGTAATGGACGTATTCGTCCTTACCAACCTTAAAGATGTCTTCGAGTTTGCAACCGACGCCGAGAGCGCCGTTAACGATATTGCCGGTTCTTAAGCCTTGGCGCAAGTTTGCCCCTGTCTATAAGAACCCCCCTGCCCTAACCTTATAAGAACAGGACAACCAATGCGCCTACTTACTCTTCTTCTTGCACTCAGCTTCTTTGCGATTACACTACTTGCCGCGCCGCCGTCCAGGGCCGCAGACTCTACCGAATATAGTTTAAGTACAAATCACATACTGCTGGCCGCGACCGACGTAGGTGACGACGACAGCGACGACGATTATGATGACGATTACTACGAAGACGACGAATTCGATACTCCTATCAAGGATATCGCAGACCCGCTCGAAGGCTTTAACAGGGCCATGTATAAGTTTAACGACGTAGTATTTCATAGTGTAATAAAACCGACGGCAATCGGATACGCCAAGATAGTGCCTGAACCGGCCAGACGCGGCGTCAACCGCTTTATGCTCAACCTTACCACCCCGATTCGTTTTGTAAATTCAGTCTTACAGCTAAAGATTAAACGCGCCGGCACGGAGTTATTTCGCTTCGGCTGTAATACGACCGTCGGCATCCTCGGCATATTCGACCCGGCCTTCCAGCACTTCGGCGTAACGCTCAAAAAAGAAGATACGGGACAGACACTCGGCGTATACGGCTTTGGCCCCGGCATATATATACACTGGCCGATAATCGGCCCATCAAGCATCCGTAATACCGTCGGCCTCGTAGGGGATTTCTTTCTCGACCCGCGCAGTTACCTCTTTCCGCACGCCGAGGGAGCCTCGACCGGCATACAGGCCTACGACAGGGTCAATGAACTATCTCTCGACCCGGAGTTCCTCGACGAACTGCTCGCGGACGCGACAGACCCGTACGAACATCTCAGGGACACATGGCACAGATACAGAGAGAACAAAGTAGCGAACTAATAGAACCAAGGCAAAAAAAGATATAGAATGACATAGAGAATGAGATAGAGAATAACAAGGGAGAGATTTCATGAGACATATTAAAAAGTTTTCGGCCCTTCTGGCCGTATTCATACTGCTCGTAACGGCCCATACGGCCATAGCCGGAGAGGCAACGACCGCGCTCAAGTCCACGCTCGACGAGGCCATAACGCTCTTGACCAATCCGGACCTTAAGGCCGAATCGAAGCTCGAAGCCCGCCGTGTAAAACTCAGAGAGATTTTCCGTGGACGTTTCGACTACCGCGAGATGGGCAAGCGCAGCCTCGGCAAGCACTGGAAAAAGATCAACGCCGCAGAACGCGACGAGTTCAGCGACCTCTTCGCCAGGCTGATAGAGGCCCGCTATATCACAAAGATCGAGGCCTATACCGACGAAAAGATAAACTACGGAGGCGAACGCGCCGTAAAGAATAAGGTGCAGGTCAATACAGACCTGATAACCAAACAGGGCACAGAGATACCCATTAACTACAAACTCCTCAAGAACAAGGCCGGTAAATGGGTAATCTACGACGTAGTAATAGAAGGCATCGGGCTGGTCAGAAACTACCGCACAAACTTTGGCAAGTTTCTATCGAGAAAATCCTTCGCCGACCTGGTCGCCGACCTTAAAAGCAAGGTATAAGTCAGATAACAGCTGGACAGTCCATTAGAAAATAATAAAGGGGAGAGATCAAGTTGCATAGATCTCTCCCCTTTTCTTTTTCAACATTAAAGAAATTTTCCGCGTGAGGAAGAGCTATTTAGGCTTAAAAAGTTATAAGGGTCTCCACGCGTTTTATTTTCCTTAATAGGGCCGGTCTGCCAATAGCTCCAAGAACCCTTGACATCCTCCACCGTTTCCTGTACCATTCTCGTCTACTTAACAGAGCTAACTGAGATATGGCAGATAAATATTCTTATCACCCTATTAGGAGGAATCACAGTGGGCAAGAACGTTACGCAAAAGATTATTTCGAACCATCTAGTTTCAGGCGAAGAGACACTTGGAAGTGAAGTCGCACTCAGGATAGACCAGACCATTACGCAGGACGCAACAGGCACAATGGCCTACTTGCAGTTCGAGGCCATGGGCGTGCCGAGGGTCAAGACTGACCTCTCGGTCAGTTATGTGGACCACAATACGCTACAGTACGGCGGTTTTGAAAATGCCGACGACCATCGCTATCTACAGACAGTCGCCTCCAAGTACGGCGTACATTTCTCAAGGCCGGGTAACGGCATCCTTCACCAGGTTCATCTCGAACGCTTCGGCAAGCCGGGCGGAACGCTTCTTGGAAGCGACTCTCATACGCCTACACAAGGCGGCCTCGGCATGATGGCCATGGGCGCGGGCGGACTCGACGTAGCCGTTGCCATGGGCGGCGGGGCTTTCAATATCACATATCCGAAGGTAACGCTCGTAAAGCTTACCGGTAAACTCCAGCCCTGGGTCTCGGCCAAGGACGTAATACTCGAACTGCTTCGCATCATGACCGTAAAGGGCGGCGTGGGCAAGGTTATCGAGTACGGCGGCGAAGGCGTAGACTGCCTGACCGTGCCGGAAAGAGCGACCATTACCAACATGGGCGCGGAGCTTGGCGCCACGACCTCGGTATTCCCCTCCGACGACAAGACGCTTGAGTTCCTCAAGGCGCAGCAGAGGGAAGAGGACTGGATAGAGTTAAAGGCCGACGCCGACGCGACATATGACGAAGAGATCGTAATCGACCTCGACACGCTTGAGCCGATGATAGCTCAGCCCCATATGCCCGACGTAGTATGCAAGGTCTCCGAAGTTGCCGGCTTGAAGGTCGATCAGGTATGTGTCGGATCATGCACCAACTCTTCCTACCAGGACCTCATGACCGTAGCAGAGACATTTAATTGTTGTGGCGATAAGGTATCGACCGGCCTCGACATGACGATATCACCCGGCTCCAAGCAGGTGCTTAATATGATAGCGCGTTCGGGCGGCCTTTCCACTTTGATAGAAGCCGGTTGCCGTATACTCGAATCATCCTGCGGCCCATGCATAGGGAACGGACAGAGCCCGCCCTCCGGTGGCGTATCTCTGCGTACCTTCAACCGTAACTTCATCGGCAGAAGCGGCACAAAGAACGCGAGCGTTTATCTCGTAAGCCCCGAAGTCGCCGTAGCCTCGGCCATAAAGGGCGTAATAACCGATCCGCGCACGCTTGGAGACTATCCCAACATTGAGATGCCGACCGAGTTCCGCGTAGACGACTCGATGATACTCGCTCCGTCGACAGCCGCAGAGTCCGACTCGGTAGAGATCAGGCGCGGGCCCAATATCGCTCCGCTTCCGATAGCCGAAGCCCTGCCCGATACACTCGGCGGCTCGGTCCTCATTAAGCTTGGCGATAATATCACAACCGACGACATCACCCCGGCCGGAACATGGCTCAAGTACCGCTCGAACGTACCCAAGTACAGCGAGTCGGTATTTGCGCAGATCAACTCGACCTTCCACGAAGAGGCACAGGCCGCCGGCGGTGGTTTCGTCATAGGCGGAGACAACTACGGACAGGGCTCTTCCAGAGAGCACGCCGCCCTATGCCCGATGTATCTTGGCATAAAGGCAGTCGTCGCAAAGTCCTTTGCCCGTATCCACAAGGATAACCTCGTTAATTTCGGCATCCTGCCCCTGACCTTCGCCAATAGCGCCGACTACGACGCCATAGACGCAAGCGACGAGCTTGAGTTCAGCGGCCTCGCCGAGGCCCTAAGGAACGGCAACGAAACCATAAAGGTAACGAACAAGACCAAGGGAACCGAAATAGCGCTCGAACACGGCTACACCCAACGCCAGATAGACACCCTTCTGGCCGGCGGCAAGCTGAACTACACAAAGAGCCAGGCTGCTTAGGTTTCTCGTAAAAAGTAAATAATAGAAAGCCCCCCTGCCGAAAGGCAGGGGGGCTTTTTTTATATATCCTTAAAACTTTTGAAGAGAAAAAATACCCTCTTTGCCGGTTCAGGGTTGTACCCTGAACCGGAACGTTAAAAGTCAACAGATTGGTTCGGGCTTTGAATTGGCAGTGATTTGGATGGTGAGTTCCCTAACTCATGAGTCAGTATGGGCATAAGTCGAGATACGATTATTTTTAATATTCCGGTTCAAGGTACGTCCTTGAACCGGCGGAGCCTCGTAGTTTGGGTAGAGCAAAGCGAAATCCAACAAATATTCTATCTTTATTGTCCTTGCCTGTCATTCTGAACAAAGCGAAGAATCTCGTACTATGACTATGCCGTAGCAGCCCGCATACATGAGACCCTTCGCTTCGCTCCAGGGTGACAGTGCGTGGATTCATATTTTTAAACCCTTAAGTTTTTATAATACCCCCGCCTCCTCTAATACCCTCTTAACCAACCAAATATTATAATTAAAAAGATTATCAAGTCCTCTTTATGCTTACCTGGAAGAGAGTCGGAATAACCTGTTTATTAATTATTGGAGGTAGACTTATGAAGAAGATGATCTTGGCGATAGCTGCTGTAGCTGTATTTACCCTTTCCGGTACGGCCATGGCCGATTCTGGGGCTTCGGTATTTGCCTCCAAGTGCCTGATGTGCCACGGTTCTAATGGTTCGGGTAGCGCGATGGGGCCGAAACTCGCCGGTACAGATTTTATCAAGGGCGACGCGGATGCCATTAAGGGGCTTATCACCAGCGGCGTTCCGATGGCTGCCAAGAAGTATCCGAACTACCCGATGGCCATGCCCAAGGTGGCGCTGGGCGACGCTCAGCTGGACGCGGTCGTTACCTACCTTAAGGGTCTATAAAAAAAGAGTACCGGAAGGTGGAGCATCTATTATATGACGCTCCACCTTCCAGTATATTCGATTTTTAAAGAAAACTCATCTTTGTAACCCCCCTTACATCTTCAGTCGCTAAATTCCGATATCCTAAGACCATAGACCGAGAGTCTTGGCGTATTGCTATGCTTGGTGCGAATTTATGGTGATTGACACGCCGTAACGTGGAGGTTATTATCTATTATTCAGCCAGTCTTTTTAATCAACCGGAAGAGAATTCAGGAGGATATCGATGGGAAGAGTAAAGTTAGTTAAGTATGACGAGGCTTCAGCTGAGGCGCGGGCGGTCTTTGACGAGATTCAGCAGGCCTTCGGCATGGTGCCGAATCTCTTTAAGACCTTTGCGCACTTTCCTCCTCTTATGAGGGCCAACTGGGTGAAGGTCAAGGCCGTTATGATGCAGGGAGAGCTTACGAGAAAGTGTAAGGAGGCTATCGCCGTCGTTGTCTCGAAGGACAATAGCTGCCAGTACTGCGTTGATGCGCATGTCGGCATGTTAAAGTCGGTCGGTGTATCGGACGAAGAGCTCCAGTCGATCTTAAACGATATTGAAAATGCCGACTTTACCGAAAAAGAGCTATCGCTCATCGCCTTCGCTAGGAAGGCCAATAGCGATCCGATTCGGGTAAGCGACGAAGAGTTCAGAGCGGTCAGAGAGGCCGGAGCAACCGACGCCGAGATCCTTGAGACCCTTGGCGTAATGGAGATATTTACGGGATTTAATAAGACAATCGATTCGACTCAGATCGATAACGACTTCGGTTGACCTGCTTTGTACGTCGGCTTGAGAGGTGAATTAAGCCCCCTTTTATAAAAAGCTTGACACTTCTTATAATCTGACATATACTATTAACTTAATAAGAAGAGAGCTAGATTTGCACGTCAGAATCATCCTTACACGATTTGCCGAAACCGCAATCTCTTATGAAAATTTCTAGAAAGGAGATTGATTACTATGGCAACAGGAACAGTAAAGTGGTTCAACGATTCCAAGGGCTACGGCTTCATCGAGCAGGAATCCGGCGAAGATCTTTTTGTACATTACGCTGAAATTCAGAGCGAAGGCTTCAAGACGCTCAGCGAAGGACAGACGGTTGAGTTTGAAGTAACTCAGGGCCCTAAGGGCGCTCAGGCTTCTAACGTACAGCCCAGATAGATCCGCTTAAACCCGAAAAGCCCCTCATCCTCTTGGATGAGGGGCTTTTTTTTGTTAATTTCGCGCCGCCTCTCTATATTGACATCTTCTTCAAAGGTGCTATTATAATTCATAATCAATAGATCCGATAATATTTTTCCATTTGCAACTCAGCCAATGAGAAACTTTCATATTTAGTACTTTATGGAAGTAGAGGAGGCTTTTCAGTGGATATCAAAGAGATTAACGCCAAAAAGGTTAAAGCGGAAGAATTTTTCTCAGGCGGCAACTATGCGCAAGCCTTGCTTGGTTTTGAAGAACTTCGAGAGGTCGCGGAAAATCATCCGAAGATATATCTTCGGATCGGCGACACCCTGCAAAAGCTAGGTGAGCGCGAACGGGTGATAGAAGAGTACAGGCTCGCCGCATGGGCATTTACCCGCCACGGCTGTATCGTCAGCGCTCTGGCGGCCTGCAAGGTGGTGCTCGCAATCGACCCGACACTTGAGGATATCGAGGGTGAGCTTGTTAATCTATATATGGGACTCACCTCCGCGGTTGACGGTCCTAAGCGAGTCTCCCTCTCGTTTCAATCGCAGACCAACGAAAGCGTTGATGGTCCGTCCGCTTCCGGACCTTTTGCCGAGAAGCGCACCAGGCCTGAGATTAAAACGTTTGCCGGGTCGGATTCAGATCAAATGGATAATGCGCTCTGTGATGTGGCATTCCCAAGGACGCCACTATTTTCCGACCTGCCGCATGACGAACTTCTCTCTCTCATCAGCCGCACCTCTCATATCAATAGAAAGAAGGGCGACTTTGTCTTTTCACATGGCGACGTTGGAGATTCTATATATGTGCTCGCCTCTGGCACTGCCGAGGTCGTAAGTAGAGCAAAGGACGGAGAAGAAGTCGTATGCGCAACGCTGAACGAGGCAGACTTTTTCGGTGAGTTCGGCTTCTTTTCCGATACCATCAGGAGCGCCGGCGTGCGCGCCGTGACCGATATCGAACTGCTTGAACTACCGAGTAAAAAACTTAAATCGCTCTCGACCTTTTATGAGAATGTCTATAAAGTCCTCTTCGGTTTCTATAAAGAACGCGTGCTCGACCGCCTGCTTGCTATCTCCGACATATTTAGAGGGCTTTCGCATGACGACAGGCAGTGGATAATGGAGCGCGTCTGGGTCGAGTCCTTTGAGGCCGGATCGGAGATACTCAAAGAGGGCGACGAGGGCGATAAGATGTACTTTATAAAGAGCGGCAAGGTGGATCTATGGACCTGCGGCGAGGACGGCTCGAAGTCCAGCATCGTAGAGCTCTCTGCCGCCGACTCGTTCGGTCAGTACGCCCTTATCCTCGACACCCGCCGCACCGCAACAGCCACGGCCCTCTGTGGCACCGAACTGGTCGTCATATCAAGACCGCTCTTAAAAGATATAATAGCCCGCTACCCCGCCATGGGCCGCGAAATGGAAGAGGTAGTAAAGAAACAACTCGCCGGAACGGAAAGACTCAGTGAGAGAATGCCTAAGGAATTAATATAATAGAGTGGTTTTCAACTTTACCGGCAACCTCCATAAAGTGATATAGGAAGCCTCTGTAGATATAATCTCCTTGTACAAACTCTCTCAAAACTAATTTATAACCTAACAAAACCCTTGACATTCCGCTTATATTGGGGTATCTTTCATTATTAAGTAATTCTTAGGAGAAAGAACTATATGAAGAGCACTAATCCGCAACCTGTAGCAAATAGCAAAGAATGGTTCGTAGTTGACGCAGATGGTCAGACTCTCGGGCGTCTCGCCAGCCGTATCGCCTCGGTACTGCGCGGTAAGCATAAGCCTACCTTCAGCACCAGCGTCGACATGGGCGACTTCGTAATCGTCTTGAACGCCGGCAAGGTAGTCGTATCCGGCAACAAGCTGATCGACAAGGTCTACCACCGCCATACCGGATATCCGGGCGGAATAAGGTCGATCTCACTCGAAAAGCTCTTGCAGGAGAAACCGACCGAAGCGATCACCAAGGCCGTCAAGGGCATGATGCCCGATGGCGTCTTAGGCACGGCACAGCTCAGAAAACTAAAGGTATACGCCGACGCTAACCACCCGCACGAGGCGCAGATGCCCAAGGAACTTTCGCTCTAATAGAGCATAATTTTAAAGGGAGCAAGAGATGTCAGTAACTGAATTCATTGCCGTAGGCAGAAGAAAGTGCTCGGTCGCAAGAGTAAGGCTCAGGCCCGGACAAGGCGACGTCACAGTCAATAAAAAGTCAAGCGCCGACTACTTCGGTAGAGAGTCGCTCAGGATGCTCATAGTAGCCCCACTTGAGCTGACCGAAATGAGCGGCAAGTACAACGTATTTGCCAATGTACACGGCGGCGGAGAGACAGGACAGGCCGGAGCCATCAGGCACGGAATATCCAGAGCTCTACTCAAAGTAGACCCCGACTTCCGCCCTGCCCTCAAAAAAGAAGGCTTCCTGACACGCGACCCGCGTATGGTCGAGCGTAAGAAGTACGGACAAAAGGGCGCAAGAGCACGCTTCCAGTTCTCAAAGAGGTAAGCGAGTCACTAGCGTATCTATCCAAAGGGGAAGGCCACTGTGCCTTCCCCTTTTTTTTCGGCCAGAGGCCGACCGAGCTTGATCAGTTTTGAAAAGAGGAGCGTAAGATGATAAAAGCGGCGATACTGGGCGGTAGCGGATATACGGGGCTTGAGATAATGCGCCTCTTGGCGGGACACCCGGAGGCGGAGGTTATAGAGTTCAGCTCTCGTAAATATACGGGCCAGCCGGTCTCTTCGATATTCCCCTCGATGGCGGGCCACGAGTACGACTCTCTCGTATTTAAGAATCCGGCTGACCTTGCCGATACCGAGGCCGATGTCGTATTCCTCTGCCTTCCGCACGGCGCGGCCATGGATATCGTACCTCACTTTATCGAACGCAAAAAGCGCGTCATAGATCTCTCTGCCGACTATCGCCTGCGCGACGTGGCGGTCTATGAAGAGTGGTATAAAGAGCACTCTACCAAAAACCTGCTTGCAGACGCCGTATACGGCCTGCCGGAGCTTCACCGCGACCGCATCAAGGACGCCCTTATAGTCGCCAATCCCGGCTGTTATCCGACTTCCGCGATACTCGGCCTCTCGCCTATCGTAGAGGGCGGTCTGGTAGACCCCAACTCTGTCATCATCGACGCCAAGAGCGGCATATCCGGAGCGGGACGCGAGGCATCCCTAAAGACGGCCTTTTGCGAGAACTACGGCGGCTTTGAAGCTTATAATGTGGGACTGCACCGCCATACGCCTGAAATTGAGCAGGAACTTACATTACTTGCGGGCAAGGACGTTAAGGTCACATTCAACTCGCACCTCCTGCCGGTGTCGCGCGGCATCCTGAGTTCGATCTATGCCGACCTGACCGAGCCGCGCACCACGGCGCAGATCATCGAGACCTATAAAGAGTTCTACGCGGGTGAGCCCTTTATTCGCATAATGCCAGAGGGTACTTATCCGAATATATCGAATCTGCGTTGCTCGAACTTTTGCGATATCGGCTTATGGGTGGACGAGGCCCGGGGGCGTCTCATCGTAATATCGGCCATAGACAACCTCATGAAAGGCGCATCGGGCGCCGCCGTGCAGAATATGAATATACAGTTCGAACTGGAAGAAACGCTGGGGCTGACGGGCTTGCCGGCGCAGTTGGGGTAAGACTGATGACTGGAGAGATAAGATAACTCTCAAACCTCAACGCGGTTTCTGCCATTTTCTTTGGCCCTATATAACGCCTCGTCGGCCCTCATGATGAGCGAGTCAACGGTATCGTCTTCGGCAAGCAGGGCGACTCCGAAGCTTGCCGTCACCTTGCCTACGGTCTCGAATGCGTGGGCCTCTATCTCGCTCCTCATCCTCTCGGCAAGCTTAAGAGCGCCGTCCGTATCTGTTTCAACTGCGATAACCACAAACTCTTCACCGCCCCATCTTACAAAATAGTTCGTAGCCCGGGAATTTTTGAAAATAATATCGGCGATAGTCTTCAAGACCGTATCTCCGACGGCGTGGCCGTACCTGTCGTTAACCAACTTAAAGTTGTCTATATCAAAGAGCACGATAGTGAGCGGATGGGCAAAACGTTTCGCCCTGGCCACCTCCATAGAGATAAGATCGTCAAACTTCGCCCTGTTAAAGGCGCCGGTAAGGGGATCGGTAGTTGCCAGTTTAGTAAGTTTCGACTCCAGCTCCTTGCGCTCCGTTATATCCATAAAGGTACCGAGCATCCTTATAGGTTTATCCTCTTTATCGAAGAGAACTTCACCCGTGGCCTCGGCAAAACCCTCCGAGCCGTCTTTTCTTATGATCCTGCAATCGAGCTTGTAAGGTTTACGCTCATAGAGTGCCGCCTCCACCGAGGCGCTAACCTCACCCCTGTCATCGGGGTTGAGCATCTCTAAAAAAAGCTCATAGGTTGGCTCTATCTCGCATGGAGTGAAACCGAAGATAGTATAGACTTCATCGGACCAGACGAGATCTCCTGTATTCGGGTCCCAGTCCCATATGCCGATCTTACCGACCTTCTGCGCCATAACCGTCCGTTTTTCGCTCTCGCGCAGTTCAGCTATGGCTTTGTTACGCGCGGCTATAAGCAAGAGACGGCGTTTCTCTACCATCTGAAAGATTATGAATCCGGCAAATAGAGCGCCCACCCAGGTGAGAAGTATACCCCAGAAGAAACGGTTGAACTGAACGGCTTGAAGTACTTCATTCTCTTCGAGCAAGGACTCGATACCCTCTACTTCTTGAATAATTTTATAGAAGATATTGTCGAACTCTTGATCTAACGGCGTACCTATGCCAGACTCGGCAGGGTTGGCGACGCGCCTTCGGGCAAGTTCTGTAAATTTATCAATCGTAGAGAGCAGGCGGGCCTGTCTTCTTATCAACTCAGGGTCTCTTACAGGCCTTATCTCATCTGCTCCTTCGTTAATACCCCCCTCTATAATAATGGCGGTCTCTTCCCTAACGGTATCTATTTGAGTGAAGATCCCGTCGATATCTATATCACTATATCCCATAAGGTATTTCTCAAGCCAGAGATGAGATTCGGAGAGGTTCGTCTTAGTGCCGATAACCGCCTCCATAAGTTCGGAATCGTTCTTCTGTTCCGATCTCAGGCGATTGGTAAGGAGGAGCATGATGATGGCTAAGAGGCCAAGGGTAACGAAGATGAGCAGGCTAATCTTAAAGAATCTGGAGACAAACTGCGGCTGGGCAGCGCCCTCTTCTTGCAAGAGTATTTTATCAGACAACTGAGACATAGAATAATTTTTCACAGGTTGAGGTCTTGCTAAATATAAGTAACATAATCATGGATGAGTTGACGCTCTATTTTACACTATTGATCTAATACTTGGCAAGCCTGCTGGCCTTAAGTACTTGATTTTCTTTATGAAATCTAAGTGCTATAAATATGGATATTGATAATTTCTTAAAGTGTCGCAGCCCTACCCGAGTTTCTCTTTCAGGTCCTTAATCTTTAAAGATATCGACTTTCTACCATGCCACTGGTCGAAGTAGGGGCGAAATGCTATATCGTAACCAGGCCCTTTCAGGGGGTGGAGGTCGCCGAGGCCGAAGGCTATGGCCGACAGAGGGGCTCCCTTGTGTTTCACCTTCAGACGCAGGTGGGTTTTGCCTACCAGCTGGGTATTGACGATATTCGTATCCTCGGCGCATAGAAGCGGTTCGCGGTTTCCTATGCCGAATGGGGCGAGGCGCTCCATCTCCGCGACAAAGGCGTGGTCTATCTCATCGAGGTTAACCATTGCGTCTATATCGATCTGAGGGACCAGGTCGTCCTCGCTAAGGGTTCTCTTTAAGAGATCGAAAAACGCAGCCTTAAAGGATACCAGTTTATCGCGGTGCAAAGAGAGGCCGGCGGCGGCTCGGTGGCCTCCGTAGCGTTCGATATGTTCCGCGCATGCCGTAAGGCCCGAAAGCATGTCAAAGTTTCTGATGCCTCGCGCTGACCCGCGGCAAGAGTCGCCGTCTATCGATATCATTATGCACGGGCGGTTATAGCGGTTAGCAAGCTTGGACGCTACGATACCGATCACCCCCGGATGCCAGTCCTCGGAATACAGGACTATGCCAGGGTCGCAGCCGTCGGCCTTTATCATACCGTCGGCCTCGTCGAATATAGCGCGTTCTATCTGCTGGCGTTCGACATTAATGGCGTCAAGCTCTCCGGCAAGTTTTTGGGCCTTTACTCGGTCGTTGGTCGTTAGAAGCTCCAGGGCCTTGTCGGCGCGCTCCACCCTGCCCGCGGCATTTATACGTGGAGCAAGTTGAAAACTTATAGATTCCGTATTGAGCCGCTCGTCGCGCACGCCGGAGGCCGACTTTAGAGCCTTCAGCCCTTCGCGCTGCGAGTTCTTCAATACCTCAAGACCGTATTTGACCAAGAGGCGGTTCTCTCCTATAAGAGGCACCATATCGGCAACAGTTCCTATCGATACAATATCGAGATAATTTTTAAGATTGGGCTCCGGGCGATCTTTAAAATAACCGCTCTCGCGCAGCCGGGTCCTCAAGGCCATCGCAAGCTTAAAGGCCACGCCAACCCCGGCGAGATTTTTATCTGGAAATTGACAACCCTCTCTTCTGGGATTTAATATAGCGTAGGCATCCGGCAGTGGGCCTGATATCTCGTGATGATCGGTGACGATTACATCGAGCCCTACTTCTTTTGCTACGGAGATCTCCTCACAGCTCGATATACCGCAGTCGGTCGTTATCAAGAGGGTGATGCCGGACTGCGCAAGGCCCTTCATGGCATCGGAGTTAAGGCCGTAACCCTCTTTGAGCCGTTCGGGTATGTAGGTAGCGACTTCGACCCCTATCTCTTCAAAGAAGAGCTTTAAGAGAGAGGTCGCCGTTGTGCCGTCCACATCATAATCTCCAAAGACTACGATCTTTTCATTGGACTCAATTGCACTAAGGATTCGCGTGACGGCGCGTTCCATATCCATCATGAGAAAGGGATCGTTTAGATCGGCGATACTGGGATTTAGAAAGGCGGCGACACTCTCCGTATCGGAGAAGCCGCGATTTAAGAGAAGCCTTGCCGTAACGGGCAAGATATTGAGTTCCGACTCAAAGAAGCTTTGAGTATCTGAGTCGGAATCGAAAATATGCCACTTATTTTTATTATCTAAGGAAGGACTCATAGGTATCTGATTATTAAGACCGCTCAGGAAAGCAACTATCTAAAAAGCACCGTAAAAAAAGCGGCGCGAAGTAAATATTTCCAGGAAGCTACAAATTATATCCGCGATATAAAAGCACACCTGTGTGCCCTGTGTGCTGCGCTTATATGCCCAAAGGACCGGTTCCCTGCGGGGCCGCGCCGCCCGGAGCGCCGGGACCGCCGACCGATGGGTCTTCCTCGCGGTGGTGTATAAGTTTGCCGTCCTTCTTCCATAGAAGCAGGAGCGGGCTGGCTACGAATATTGAAGAGTAGGTTCCGACAAGGATACCGACTATAAGGGTCAGGGCGAATTCGTGAATAACCTCTCCACCTATGAAAAAGAGGGCTAGAAGAACGAGCAGCGTAGTACCGGATGTAATGACGGTACGGTGCAGCATCTCATTGATCGACCTGTTGATGAGCGACTTGAGCGTTTCGGAGACACCTGCCTTTTGCTTTGTGGTGGCCTGCTTTTTGAGATTTTCCCTTATCCTGTCAAAGACGACGACCGAGTCGTTTATCGAGTAACCGGCGATGGTCAGGAGCGCGGTTATGGATAGAAGGTTTATCTCATGTCCCAGGACGAAGAATATACCCAGAACCGCAAGTATGTCGTGGAAGGTCGCAATAACGGCGGCCATGCCGAAGCGGAACTCAAAACGCCAACCTATATAAAAGAGTATGCCGAAGAGCGAAATAACAACAGCCCAGAAGGCGTCGCTCTGAAGTTTCTTGCCGACGGTCGGTCCTATCTCGGTCGTGCTGTCTATTATATACGGGTTATCAGGAAAGCCGTTTTTGAAGACAACACCTATACCGCCGGACATCTCTCCCAGGTCGCCCTCAGAGCGTTGTACCTTTACGAGCACCTTGTTATCCCCTGCAAACTCTTGCAGGTCGGCGTCAGGGTAACCGCCCTTTGCGAGCAGATCTCTAGCCGTGTCTATCTCGACAGGTTTTTCGAATCTGAACTGTACGGCGACACCTCCGGTAAAGTCGGTGCCTAACCTTGCCATGCCGGTCGGTATGGCCACGGCCGCGATGATGCCTATTATGGCCAGTATTATCGAAAGGACTAAGGCCGGCTTGCGTTTGCCCAGGAAGTCGATCTTTGTGACGTAGTCGTCTACGAGAGGTGTCTGCTCTTTCTTCATATGCTTACCTTCCCAACCCTTGAGCTGCGGTTTCGGATATCGAATATTACCTTGGTTCCTACGAGCGCGGTAAAGAGGTTAATGATTATGCCAAGGCTTAGGGTGACGGCAAAGCCCTTAATCGGGCCGCTACCGAACTGGAAGAGCACGGCGGCTGTAATGAGTGTCGTCACCTGAGAGTCAACGATGGTCCACCACGCGTGGTCGTATCCGGCGTTGACCGAACTCCTTGGTGTTCGCCCTGCCCGGAGCTCTTCTTTTATTCGCTCGAATATGAGCACATTGGCGTCAACGCCCATGCCGACGGTCAGAAGGATTCCGGCTATACCCGGCAGCGTCAAGGTGGCGCTGAAGTAGGACATCGCGCCCATGAGCATGATGATATTCAAAAATACCGCCCAGAGAGCTATCAAGCCCGATACCTTGTAGTATATAATCATAAAGGCAATGACAAAAACCGCTCCGAGCATCATAGCTCTCTGTCCGGCGTCGATCGAGTCCTGACCTAGTGTCGGGCCGACCGTGACGTTTTGAATGATATCAACCGGGGCCGGCAGCGCGCCCGCGCGTAGCACGATGGCGAGATCTGCAGCGGTATCCGAGTTGAAGCCGCCTGTGATCGTTGCGCTGCCGCCGCCTATCCTCTCGCGGATATTGGGCGCGGTATATACATTACCGTCGAGAATGATCGCCATGCGCTTGCCGACATTGGCGGCCGTAAGATCTTCAAATATCTTTGCGCCCTGACGGTCGAAGCTGATGCCGACATATGGGGCGTTCATCTGCTGGTCGAACTGCACACGCGCGTCTTCCACCACATCGCCGGTAAGCAGCACCTCTTTTTGAACGAGATAGGGTATCCTTTCGGTCTCTTCACCGGTCAGGTCGTCAACGACCCTCTGGTATAAAATCTCTGAGCCGAAGGGAACCTTGCCGGCAAGGGCATCTGAGAGGCTGCCGTTCTCATCGAGCATACGGAACTCCAACACCGCCGTATCGCCTATGAGCTTGATGGCGCGCTGCGTGTCCTTGATGCCCGGCAACTGGATAACGATCTGCCTCGGTCCCTGCCTCTGGATAATGGGCTCCGATACTCCGAACTGGTCGATCCTGTTCCTCAAGGTCTCAAGCGCCTGCGAGGTGGACCAGTCTTTGATGCGATCTTTTTCGAACTGCGCCAAACGGAACTCAAAACGGTTGCCCTTGAGCGTCGGCGCATCGAAGAGGCCGACCTCTTCCTTCATCAGATCTTTTATCTTATCGCGCGCCTTTGAAGTAAGCCCGGATGGAAAGGCCACGGCAAGCGTATCAACGCCGGTCGCCTTGACATATGTAACGGGTACTTTTTTATCCTTGAAGAGCCCCTTGGTCGAAGCGGCAAGACGTTTAACATGTGTCTCAATGGCCTGTTCCTGATCGACCTCAAGTACCAGATGCATTCCGCCCTGCAGATCCAGGCCAAGCGATATATGAGGCACGCCGTTGGTCCAGAAGGCAGGCAGCGCCGTCTTAAAGGGTGTGGACGGCAAAAATAAGATGAGGGCCAAAGAAGTAAAGGCCAAAAGAAGAAGCAACCGCCAAAAGATAGATTTCATTAAGGTCTCCAGCCGGGTTCTGCCCGGTGCCAATTTCTCGCCGCCGGAGCGTCTCCGGGGCCGATATCGCGGATGAAGCAACCGGTGACCGGTCTCCATTCTCCGCGATCTTTAATAATTAAAAATCCTAATATAAGAAACGAGATAAAGCCGTCTCTTTCATCTAAAAACTACTATTCCAAATAAGCCTAATCGTTGGACTTTCTCGTGCCTATGGCCGTGCGCGATATCTTGACCTTTACTCCGTCGGAAATCTCTATCGTAACCGTCTCGTCGGATACCTTTGTGACCCTGCCGTAGAGACCGCCGGTCGTTATAACGGAATCGCCCGTCTCAACCTTGCTCAACATCTCTTTATGCATCTTGGCCTTTTTCTGTTGCGGCCTGATGAGCAGGAAGTAAAATACGACAAATAAGAGGACCAGCGGCGCCATGCTCATTATCGGGTTCTGTTTCGAGGCGGCGGCAAAGGCCGGTGTTGCGCCTAGTAGTGTTAATGTGGAGATTACGGTTACGGCTACAGTTGAAAATACTCTTAACAATGTTTTATCCCTTCTAAATGTTATTGAGACCTTCATCAAGGGCGCTGTAGAACCCTCTCTTGAAGGAATCGAAGCTACCTTCATTAATCGCGTTTCGCATATCACCCATAAGCCCCAGATAATAATGGAGATTATGTATAGTATTTAGTCTCGAAGCAAGTATCTCTTTAGAAACATAGAGGTGTCTCAAGTATGCCCTTGAGAAATTCTTACATGTATAACAATCGCACTCTTTCGATACTGGTCCCGGATCGTTTCTAAACCGACTACCCTTTATACCCAATTTTCCATACTTTGTAAAGAGAGTTCCGTTCCTCGCGTTTCTGGTCGGCATTACGCAGTCGAACATATCAACTCCGCGTGAGACCGCCTCGACCAGATCTTCGGGCGCGCCTACTCCCATCATATATCTCGGACGCTCTTTTGGCAGTATCGCTATGGCCGCCTCAAGCATATCCATCATCTCAAGTTTCTCTTCTCCGACGCTCAGGCCGCCGATGGCGTATCCGTCGAAACCGATATCGACGATGGCGCGCGCGCTCTCTTCTCTAAGGTCCGGGTACATGCCGCCCTGCACTATTCCAAATAGAGCGCCCGGTCCGCCGCGCTCCATCTTTTGAGACCTCTCGGCCCACCTGTGCGTGAGCTCCATCGAGTTCTTTGTATATTCACGCGTTGCAGGGTGCGGCGTGCATTCATCGAGCACCATCATTATATCGGAGCCGAGCGCTTCTTGTATCTCAATGGCATATTCAGGCGTTAAGAGATGCATGGAGCCGTCCAGATGCGAGCGAAAACGGACGCCCTCGTCTTCGATCTTACGAAGCTTGCTTAGGCTAAAGACCTGAAAACCGCCGCTATCGGTCAGTATCGGCCCCTTCCAGTTCATAAATTTATGAAGCCCGCCAAGCTCGGCCACCAGCTCGTGGCCCGGACGCAGGTAGAGGTGATAGGTATTGGAGAGTATTATCTTAGCCCCCGCGTTCACAAGCTCTTCGGGAGTGAGCGACTTAACGGTGCCGAGCGTGCCGACCGGCATAAATACAGGGGTCTCTATATCTCCGCGAGCTGTTCTTACAAGGCCGGTACGCGCCTTGCCGTCGGTTTTATTCAGTTCGAATGAAAAGGTCATATTTTTATTATTTATATAAAAAAGATAATATTAATCCAATACCAGATAAGACAATACATGAAATGGATATTCCCAAATTGGCCCACACCCAAAACTTGACCACATCTTGGCCAGCATACTCTTTCTGATTCACATAATCTTTTACCGCTGTCTTAACAGTTAGGCCAGTTAACCAATCTAATATGAAAAGAGCAAGAATACCCAGCAAAGAATGTTATAAGGGGACACCCTTAGCGTGTAAAGAGCAAAGATGTCGCAAATACTAATAACTAACCCTACCGTCTGAGTCTTCTTGTTCGCGCATTTTCTCCACATTTGTCATTCTGAGCGAGCGTTAGCAAACGAAGAATCTCAGGTATGCAGGCTGCATCCACACCTTAGACTCTTCGCTGCGCTCAGAGTGACAAAACCATAGGTCAGTTTATGAACATCGCGTCGCCGTAACTATAAAAGCGGTACCTTCTCTTTACGGCCTCTCTATAGGCCTCCAGGATTCTTTCTCTGCCTGCGAATGCGGCGACCATCATTAAGAGAGTTGATTTCGGCAGGTGAAAGTTCGTAATCATCGCGTCAACCATCTTAAAGTCGTAACCGGGATATATAAATATATCGGTCTCACCGGAGAGTCTCGGCCTGTCGAAACCATCCTGGACAGAGGCCTCAAGCGCCCTTGTCGAGGTCGAACCCACGGCGACTACCCTTCGCCCCTCCGCCCTGGTCTTGAGGAGCTTTGCAAAGGTTTCTTCTTCTATAAAATATTCTTCGCTGTGCATGACGTGCTCTTCAAGCCTCTCGGCACGGACCGGAAGGAATGTTCCCGGCCCGGTATGCAAGGTTAGACGCACCGTCTCGACACCTGCGTTTTCTATCTCGTCGAGAAGGCTTTTGGTAAAATGCAACCCGGCGGTCGGGGCCGCTACCGCGCCATCCTTCGCGGCAAAGACGGTCTGGTATCTTTCCCTGTCTTCTTCTTCCGTACCTCTCTTTATATATGGAGGCAAAGGCATCTTGCCTATGCGATTTATCAGTTTGGCTATATCACCCGGCCCAGCCGACCCACCCGGCCCGGACAAGGCGACTATCCAAAGCCCATCACCCTCGCCCCTGACCGCCTCGGCTACCAGACCTTCATCAAAAAGAATTCTCAGGCCGACCTTAACGGCGCGCCCTTTTATAAAGGCCTTCCATAGAACCCTGTCGTCGGGGCCGCCCTCCTGAGTGATATGACGTATCAGGAATAGCTCGATAACGCCGCCAGTAACCTTCTTCCCTATCAAGCGGGCCGGGATAACGCGTGTATCGTTAAGCACCAGGAGGTCGCCGCGGCGAAGCAGCCCTTTAATATCGGGAAAGTTCATATCTCTAAGGGAGGTATTCGTAGATTCCGCGGTCCGTTCGAGGGCGAGCAGGCGGGAAGTACCGCGCACGGTCGGCGGATGATGGGCGATTAGTTCCTCGGGCAGGATGTAGTCGAAGGCTTCGGTAAGCATATATGGTCAGTAGAGCATCTCTACCTTTGTTCCCGGATAGTAGTGCATGAGGATATCCTCATATGTACTACCGTGTTCGGCCATGCCCTTTGCGCCCCACTGGGACATGCCTACGCCGTGGCCCGCTCCGTTACCCTTAAAGACGAAAGAGTTTCTCTTTCTCTTTACCTTAAACATGGTGGAGCGTAACTTCATATAACCGACGAGCCTTCTTATCTCCTCGCCTGAGAGAGAGAGCTTTTTACCATCTGCAATAATAGAGAGCTTCTTTACGCGGCCCGACTTTGTCGTGGTTTCTATATCTATATCTTCGACACTGCCGATCTCCATACCTGCGCCAACAAGCAGGGCCTTGAGCTCACTGCTCGAAAGCGTGAACGACCACTCATAACGCGGGGCCTCTTTGTCATAGACGCTCTTTACCGATATCAGATAGGGATAGTCGCCTCCCCATACGTCCACGGCAGGCTCGGTGCGCCCGCCCGCGTTGGAATGAAAGAGGGCGAGAGCGAGCTTTCTGCCATATACGAGGACCTCACCCTTGGTCTTGCTAACGGCGTAGAGCGCGTTCTGATCTTCGGCGGAGCGGCCGCTATAAACCTGGTCGAGCAACGTGCTGGTTACGTGATATGGCCTGCCGGTATTTTTTCTCATCTGGTAGAGGGCGTAACTTCTTGCAGCGACGGCCTGGGCCTTGGCGGCCTCTTTGTGCCACGACGAGGATATCTCTTTATTGATCACGCCGACAAGATAGTCCTCAAGCGGCAAAACATTTATTACCTCTATGCCGGTGTCCGTGGATCTGACGACCAGCTTGCCGCGGTAGGGTTCATCATTGAGGAAGAGAAACCTGTGCATGGGCATAAGGGTCATGGGCATAGGTTTCTTAAAACTATTTACACGGGCCCTTCCGGGGCTTGCGAATTCGATTTGCAACTTCGGCCCGTCGGTTGCGCCCTTTATTGTAACCTTTTGAAGGTCGGAGGCAATGAGCACCTTTATCTGTTCGCCGTCAATGGCGGCCTGTGGAGTGGCAAGGGCGAGCATCGCCGCTCCCCCTCCGCATCCTGAAAGGAGCACGGTCAATATAAAAAATAGATAGGTCAGACGCAGTCTCATAAAAATCCTTTAAATAAAAAATTTCACGATAAATAATAAAAAAAGGCCCGTTACCATAGCGCCCAGCCCCAGCGCGCGCAGTGTCCGGGTAGGTATCTCATGCACGGAGAGCGCCCACTCGCGCGCCTTCTTCGGAAAGGCGAAGTAAGGCATGCCCTCTACTATAAGAACGACGGCAAGGACCGCCAACAAGAACTTCACCTGTGGTACTTCTTTATCAACAGTCGCAAAGCTCTCTCAAGTATGCCTTTAGCGCCTCGACCTCTTCGACCTTGAGCGTTTTGCCAAAAGCGGGCATTACGGTCGATTTACCGGTAGCCTCACCGCCGTTATTAATAACGTCGAGGATCTCCTCGTCGGTCAGTTTCGACATCTCTGCACGCGAGGTATGGTCCCTTGGGCTAACTGGCATCTCGGGCCGGTCGTTAATGCCGTCCCCCCTGCCCTCGGTCCCGTGGCACTGGGCGCAGTAGAAGCGGTATATCTGCTTTACATTAATAGTACCCGCCTCGACGGTCAGAAAACCGGAGAGCATAAAGAAGACTACTAATAGTATAATTTTATAAGATTTTTTCATAGTAAAAAATTATTCAAGGCTCGAAACATACTCAGCCAGGTGAGAGATCTTCTTCGGGCTTACGAGCCCGGCAAATACCGGCATATCCATTACAGGCCTGAAAGCGCGCGGATTGGTAAGATAGGCGTATATCCAGTCGGGGTTGAGCCGCGCTCTCGTACCGACGAGCGAGGGGCCGCTAAGGCCGCCAAGTACCTTTTTACGATTCTTTATCTTATGACAGGCATAACAGGAGAACTCTTTTCCAAATACCTTTTTGCCCTTTATATTCATATGGGGCCTGATACCGGACGGTTTTACCGTGGCGCTCTTAAGTGTCATCAGGTAGGCCGCTATCTCAAGCGCTTCGGCCGGGACCAGGCGTACGTGGTCGCCCTTATTCTTCTCGGTCAGGGAGTAGTAGGCCATCGGGCGAATCGGCTTTGGGTCGGTGAGCCAGCGCGCGATAAAACCGGGCCTGAACTTGGAGCCCGCATACCATAACTCCGGCCCCTTTTTTTCAAGCACGGCCTCGATGGTGGTCTCGTCCGGCCCGCCCGTAACACGGTGGCACTCAAGGCAGCCCTTCTTATTAAAGAACGCCTCACCGCCACCGGCCAGTACCGGGCTACTAAAGAAGAGAACGGTCGCAAGGAGCGAGATCAAGAAAGATATATTTAGATAAGTTAGTCTCATAAAGCCTTTATCATATTACAAAACCGTTAGATAAGGAAGAAAGAACTTTCGATAGGGGCGATAGTAATTGCTTATAAAATTATATACTTTTAGCATTAAAGGGCGGTTAAGGAGGCATTAAAGCGCACAGGTGCGTTTCTTTCGCGGATCGGATCTATTGGAGCCGGATAGTTCGCTTATGCGCGTCGGGATTACGTAGCAAGCACTGTCATATAATAGTGAGGGCGCTGGGGAGCCGGGTGGGTTTAAAAAAGTACCCTGAGAGGTCGTCGCCCGCTTTAAGGGAATATTCCTTTGCCTTACGCCTCAAACTCGGAGGCATGTTTACCGGCTACGTCAAGAAGCAGCGCATGTATGATCGCATTTTTATTCTGAAGCTCTTCTATGAGCGGCTTTGACAATACAACAACCTCGGTATCGGTTAGAGCTGTAACGGTTGAGATATATTCGTCGCGTGTCGTCAGCCCTACCTCTCCGAAGAAGTCGCCCTCTTCGCCGAGTGTATAAAAGTGTTTCTTCTCTCCCTCCTCATTATCCTTCCATATATCGACGCTGCCCTTGAGCAGGATATACATCGTCTCGGCGTCGTCTCCCTGCGAGAAGATCTCCGTGCCCTCCTGATAACTTTCCACCCATATGCGTTTCAGAACATCTAATCGCTCATCCTTGTTAAGGTGCCTGAATATCTTGGAGACCGCCAGCACCCGGTCAAGCACGCGCTCCTTATTAAAATCGAAGAGAACCTTTGCGAGTTCTTTATTATCGTTTGCAAGCGCCGTCATCTCGTCCTTGCTTATGACCAAGAGTTCAAGATCGGTCAGGGCCATTGCCGAAGATTTGCTCCGTTCATCGGTAAAGAAACAGAACTCTCCAAAGAAATCGCCCTCCATTAAGGCGCTAAAGTTCACGACCTCGTTATACTTGGTATAACAGGATAGTTCGGCAACGCCGGAGGTGATAACATAAATAGAACTTTCTTCTCCGCCGCGCTTAAATACATATTCTCCCTTATTTACAGAGCGCGTCTTTAACCATTCGATCATAAAAGAGAGTTCACTCTGCGTAAAGTTTGAAAATAGCGGGGTCTTGGGGATATGAAGATTTGTAACGGAAGTTGCCAGGCGCACATGCGGAGCCGGTCCGCTGTCCGGCTCATCCACCTGGCCTATCAGCTCCGCCATTGGCAGCTCTTCCTCGGAAAGCTCGCTTTCTGAAGCCACAGGCGTAGAGGTCGCTTCCGTCTTTTTATTTAAATCTCTAATATTAGACGGGTCAGCCCCGGCCTCGGCCCGCTTCGGCACACTAAAATTCTTTGTATAGATCGATGAGAGCTGCTTTTTGATATCTGAGTGGGCCGGGTCGATCTCGACCAGCTTTTTGCATAAAGAGATGGCCTTAACTATCATTCCGTTATCGCCGTATGAGAAGATAGCAAGCTTATAGTGCTCTACCGCTTCCTCCATGTCACCGTTCTTTTGAGATATCTCGGCTATTCGTTGATAGATGGAAGGGTCGCTTTTGCCAAATTCTTTTAGGAAAGTATAGACCTTAAGCGCCTCACCGAGCCTGCCTCCGGCAAAGTGCCTATCGGCGTCACTCTTTAGACGTTTTACTTTCGAAGTCATAAACTGCCCCCTGGTAAAGAGTATCAAATAGTCAGAATGCGATCAGTAACAAAGTTGGTGTGTAGAGAGAAGATTTTATTATAAAGAGCCCTTAAAATCAATCAACTATTACGTTGGAAGATAGTCAATAATAACGGAATAACTGAGTATAACCCTTGTAATAAAGCTGGCTACAAAGCTAAACGTCTACTTCTTCCCGAATATATAAGCGACGACTATAGATATGCCGTATAGCACCATGATCGGCCCTGCCATGAGGCACTGGCTTATCACGTCCGGCGGGGTCAGGAGCGCGCCTATTATCACCGCGGCCAGAAGCGCGTACTTCCAGCCGCGAAGCAGCATGGGGCCGCTTACAATGCCTATCTTCGACAGTACGAGCGCAAAGAGCGGCATCTCGAATACCGCGCCGAAGGCCAATAACATCTTTGTGGCGAAACCGAAATATGTGCCCATCGTTATCATCGGCCTTAATTCCTCACCGGCAAAGCTCAAGAGGTATGCGAAGCCGTAAGGAAAGACGACCCTGTGCGCGAATATCACTCCGGCGCCGAAGAGCAGTGTCGAGGCTGCGACGACAGGCAGAAACCACCTGCGTTCGTTCTTATAGAGGCCCGGGGCGACAAAGGCCCATATCTCATAGAGTATTACGGGGCTTGCTGCAATGATCGCGGCAATGATCGCCGCCTTTAAATATGTAAAGAAGGGCTCGACTACGCCGGTAAAGGCCATATAGTCGAACCGGGGCGGCAAGGCCTCGTAGATCGGCATGGAGAGGATCTCATATAACTCGACCGAGTAGCTATAGGTAGCGCAAAAAGCAACGAGTACGGCTATGAGGCAGACGATAAGGCGCTTCCTGAGTTCGCTCAGGTGGCTTATGATATCCATCCTGGAGTCCTGATCGCTCAAGAAGACTCTCCCGAATCCAAGTCCTTGTCCGTGACGGCGGAGAGGTCCATGGCGTGCTCCGGCAGACTATCGCCGTCCATCTTAACTGCCTTCTTTTTAATAGGTTTTTTACCCGGAGCGAAACCGGGTTTGTCGCCTTCTTGAGGCGGCGCGATGGGCGGGCCGCCTTCGTCTCCGGTTTCCGGGAGCTCTTGAGTTATTTCATGGCTATTTTCTTTAATCTCCGGCGGATTTGCTTCGGTATCTCTCAGGGTATCGTCGTCTGGCAGTTCCTGCACCATCTCTTCTTTGACGGTCTTCTTAAGATCGTCGCCCGTCCTCTTGAGGTCGCCGAAGATCCGTCCAAGCTTTTTGGCAAAGTCGGGCATCTTCTCCGGCCCTATGAAGACGAGCGCGACGATAACGATGATCAATAGCTCTGTGAGGCCGATACCGAACATCTATTTTTTAGGCGGTATGGCCAGCACGGGACACTTCAGCCCCCTTATGACGCGTTCTGTTACGGAGCCGAATACGAAGCGGTCGAGCCCGGTCCTGCCAAAGCTGCCCATGACGACCAGGTCTACAGCTTCATCGTCGGCGATCTTGATGATCTCGTCATGCGGCGCGCCAGCCCTGACTATCGATTCGTGATTATCATAGTCTTTCAGGTATCTCGCGTACTTCTTCTCCAGCATCTCGCCGGCCACCACTACCATCTCGTCACCGAGTTTCTCAAATGAGAGATGCGGCAGGTAGAAACCCGCTGCGTGGGCCGCCGTATCAACGACATGCACGATAAAGAGCTTTGCGTCGTACTCTTTAGCAATAGAGAGCGCATAACAAAAGGCCTCGAACGACGGATCGCTAAAGTCAGTGGTATAGAGAATCTTCTTAAAGCTGCGGTTAGTTTTACGAGTAGTCATAGAGTCTCACCTCCTATAAGTATTTGATTTATTGGCAACTGTTTCCCTAACTTTATCTTAATACACATAGGTGAGGCTTTCAATATAAAAGTGGGCGGAACCCCGCGCTAGATCGATTAACCGGACGGGCGGCAGGGCCATATCAAATAAATAATATCTACAAATAGCTTGAGTCTCCTGATTCATAGATTTTACCTCCGATTACCCTTGACCCCTCCCCTTACCGGTGTTAGAATCCACGAATGCACTGTCCGCACACACATAAAGGGCTTTCCAGAAAGCTCTGTGTGAAATGCGTTAGTTTCGTCTGCCGAAACTGCGAGATACGTTATGACGGGCGCATCTTCTGTAGCCATTCGTGCCTTAAGTCCTATGTAACTCTCAACTCGACACAAAAACCACATTCGCGCGAAGAAGGCGAGACCCCCACACAAGGTCTCTTCGGTTATATAAATTTCCTTTTAGAGAACCCGGCCGACATGCGCTCGCGCCTTGCCAAGGGGGCCGTCGGGCTGAGCCTTGCGCTGGCTCTTATGATCTATGTCATCTCAGGGGCCTTATCGGGCACGCAGGCGACAGGACGAATCGCCGCACTTTCACATAAAAATGTCCACAAAGAAACTAATAGAGAAGTAGCAAAGGTAAATCACCTTAAAGAAGCCGCCCCGTCCATTAGACCGGCGGCTAAAGATAAAATGACCTCTCTCCCCGGTCACCCCGGTGAAATGGGTGAGATAGCTATGGAGATAAAGAAGACTGTACTGGCAGAGGTAGAAGAGCTAACCAATCTTATAAAACCCTCCGTAAATCCAGAAGCCGCAAAAAAGCCGGATTTAATAGAGGTGTCCGCGAGCGAAGCGCAAACTCCTGAAAAACTAGATACCTCTAACTCATTGGTTTTAAATGAAAAAAGCGTCACCAGAGAGACTGTAAGGGAGACCTACGCAGAGGCTGTCGAAAGACCGACCTACTCTCACTCGACATATCTGCGCGAGAACGGCACACTCATTGAGCTTTCACGCGGTAATCCCAACGACAAAAAGCTCTCCATCACCTTCGACGGCGGCTCAAGGGCCAACCACGCCGACGAAATCCTCTATCAACTCAAGAAACACGATATAAAGACAACGCTCTTCATCACCGGCAACTTCATCAAGCGTTTCCCCTATATAGTAAAGAGGATGGTCGAGGACGGCCACGAGATAGCCAACCACATGAGGAGCCACCCGCACCTGACGACATATGAAGATACATTCACCCACCGGACGCTTCCGCATGTGGATAAAGCCTATGTTCTCAAACAGTTACGAGAGACAGAAGAGCTATTTACCTCGCTCACGGGCCAGTCTATGGCCCCGTACTGGCGCGCGCCCTACGGCGAGATCAATGCGGAGATACGCGAGTGGGCCGCCTCGGAAGGTTTTTTGCATATCGGCTGGACAGCGGACTATAAGGCCCGCTTAAGTCTCGACACGCTCGACTGGGTTGAAGATGAAGAGTCAAATCTATACCGTAGCGCCGAAGAGATAAAAGAACGGCTCGTCGCCTATGACGACCGCCCCGCCTATAACAAAGGAGAAGGCGGCGGACTGAGCGGCGGCATAGTGCTTATGCATCTAGGCACCCCGCGCACCAACGACCGCGCCTCAAAGCTGCTCGGCTCGATAATAGACGAGATAACGGGACGCGGTTATAAATTTGTAAAGATATCGGAACTCGCAGCCGACAAGGTAACATGGCTTACCAAGAAGGGCTACCAGCCCCGTATCGTCCTAAAGAGCACCGAGCCGGTCGCCAAGATCGACGAAGTTAACCCCGAAAGACCCTCCCCCAAAGTCGCATTCACAGAGCAGAGCGAAGCGAAGCTCTAAAAGACGGATTCTTTCAATTATATTATAATTATTTTGTTAGAGTATTACTCGACCACGACCACCAGAGGATAATCCGGCGTCGGGTTAAGAGGACAGCTATATAGGTATTTGCCCGGTTTTAGATCTATATAATAGTCCTTTGTCTCTCCGGTCGCCAGTCCGCCGCCGGAGACGGAGGGAAGTGTTACCCTTGACAAACCGCCTCCCCTGACCCAGAAGCCGAGCGGATAACTTACATTCACATTAGTAACGCGAAAGATCGTCGGCCCGGCCTTGAGGTAGAGAGCCCTGAGTAAATCTTTCCCGGCTCTTTCCTTATTTATCCTCACGCAATCGGACTTGGAGTTCGAGACATATTCGTGGGGCCTTATCTCCGCCTCGACAATGGTACAGGGAGTTTGAGTAAGCTCTACAATGACAGGCCCTTCTGCATGAGAAGAGACGGGCAGAAAAAGCGCGGCGCATATATAAAGCAGTATAGTAACTATAATATATAAATATCTATTATACATTGGCTTTCTCCTATGCATATCTACAACCAAGCTACTTGCCGAATACCTTCTTTAGTATATCGGTCGTCCTTGCCACGGGGTCTTTTCTTATCTTCTTTTCTTCTTCGCCAACCATGAAGAAGAGGCCGGCGACGGCCTTGTCGGTGACATATTCTTTAAGATCTATATTCGGTTTTTTAGAAAAGGGTATCTGGTCGTATGAACTCATCATGAGCATATATGCACGCGTGGCCCCGGCCTCTTCCATTGCGCCTGAGATAACAGGTCCGAAGGCCTCTTTGATATCGTCTGTCGTCTTATCGCGAAAATAGTCTGTCGCGGCGGTCTCCTTGCCCTTGAGTATCTTTGTAGCGTCCTCAAAGGAGATCTCTTTAATCGAATCGCCGATGATGGCGGCCGCCTTTGGCGCGGCAAGCTCGGCGGCGCGATTCATCGACAAGACGAAATCGTCGGCCAGGAAGCCCAACTTTACCCTCTTAAGCGCGCTCGTAACGCGCAAGACGCGCTTTGGAAGCGGTATCTTCACGTTTGAATTGGCAAAGTATCCGTCCTCCTTAGAGAGCGACTCAACGGCCTGCGTCGTTCCCTTGGAAAGCGCCTCCTTAAGCCCCTTGATAATAGTCTCCTCATCGAGCGGGGCGGCCTTTTCAACCAAGTCGCCGGAATCACCCTTATCTTTTATAGAAATAGGCACTTTCTTCATAAGATCGTCGAAAAAGCCGGCATATGAGAGAGAAACAGGCGCAAAAGCGAGCGCAAGGGCTAGAGATATTAAGAAATACCGTTTCATCAGAGACCTCCGGGCTGAAAGATATGTGGATAAAAGATGTCCTAATTCAATTATAGGGTAAAAGCGCCCTGTTGCATAGGGGGGCAGACAGGTCTGCTATTATTTCGCGCGGGTCAGTTCTAGCAATCTGCAGGTTGGGGGTACCGCGCTGCAAGCTTTATGGCTAGGTTGGTTTCAAGGATTGGGTTCTGTAGATATGGCTTCCTTAGTGTAGCCCTCTGGATATTGGCCGGGCTTCGCCGGGTGGGGCTGTGCAGACCTACGCCGGTTCAGGTTTGTAACCTGAACCGGAACGTTAAAAAAGGCGTTACCGTTCACATCCCAGCCGGGCTACGCCGTGGGTAGGCTTTACAGAGACGCTAGTTTTCTCTTGCCGTTTACCGGCGCTTTGTGAGGGGGTTACGCTCTCTGTTCCGTCGCATAAGGATAAAGGCGCTCCTCCTTATGTTCACTTCACACCCTCACGGGGGTCTCATTACTTGAGGTAAGAGGCACTATTT
>JAJCZF010000012.1 GCA_029262535.1 Deltaproteobacteria bacterium
GGCGCCGAAGACCTGGCCGATAAGATTCAGAAAGAAGGCTGGCTCGACTTTGATAGCGTCGTCGCCACGCCTGATATCATGAATGTAGTAAGTAAGCTCGGTCGCGTGCTCGGACCGAGGGGTCTAATGCCAAACCCGAAACTCGGCACCGTAACCTTTGACGTAAAGAAGGCCGTTGAGGATCTCAAGGCCGGTAAGGTTGAGTACAGGGTAGATAAGGCCGGCAATATACATATCCCTATCGGAAAGATTTCCTTTGGAGCAGACAAGCTCAAGGAGAATCTGCTTTCGCTGATGGATTCGATCATCAGGGCAAAGCCTGCGGCAAGCAAGGGTACCTATCTGAACAGCCTGAATATCTGTACCACGATGGGACCGGGCATCAGGCTCGATACGCAGAATGTGAGAGACGCCGTTAAGTAGGCGTTTTTCTTTATTCTATAGAACAAAATTTAATACGGTCTGAGAAAGCAGGCGCTCCGTGCCACGTTGTAAGTGGACTGAGGGGCTTAATACTCTAGGGAGCCTGCCGAGACGGTTAAACGGATATTCCGTACGTGTACCGACCGTTACGGAAAGGAGGATTGAGGAATTTGGAAAAAGCTCGTAAAGTAGAACTCATTAGCGACCTTAAAGAAAAGTTTGAAAATTCGGGTGCGGCCTTTATTGTTGGCTATCGCGGTATCGACGTGACGACCATGTCCGACCTTCGCGCCAAGCTCAGGGAAGTCGAAGTCGATTTCAAGGTAGTCAGAAACACTCTGGCCAGGCGCGCTGTCGATGGTAACGACGCCGAGGTATTGAAGGATCACTTCAACGGCCCGGTGGCTGTTGCATTCTGTCGAAACGACGTCGCGGCCGGAGCCAAGGCCATAACCGACTTTGCCAAGGAAGAACCCAAGCTTGAACTGATTCTCGGCTCTATGGGCGCAAAGCTCGTGAGCGCGGACGAGATACTTGCTATCAGCAAGCTACCTTCGAGAGAAGTGCTTCTTTCGCAGCTTGTCGGCCTGTTGAACAACATCCCGGCTGGTCTCGTTGGCGTTCTCTCGGCTGTTCCGAGAAAGCTTGTGTATGTGCTTAAGGCCATAGAGGGCCAAAAGTCTAACTAACTTAAAATACAAACATCTTACTTATAAGATAAAATGGAGGAAATGATGGCTGACGTAACTAAAGAAGACGTAGTAAGTTTTATTGAGAATATGACCGTGCTTGAACTCTCCGAGTTCGTAACAGAGCTTGAGGACAAGTTTGGCGTAACGGCGGCGGCTCCGGCAGCGGCGGCGGCTCCGGCTGCAGGCGGCGGCGAAGCGGCGGCGGCTGAAGAGAAGACCGAGTTCACCGTAACCCTCAAAGAGGTAGGCGATAGCAAGATCAAGGTCATCAAAGAGGTCAGGGCCGTAACAGGACTCGGACTCAAGGAGGCCAAGGCGCTTGTTGACGAGGCCCCGAAGCCGATCAAGGAAGACCTTCCCATGGCTGAGTGTGAGAAGATCAAGGAACAGCTAGAGGCAGTAGGCGCGACCGTTACAATCGGCTAATCCGACGTAGCATTTTAATTCTAACTGTTTTACTTGAGTTTTAATGATCTATGCTCTTTTACAAAAGACCATCGACTGCCGAATTTTTGGCGGAAAGATAAATATAGACCTGTCCGCAGGCATATCTGCGGACAGGTTTCGGTTTTTATAAACCAAACCAGTAATAAATAGGAGTATCGAATATGGCGTCCTCCTTGATTAACGGACATGCCCTCAGAAAAGACTTTTCCAGGATCCTCAAGGTCGTGGGCATCCCGGACCTTATCGAGATACAGAGAAGGTCCTACGCGGACTTTATTCAGCTTGATTCCAAGATCGACTCAAGGCTTGAAAAAGGCCTTGAACTCGCCTTTAAGAGTGTTTTCCCTATAAAAGACTTCAGCGGCACGGCTTCTTTGGAGTTTGTGCACTACTCGCTTCTTGAGCCGAAGTATACGGTTGAAGAGTGCCACGAGAAGGGCATGACCTATGCCGCCCCGATTAAGGTGCTCGTAAGGCTCCTTATCTGGGATAAGGATGTCGAGACCGGCGCTCAAAGTATCCGCGACATCAAGGAGCACGAGGTCTATTTTGGCGAGATACCGCTGATGACCGAGAAGGGCAGCTTTATTATCAACGGCACGGAACGTGTCGTTGTCAGCCAGCTCCATCGTTCGCCTGGAGTATTTTTCGAGTATGAAAAGGGAAAAAGCACTCCCGGTAAGACCCAGTATACCGCCAGGGTTATCCCTTATCACGGCTCGTGGCTCGACTTCGAGTTCGACCAGAAGGACTGGCTCTATGTGAGGATCGACAAACGCAGGAAGATGCTCGCGACGATCCTTTTAAAGGCCCTCGGATATTCCATAGAAGAGATGCTCAACTATTTCTACCCGAGCGAGGAGATAATCCTCTCGGGCAAGGATGTACTGAAGGTCCTCGACCCTGTACAGGTCCTCGGTCAGAGGGCGTCCATCGATATCAAAGATCCCGCGACCGGCGATATCATTGTAAAGAAAGAGAGGAAGTTCACCCGCCTCTCTCTAAAGAAGCTCGATGCCGCCAAGATCACGGAGATACCTGTCGAGGTTGAGGAAATAATCGGTAAGATCGCAAGTAAGGATATTGTAGACCCGAATACCGGTGAAGTGCTGCTCGAATGCAACAGCACCCTTACCCGCGAAAAGCTCGACGAGATATCCGAAAGAGGCATAGACCGCTTTAAACTCCTGCACCTTGAGGCTATGGGAACCTCATTTAGGGAGACGCTTATTAACGACCGTGTCGGCTCAGACTCTACCAAAACGATTGCCGACTACAAGGCGCAGAACCCGGACGATCATGTAACAAACCTGACGCTCAATGCGCGTATCGAGATTTATAAGAGGCTAAAGCCCGGCGATCCGCCGACCATTGAGATGGTCACACAACATTTTAATAATCTTTTCTTCTCCAGCGACCGTTACGACCTCTCAAGGGTCGGTCGCCTGAAGCTTAACCGTAAGCTCGGTTATACCGATGTGCCTCTGGACCATACCACTTTGAGGAAGAAAGATATCCTCGACGTGGTGCGCTACCTCGTAGGCCTGAAGAACGGCCACGGCATGGTGGACGATATCGATCACCTCGGTAACAGGCGTGTAAGGTCGGTCGGAGAGCTTTTGGAGAACCAGTATAGAATCGGCCTTATGAGGATGGAACGCGCCGTGCGCGAGAGGATGAGCCTTGGAGAGCTTGAGACGCTCATGCCGAACGACCTCATAAACCCCAAGCCTGTGTCGGCCGTTATTAAAGAATTTTTCGGTTCGAGCCAGCTATCGCAGTTCATGGACCAGACCAACCCGCTCTCCGAGATCACGCATAAGCGCAGGCTCTCGGCCCTCGGCCCCGGCGGACTCACCAGAGAGAGGGCAGGTTTCGAGGTCAGGGATGTTCACGCCACTCATTATGGCAGGATATGTCCGATTGAGACCCCTGAAGGGCCAAATATCGGACTGATCGTATCGCTGTCGACCTATGCCCGTGTTAACGAGTTCGGTTTTATCGAGACTCCTTACAGGGAAGTCGCCGACGGCAAGGTCTCAAATAATATATTATATCTTTCGGCCCTTGACGAGGCAGACCACGTAATCGCGCAGGCCAATGCCGCGCTCGATTTAAAAGGCCGCTTCACAAAGGACTATATCTCGGCCCGCCAGAGCGGTGATTCTGTCATGATTACCCCGGCAGACGTGACCTTAATGGATATTTCGCCGAACCAGCTCGTTAGTGTCGCCGCTTCACTGGTTCCGTTCCTCGAAAATGACGACGCCAACCGCGCGCTCATGGGATCGAACATGCAGAGACAGGCAGTGCCGCTCATAAGGACCGACGCCCCGCTTGTCGGTACCGGTATGGAGAGTGTCGTTGCCCGCGCCGCGGGTGTAACGGTAGTGGCCAAGAGTTCGGGCATCGTCGAGAGTGTCGATTCTACCCGTATAGTCGTAAAGAGCGACTCGGGGCAGGTCGATATCTATAATTTGATAAAATACAGGCGCTCCAACCAGAATACCTGTCTTAACCAGAAACCCCTGGTAAGCCCCGGTATGTCGATAAAGAAGGGCGACGTCATAGCCGACGGCGCATCGACCCAGAACGGCGAGCTCGCGCTCGGCGCTAATGTGCTTGTGGCATTCATGAGCTGGGGCGGATATAACTTTGAGGATTCGATACTCGTAAGCGAGAGGCTCTTAAAGGACGACGTATTTACAAGCGTCCATGTCGAAGAGTTCGAAGTAGTAGCGCGCGACATCAAGCTCGGCAAGGAAGAGATAACCCGCGATATCCCGAATGTCGGAGACGAGGGTCTGTACAACCTCGACGAGAGCGGTATTATCAGAGTAGGCGCGGAGATCAAACCCGGCGACATCCTTGTCGGTAAGGTCACGCCCAAGGGAGAGACCCAGCTCTCTCCCGAAGAAAAACTGCTTCGCGCAATCTTTGGCGAAAAAGCCGAAGAGGTATCCGATACCTCTCTTCGCGTCCCCAGGGGCGTGGAGAACGGCGTCGTCATCGACGCGCGAGTATTCTCCCGCAAGGGCGCTGAAAAGGACGAACGTACCAAATCGATTGAAGAGCGTGAAGTCGCCCGTATCATCAAGGACCGCGAGGACGAGATACATATCGTCAGGAGCGCCGCCTACGGACGCATTAGAACGATACTCACAGGTAAGAAGAGCGCCGTCCGTATAAACGATAAGGACGGAAACGTTATCATAGCAAAGGGCAAGCCGATAACGGCCGAGGCCCTCGAAGAGCTACCTTTTGCAAGCTATAGCGATCTCGTTATTTCGGGAGACGATGTGGCGGAAGGCACGGTTCAGGAGATATTCGAAGAGCTTGGCGAGCAGATAGAGATCATCAAGACTACCTTCGACGGCAGGTTGTCGCGCCTGAAACGTGGCGACGAACTACCGCCTGGCGTCATTAAGATGGTGAGGGTATATGTCGCCATTAAGCGCAAGATATCTGTCGGTGACAAGATGGCCGGTCGTCACGGAAACAAGGGTGTTATATCGAGGATACAGCCTGCCGAGGATATGCCGCACCTTCCCAACGGCTCTCCGATCGATATCGTCTTGAACCCGCTCGCCGTTCCTTCAAGAATGAATGTCGGACAGATCCTTGAAACGCATCTCGGCTGGGCTGCGCGTTCGCTCGGAGAGCAGATCGAGGCGATGGTAGATAGAGAGGCCTCTATGGATGCCCTTCGCAAGCAGATAAAGAAGGGTTACAATACGACCGAATTTAACAAGTTCCTCGACGCTCTTTCCGACGACGAGGTCATTGGCGTCGCCAGGAAGCTCTTTAAGGGCGTACCCATGGCCAGCCCGGTCTTCGACGGCGCCCGTGAGAGCGACGTTAAGGACGCCCTTGAGCTTGCCGGTCTTCCCAGGAGCGGAAAGACCATACTGCACGACGGCAAGACCGGTGAGACCTTTGACGAGGAGATTACGGTTGGAGCGATGTATATGTTAAAGCTTCATCACCTTGTAGACGATAAGATTCATGCCAGATCTACCGGCCCGTATTCGCTCGTAACGCAACAGCCGCTCGGCGGTAAGGCGCAGTTCGGCGGACAGAGGCTTGGAGAGATGGAGGTCTGGGCCATGGAGGCTTACGGCGCGGCTTATTGCCTGCAAGAGTTCCTGACCGTCAAGAGTGATGACGTACCGGGCAGGACAAAGATGTACGAGTCGATAGTGAGTGGCCAGTATACCCTCGAACCGACTCTGCCTGAGAGCTTTAGCGTACTTATAAAAGAACTTCAGAGCCTTGCGCTCGATATTAATCTTTTAGAGAAGGACATGGGATAAACCATTGTCGACACGGCCCTATTCCGCGAGGAGGGGCTGCAATAAAGGAGGTTTCATCGGTGGATAACCTGATGTCCTTGTTCGAAAAACATAAAAAGCCTACCGATTTCAATGCCATAAGGATCACTATCGCCTCTCCCGAGAGGATACGCGAGTGGTCTCACGGTGAAGTAAAGAAGCCGGAGACGATTAATTATCGCACATTCAAACCTGAGCGCGACGGACTCTTTTGCGCAAAGCTATTCGGCCCTGTAAAGGATTTCGAGTGTAACTGCGGCAAGTATAAGAGGATGAAACACCGCGGCGTGGTCTGTGAAAAGTGCGGCGTGGAGGTCATACCCTCCAAGGTCAGGCGCGAACGCCTGGGCCATATACAACTTGCGACCCCGGTCGCTCATATATGGTTCCTCCGTTCCCTTCCTTCTCGTATAGGCATCATGATTAATATGACGCTCAAGGAGGTAGAGAGGGTCCTCTACTACGAGTCTTACATGGTCCTGGACCCAAGGGATACCGACCTTAAAGAGGGAGAACTCTTAACGGTTGATAGATACCAGGAGGCGATGGAGAAGTTCGGCTACGAGTCTTTCAAGGCCATGATGGGAGCTGAAGCTATTAAGGAAAAGCTCCAGAAGATCAACCTTGCGGAGCTATCGGCTACGCTCAAGGCCGAGATGAGAGCGACCAGCTCAGACGCCAAAAAGAAGAGGCTCGCCAAGAGGCTTAAGGTCGTAGACGCCTTCCTTGGCAGCGGCAACAAGCCCGAATGGATGCTTCTCGATTGTATCCCGGTTCTTCCGCCCGATCTTCGTCCTTTGGTGCCGCTCGACGGCGGGCGTTTCGCCACGAGCGACCTGAACGACCTCTATCGTCGCGTGATAAATAGAAATAACCGCCTAAAGAGGCTTGTCGAGATCGACGCGCCCGATATTATTGTACGAAATGAAAAGAGAATGCTACAGGAGGCCGTTGACGCCCTCTTTGATAACGGGCGACGCGGCCGCATAATCACCGGTCAGAACAAGAGGCCCCTGAAGAGCCTTTCCGATATGATTAAGGGTAAGGGAGGGCGTTTTCGCCAGAACCTGCTCGGTAAGCGTGTTGACTATTCCGGTCGATCGGTTATCGTTATCGGTCCGGACCTGAGACTTCACCAGTGCGGTCTTCCCAAGAAGATGGCCATCGAACTCTTTAAGCCCTTCATCTACCAGAAACTCGAAGAGCGCGAGTATGCCACTACGATCAAGGCCGCAAAGAAGATGCTCGACAAGGAACGCCCCGAGGTATGGGACGTGCTTGAAGAGGTCATTAAAGAGCATCCGATAATGCTCAACCGAGCGCCTACGCTTCACAGGCTCGGTATTCAGGCCTTTGAGCCAAAGCTCATAGAGGGCAAAGCGATACAGCTTCACCCGCTGGTATGTACGGCCTTTAACGCCGACTTTGACGGAGACCAGATGGCGGTTCACGTGCCACTCTCTATTGAGGCGCAGACCGAGGCCCGCATTCTCATGATGAGCACCAATAATATACTCTCGCCGGCAAACGGCAAGCCGATCATCTTCCCTTCGCAGGATATAGTTCTCGGACTCTACTACCTGACCAGAGAGAGGTATAAAGTAAAGGGAGAGGGACGCACCTTCGGTTCCCTCGACGAGTTAAGGATTGTATACGAGCTTGGCGAGGTCAACCTTCAGGCGAGGGTCAAGGTCAGGTATGAAGGCGCTATAATCGAAACGACCGCCGGACGCCTTGCGCTGCACGAGATCGTGCCCGATGTGATCCTCTATGAAGAGATCAACAAGGTCATGGATAAAAAGCGCCTGGCCGAGCTGATAGATATCTGTTACCGCCGCACCGGAAGTAAAGAGACCGTTCTGCTTGCCGACAGGCTCAAGAATCTCGGTTACAAGTATGCGACCAAGGCCGGTATCTCGATATGCATGGACGACCTGAAGATACCGCAGAAGAAGGGTGAATTGCTCGAAGTCGCTAATGAAGAAGTTAAAGAGATCCAGACGCAGTATAACGAAGGTCTAATTACCAACGGAGAGCGTTACAATAAGGTCATCGATATATGGGCTCACGCCACGGAAGATATCGCCGGAGAGATGCTCAAAGAGCTCAGCACAGATGACGTAACCAACGACGACGGCTCTCTATCCAAGGTCCCGTCCTTTAACTCGATATTCATGATGGCTGATTCCGGCGCCAGAGGTAGCGCGCAGCAGATCAGACAGCTGGCCGGTATGAGAGGCCTGATGGCCAAACCGTCGGGCGAGATCATCGAAACACCGATTACGGCCAACTTTAGAGAGGGCCTTACAGTGCTGCAGTACTTCATCAGTACTCACGGAGCGCGTAAGGGTCTTGCCGATACGGCGCTTAAGACCGCCAACTCCGGTTATCTTACGAGAAGGCTTGTAGATGTTGCGCAGGACGCCATCATATCCGAGCGCGACTGCGGCACGCTAGACGGCATATTCCTTAGCTCTTTGACAGAGGGCGGCGAAATCATCGAGCCGATCGGCGAGAGGATACTTGGACGCGCGGCGCTCGAAGATATAGTCGATCCCTTCAGCGGCGAGTTGATAGTAGAGGCCAACGAAGAGGTGACCGAAGAGGTCGTACATAAGATAGAAGCGGCCGGCATCGAGCGCGTCAAGATCAGATCGGTGCTCACATGCAGAAGCAAACGCGGTATTTGCGTAAAGTGTTATGGACGTGATCTCTCTATGGGCCGCATGGTTGATCTCGGAGAGGCCGTAGGCGTCATAGCCGCGCAGTCAATCGGAGAGCCGGGCACTCAGCTTACGATGCGTACCTTCCATATTGGCGGCACCGCCTCTCGTCGCGCCGAGCAGACAACGCTTGAGGCGCGCCAGGACGGTATCGTAAAATATAACAACTTAAAGATCGCCGTTAACACGCAAGGCGACAAGATCGTAATGGCTCGTAACGGCGAGATTGGCGTTCAAGACGATCAGGGCCGCGATCGTGATAAGAATAGCGCCGTCTACGGCGCGAAGCTTCTCGTAGAAGACGGCGCTCACGTCAAGGTCGGTGACATACTTGCCGAGTGGGACCCGTATACGATTCCGATCATCACCGAGGTTGGCGGTACTGTCAAGTTCGGCGACATGATCGAAGGCAAGACCATGAAAGAACTCTTAAACGAGGTCACCGGTCTTTCTTCCAGGGTCATCGTTGCCAGTAAGGACGGCGACCTCAGGCCGAGGATATCTATTAAGGGCGACACCGGGCGCACGCAGAGGATAGAAGGTTCGAATGTCGAGGCCCGTTATATCCTTCCGGTAGGCGCCAACCTGACCGTCTCTGAAAAGAGCGAGGTCATGGCCGGAGATATTATCGCCAAGATGCCGCGTGAGACGACAAAGACAAAGGATATCACCGGTGGTCTGCCGAGGGTCGCGGAGCTATTCGAAGCGAGAAAGCCCAAAGAGTGCGCCGTAATAAGTGAGATAGACGGCCTCGTCTCCTTTGGTAAGGATACAAAGGAAAAGCGTAAGCTGATAATTACCCCTGAAGCGGGCGATTGCAAAGAGTATCTCATTCCGAAGGGCAAGCACATAAGCGTACGTGAAGGCGATATCGTCAATGCAGGCGACCCCTTGATGGACGGCTCCGCCAATCCTCATGATATCCTTAGCGTTCTCGGTGTCAAGGAGCTCGCAAAGTATCTCGTCGACGAGGTGCAGGAGGTCTACAGGCTACAGGGCGTTAAGATAAACGACAAACATATCGAGACGATAGTCCGTCAGATGTTAAAGAGGGTGAAGGTCAAGGATCCGGGTGATACGAAGTTCCTCATCGACGATCATATTGAGCGTTACCTTTTTGAGGAAGAGAACGAACGCGTAATTGCCGAGGGAGAACTACCCGCCACGGCCGAACCGCTTCTCCAGGGTATTACCAAGGCCTCCCTTTCGACCGAGAGCTTTATCAGCGCCGCCAGTTTCCAGGAGACGACCAAGGTCCTAACGGGCGCCGCTATCGAGGGTAAGATCGATTACTTGCGCGGCTTGAAGGAAAATGTCATAATGGGTCGTCTTGTGCCGGCAGGTACAGGCTTTAAGAAGTACCAGTCTGTAGGCATACATGTAGATATGCCGGAGCCGGAACCGGGTGAAGAAGACGACCTCAATGCAGAAGAAAAACTCGCCGCGATGGTGGGTGAGGCAGAGGCTGTAGAGCTCCTCGAAGAAGGACTTTAGAAGATAAATCGACATAAGTTTATACGACATCGCTTTAAGTGCTGATTGTGCTTGACAAGGGCGTCGTATATTGATAAAAATACTAGATCACGTTTTTCAGAACAGGAAAAGTATGCCTACAACAAATCAATTAGTACGTAAAGGTCGCCGTAAGGGTAAGAAGAAGACCGACTCTCCGGCTCTTGAGAACTGTCCCCAGAAGAGGGGGGTATGCGTCAGGGTCTATACCACCACACCGAAGAAGCCGAACT
>JAJCZF010000013.1 GCA_029262535.1 Deltaproteobacteria bacterium
TCTCGGCCCGCATGGTCGATGTGTTAGTGCACTTCCCCCTGCCCGACACGGTGCGGGTAACCGGCCTGCCAGGGCCGCGCACCGAGCGTCTCTACTCTCTACCCGAACTAAAGATATCGGAACGCATAGGCGGCTCAGCCAGGTCTATATACCTGCCCGGCGGCGGCAAGTGCGAGGCAGACGGCGCCGACGCAAATGACGCAATCGACCAATTCCTAAAGAGCGCGGGCCACAAGAGCTTCGAGGGGCGCGTTCATCTAATAGAAAGCAAATTCGCCTACGCCATAGCCGCGCTTATCATTACGGCGGTGTCGCTATGGGCCTTTGTCGAGTACGGCATACCGGAACTCTCGAAGCGCGCGGCCTTTGCCATGCCGTCGTCCATAAGCGGCTCTCTCGATTCCGAGGGGCTCGACCTCATGGACCGCATACTCTTCGACCCGTCCGAGCTGGACGACGATACAAAGAGAAGATTCACAAAGCTCTTTGCCGAGATGTCGCACAACCTGAAGAACGGGCCGGAACTATGGATAGAGTTTCGTAGGGGTGGCGGCGTCGGCGCAAACGCCTTCGCCCTGCCTAGCGGCACGATAGTATTTACCGACGAACTTATAAATATGAGCAAGGACGACAAAGAGATCATTGCCATAATGGCCCACGAGGCGGGCCACGTAGCAGGCCGCCACACGCTGCGAATGATTTTGCAAAACTCGACCGTAGCCCTACTCATAAGCACCATAACCGGCGACCTGACCTCCATCACCGCCCTATCGTCGGCCATACCGACGATGCTCGTACAATCGAAATATTCCCGCCGGTTCGAGACCGAAGCCGATAGCTACGCCCTCGAATATATGCGCCAGGCAGGCATCGAACGAATACACTTCGCCAACATCCTCGAACGCATGAGCGCGGAAAAAAGAATGGGGGATGACGACAACGACATGGTGAACTACCTCTCATCCCACCCGGCGACAAAGGAGCGGGTGGAGAGGTTTAAATAGTCCATACTTGTCACCCTGAGCAAAGCGAAGGGTCTCAAGCTTGCAAGCTACTCTTATAACACTCGTAGCCTGAGATTCTTCGGTCGCTTACGCTCACTCAGAATGACAAGTTAAAAAGCGGTGGACAATGCCCACCCTACGGGGCTTAAATAAATGAACTCTGAGAATATTACAATTAGTCACTCCTTCAGCAAACAAGACTGGCGCTCTATTCTTATATTCAGAAAAAGAGCCGAAGAATTCTTTGAATGCAAACTCTTTACTGAAGGACCGAAAAAGATCACTCTAAACCTTGAGTACACAAAAGAGCAAGGTGGGTCTACGACTGTAGTACTTCCTGAAGAGCACTTGCTTAAAGAGTTTTACATGACTTTCCGTTTCTTCTACCTCGAAAAAGAACCTGCAAACTTTAATAAAGTCATAAACATTATTAAAAGGGCCGCTCGTAATGACACTATTAACAAATTTATGGGTCACCTTAATAAGCAATACACAGGTGCTTTGTCACGTGAGCAAGTCTTTCGCGTAGGAATAGTAGGAACAAAAGGCAAAGAAATAACTGCAAAGCTCTTACTGGACCTTTGGTTTAACGCTCATTACTTCCATTCCGACGAAGAAAAAGAGAAAGATTTGAAATTATTAAATGATATTTTAGGCACTGAGTTTTCTAGGTATCTCTTGGCAAATTCAGTCTTTGAAGCATCCAGAGCTATTAAAAGGCTGTATTTATCTATCAAGTCAATGGAACGATGCCCCTGACGCGCCACTCAGAACTAGACAAACCCCAAAAAGAAAAGTTGCGCGAAAGAAACACACGCATGTGTGTGGTCGGGGTGAGAGGATTCGAACCTCCGGCCCCCTGCTCCCAAAGCAGGTGCGCTACCAAGCTGCGCCACACCCCGTTATAAAACTATTAAAAAAACTATAACCGCGGACTAGGGACCCACGGTATCTAAAAAAACCTTGCTCCGCGAAATAAAACAGACGACCGTGTGCGCGAAAATAAGACCACACCTGTGTGGCAAGCTGCGCCACATCCCGTTATGAAATGACTCTTAAAAAATTCTAAAAAAACTTTGAACGCGGACGATGCACTAGCGGCATCTTGGGGAATTTCCTCCGCGAAAATAAAACCACACCTGTGTGGTCAGTCGCCCTTTAACATGGGGAAGCCCATCTCTTCCCTTGCTTCGAGATACTTTATGGCGCATCCGCGCGCGAGCGCCCGGACGCGGCCTATGTAACCGGTGCGTTCGGCTACCGATATCGCGCCGCGCGCGTCGAGCATATTAAAGGCGTGCGAACACTTGAGGCAATAGTCGTAGGCCGGTAGCGGCAGAGACTTATCGATAAGTAACTTGGCCTCAGCCTCGTACATATCGAATAACTTTGCGAGCATACCGGTATCGGCGCTCTCGAAATTATATTTTGAGAACTCGACTTCGCCGCGGTGATGCACGTCGCCGTATGTTACACCATCGGCCCACTCTAAGTCAAAGACAGAATCGACGCCCTGAAGGTACATGGCGATACGCTCAAGGCCGTAGGTTATCTCGCCCGATACGAGGTCGAGATCGATGCCTCCGCACTGCTGAAAATAGGTAAACTGCGTTATCTCCATGCCGTCGAGCCAGACCTCCCAGCCGAGCCCCCACGCGCCGAGCGTAGGAGACTCCCAGTCGTCCTCGACAAAACGAATATCATGCGCGAGCGGATCGATGCCGATCTGCTGAAGGGACTTTAGGTATTCATCCTGAATATTATCGGGCGACGGCTTTAATATCGCCTGAAACTGGTAATAGTGCTGAAGGCGATTCGGGTTCTCGCCGTATCTGCCGTCGGTCGGCCTGCGTGACGGCTCTACGTAGGCCGCCTTCCACGGCTCGGGGCCGAGGGCGCGAAGAAAGGTCGCCGGGTGAAACGTGCCCGCGCCCTTTTCCATATCATAGGGCTGGTGAATAACGCAACCCCTGTCGGCCCAGAATCTTTGCAACTCCATTATCAGTTCTTGAAAGTACATTCTTTATTATCCCTTAAAAAGTCTCGGTTAGACCGATCAATATATATACCATAAAACGGGCCGTTATTGTCTATGAAAAACGCCTATGAACGCTTATTTACTAAAAAAACTATTCAACCTATAAAAGAGAAGATCTCATGCTGTCGATAAAACGCCTCGTCTTAAAATCTCTGCCCGCCTGATAGAGTATGAAAGAGTATATCGTGCGATCAGCCTCGCCAAGTATATCGGGCGACGCACCGAGCCTTTTCAGCTTATCGGGCTCGAAACTGGATACGGCCTCAAGGTATCTGGCCGTTCCGAGCCTTATCTTCGAGAGCCCCCTCACCGCGCTCGAACAGCTATTACATACAAGCCCGCCCATGGGCGGGCTGAAAAAGGCCGAACCGTCAAGCAACCGGCCGGAGCACGCTACACAGCTCGACAGGTGCGGCATAAGGCCAAGCTTTCTTAGCAACCTAAGCTCAAAGGCCCTTATGACCGTCTCCGTTGACTTTGTAATGGCAAGAGCCGCTAGCGACCCTTTCAGGAGATCGAAAAGCTCCGGCAAATGCAACCCCTCGCGCGTAAATACGTCGACAAGTTCAACCATATAGCTGGCGAGAGAGTATCTCTCCATATCAGATTTCAGAGATGAAAAGGTATCGCGCACAACCGCGGATTCGAGCCTTACGAACTCGGAGCGTCCATTCACAAAGAAGTCTACGGTCTTAAGCGTCACCGGGTCGAGTGCGCCGACAAATCGCCGCTTGCTCTTTCTGCCGTGTTTGGCAATACCTTTCAGCTTGCCGAACTCGCGCGTATAGAGGACCAGTATGGCGTCACTCTCGGCGTAGTCAAAGGCGTTCAAGACGATAGCGTCGGCCTTATAATGTCCCCTCTTCAAAGCAGCCCGGCCTTTATGAATAGCGCAGCCAGGCCGAGGAAGGAGAAAAAGCCTCCGACATCGGTAAAGGCCGTAACGAATATGGACGACGATAGAGCCGGGTCGAGCTTAAGGCGCTTAAGGATAAGCGGCACGGTCGCGCCGCCGATACCAGCGATAAATAGATTGGCGGTCATGGCCAAAAAGACCACAAGGCCGAGCATGGGGTTAGAGCCGAGTATAAAGGCCGCAAGCCCCGCGACAGCGCCGATAAGCAGGCCGTTAAAGAAGCCGACCGTGGCCTCCTTTGCGATTATCCTTCTGGCGTTTCTCTGTTTTATATCGCCAAGGGCAAGGCCGCGTATAACGACCGTAATGGTCTGTGTCGCGGCGTTGCCGCCAAGCCCCGCTACTATGGGCATAAGCACGGCGAGCACGACAAGGGTCTCAATCGTTCCCTCGAAAATCTTAACCACACTAGAGGCGCAAAAGGCGGTGCCAAGGTTGACCAACAACCACGGCACGCGCATCCTGAATGAACGCATCGGCGCATCAAGCACGCGCTCGCCTACATTGAGGCTCGCCATACGGTAAAAGTCTTCAAATATCTCTTCTTCGATAACGTCAACGACATCATCGATAGTAATACGCCCGACAAGGCGGTTTGACGAGTCCACGACCGGCATGGTGATCAAGTCGTGACGCTGGAATATCTTCGCCACCTCCTCCTTGTCGAGTTCGGTATCCGCCTTTACCGGGTCTATATCGGCAATGGTCGATATGGGATCGCTCCAATTAGCAAGCAAAAGCCTGTCGAGGGCCGCGACGCCTACGAGCTGTCCCGCGGTATTTACTACAAAGACATTTGAGATCTTTTCGACCTCTTCCCTGTTTCTTCTTACCTCGTCTATGGTTTCACGTACAGTGGCATTTTCATGGACCTTGATAAGCTCGGCCTGCATCTTACCGCCGGCCGTGTCCTCCGGGTAACTCATGAGGCGGCGGACCTCGTTCGACTCATCTTCATCGAGGCCGTCAAGCACCGTCGCCGCGTGTCTGGTCGGAAGGTCGGCTATAACGTCGGCAGCGTCGTCCGATTCCATCTCGTCTACGACCTCGACGAGCTCCGTTGAAGAGATAAACGAAAGTATGACGTCCCTGAGCCTCTCGTCAACCTCTAGAAAAACCTCGGAGGCGATGTCGGGCGTAAGCAGTCTAAAGAGCGTAGCTATCGCCTCTTCGCTGCACGACTCAAAAGCGCGAGCGATATCGCTCGCATGCATCTCGGAAAGCACCTCCCGAATTGCAACCTCGTCCCCGGTCGAAATGGATCCCTCCAAAAGATCGAGAAAATCTTTTTCAAGCGTTTCTGGCACAGCTACACCTTCTAAAAAGAATAAATAAACCCGGCTATGACGATTTAGATCGCATAACCTTATAAATTTAGCACACTTACAACCCAATATCAACCGGGCAGAGCCCGGTTCCAATTTCGCGCGGTAAATTCTTAGTTGACTGCATATTCTGAGTAACGCGTCGAATATGGTTGAAGCCGAACAATACTCATAGCAGACCGGGTCTGCGGCCTATTTCGCGTAGCAGGTTCATACAAGCCTGCAAAATCTCCGTAACGCGTCGAAAATGGCAGCAGCTGAACAATACTACATAGCACACCGGGTCTGCAGCCTATTTCGCGCGGCGATTTTGCAGGTGCCGTAAATCCATTTATTAAGCAGGGCTGAACCTAACTATCCCTTGTAAAATCACCCTCTTTAGAGTACACTCTTGGTACATTTTCCAAGGAGACTTTTATGACAATCGACTATCTTTTTTCAATAAATCACAGCCATGACGACTCCACTGTCGAAACATTCTACGAGCGCGCAAGCGCTGACGACGAAAAGATACGCCTTTCCGATCCAACGCCATTTATAAACCCGGTGACAGAAGGCGACCGGGAAGAGATGCGCTGGTATCTTGAGGAATATATCCGCCACCCTCTCGGGGGAGACTCTGAGCGGGCAGGCAGTGTCACCGAGCGCATGGAAGAGATCGGTTATGAACTCTTTCAATTAATACTCGGAAACGAAGACGCAAAGAAGCTCTACAAACAGGCCGCTCACAAGGGGCTTGAAGATATTGAGATTACCGTCAACTCAAGCGACCCGGAATTTCTCGCCTTACCGTGGGAACTGATCCGCGACCCAGAGGCCCGGCAGTCCGGCCCTCTGGCCCTCGGACTCGGCGCACTGTACCGCCGGATAAATAGAGAGCAATGTATAGAGCTTCCAACCCATCCGAAGGACCAACCCATGCGCGTCCTCTTCGTGCTGGCCCGTCCCGACGGTAAAGACGACGTACCGTGCGGCATGATCGCGCGCCCGGTCCTTGAGGCCATTCGCCCGCTAAGGCCCTCTATAGATGTCGAGGTCTTACGCGCTCCTACATTCGCCAATCTTCAAAAGAAACTCAATGAGATACCGGGTTTTTATCAGATAGTTCATTTCGACGGACACGGCCTATTTGTGCCGGATGACGCTAAAATTAATAAGGACGACCCAAAGAGCAGATATATGGAGGCGGGAGAGGGACATCTGGTATTCGAGGATGACGAAGGAAAAGCCATGCCCGTATCAAGCAAAAGGCTCGGCGAAACCCTATCGGGTTCAAAGGTGCCTCTATTCATTCTTAATGCCTGCCAGTCAGACGTAAGCGGTGATAAGGCATATTCATCTACAGCAGCCGGACTCTTAAGGACCGGGGCCCTCGGTGTCGTGGCAATGAACCATTCGGTTATAGCCCATACCGCCGCAGGTTTTATCTCCGCCCTCTACGGTGCGCTTATAAAGAACGCGACCCTGACAGGGGCCGTTACTACTGCAAGGCGCGCCATAGCTACCGACACGACCCACGAATTAGAGGACTGGTCTGTGCCAACCCTCTATACAACCAATAGCTCATACATGCCCATGCCGGAGGGCGCAGGCTCCGAGGTTAAGGCGGATGAGAGTCTTATGGCCGACCTTGATATGGTCCGTAAGGTATGTCCTCCCGGACGTTACGGCTTCATCGGGCGCGACGCGGAGATACTTGAAATAGAACGCGCCCTCTATGACGCAAAGCGCCCCTGGGCGCTCTTATCGGGTATCGGCGGCACGGGTAAGAGCGACCTTGCCAACGGCTTTGCCCGCTGGTATGCGGAGACGGGCGGCGCGCCGGGCAGGATATGCCGCACTTCATTCGAATACAAGAGCAGTATGGCCCACCTCATCGGCACCATCGTTGGTCACGGCAGCGAGCTATCAAAGCTGCCCGAAGAAGAACAGCTAAAGCGCGTTACCGACTTCCTCAGAAAGACGCCATGCCTGCTCGTATGGGATAACTACGAGACGGTATCCGGTATACAAGAGGGCATAGAACCTCTCTCCAGCATCGACGACCAGAAAAGACTATCGGACTTCCTGCTCTCGCTCGCGGGCGGAAAGAGCCGCGTAATAATAACAAGCCGAAAGGTCAACGAGGTCTCGCTGGAGATAGACTACAAGGCCATAAAGGTCGGCGGCCTGAACCAGGGCGACTCCGAAGAGATGGCAGCCGTAATCATCGACCGCATACCGGGCTTCAGCCTCGATAAGGTCATGAATAAAGAGGCCTATATAAAACTTTTAAAATATCTGAACGGACACGCGCGTTCACTGGAGATGGTCATCCCCCAGCTTCAAAAGAAGATACCGACCGAAGTACACGAATCAATACTGGCGCGTTCCGGCGGAGATATGGGCAAAAAGATGGTCGCCACGCTCTCGGTCGCCTACGACAGCCTGAGCGATAATACAAAGAAACACCTGCCAATAGTCGGCCTCTTCGCCTCATTTGTAAGCACCGGCCTGCTGGAGGCATTCTCCGCCCAGTTCGAGGGTTACGAGACGATCGTCGGCAAGCCACTAAGTGCGGAAGAATGGGAGGCGATACTGGACGAAGCATCGAACGCCGGAATTTTAGAGCACTACCACGGCAATATCTACCAGCTCCACCCGACGATGCCGATATTCTTCAGATCGGTACTCGACTCATCACCCGAAGAGAATGCACTTGCCCACCTCGACCGCGCCTATATGGGACTATACGCGGCGTGGACCTATGCGATATATGAAGAGCTAGCGAAGGCCAACCAGAATATAATAGCCGCGCTCTCTTTGGAAGAGAATAATCTCTTACGCTCTCTAAAGCTTGCCATAAACGGCGAGCAGTGGGAAGCGGCGCAAGGTATCGCAACGGCGCTTTATGAGTTCTACAATATTCGCGGAAGACTCGACGAATGGAGAACGGTTAGAGCAGGACTGCTGGAAAAGACAGGGCGCAAGGTAGAGCCGGAAGCGCAGGTGCAACTCGCCAGCCTATGGCAGTTTCTCTTGGGAAATGAAGCCAACGACCTATTAAACCAGAATAGACTCGACGATGCAGAAGCACGATATAGGGAAATACTATCTTACAATGAGTCCCTTAACGACCCGAAAGCAGAACCTATTATCGCTGTAAGCTACCACCAACTCGGCATGGTATTTGAGGAAAAGAGAGAGTACAAAGAGGCAGTAGGGTGGTATGAACAGGCCATAGAGATAAACGAACGGCTTGGACTCAAAGAGTCTGTCGCCGCTAACTATCACCAGATTGGCAGAGTCCATGAAGAGCAAAAAAAACTCGACGAAGCTGAGAGATGGTACAAAAAGGCCCTTGAGATATATGAACGACTAAAACTTGAACGTAATGCTTCAGATGGATATCATCAGCTTGGCATTATTTATCAACTAAGAGGCAACACCCAAGAGGCTACCAAGTGGTTTAAGAAGGCCGTTGAGATCAAAGAACGCTTAGGTCTCGAAGGAGATGCCGCAAAGGGTTACCACCATCTCGGCATGCTCTTTGAATTTAAGGGGGACCTCGACAGGGCAGAGAGATGGTACAGAAAATCGCTTGAGATCTGTGAACGTTTAAAACTTGATAGAGAGAGCTCGGCTGAATACCATCACCTTGGTAATATCGCTTGCCGCAGAAGCCGCTTTGGGGAGGCGGAGGCATGGTTTAATAAAGCGATCTCCATATGCCAGCGTTATAACGACTGGACGAATCTTGCGACTACGCTCGCGCAGTTGGGTGTCGTACAGGTACAGGCGAAGAAGGTATCAGAGGCCATCTACTCGCTCGGCGTCGCCCTCTCTTTGGCAAGCCAGCACAAGATGCAGGAAGGCCGTCAGATGCTTACCGACATCACGCGCATCATGGACCAACTCGGTGAAGAGGAGTTTATAAATACATGGAAGAAGGTCCATCAGGAGACCCTACCCCCGCCGCCGCTTGAACTCTTGAGGGATTATCTTAAAAAGATCAAAGCAGAAGAAGAGAGAGAAGAGGAATAAACGTCACTCTCGTTTCTCGCTACACCCCACTAAACCAACAAAATCAAATAAAAAAGGCCCCTCTTCCATCCAGGAAGAGGGGCCTTTAACTATTAAAAGCTCTAAAACTTCAAGCGCGGATAAAAAACTATCAAACCTAAAAGTGACCACTCTGCGAAATAAAACCACACCTGTGTGGCGCGAAATAAGAGCACACCTATGTGCCTATCTTTCGAGGAATATTGCGCCTTTTATGGAGCGCATTATATATTCGGTCGTCGAACCAAGTACCGCGCCAAGCAGTCTGGAGTGGTGCGTAACACCCATAAAGATTATGTCGTGCGGATTCTCTTCGAGATATTCGACTATGTCGGTGTGGGCCTCGCCCTTGACGCTGACAAAGTGAGCGACGGTGCCGTAGGGTTTTAGATAGTCTTGGGCATCGCTAAGCAGGTCGTCGCCGCTGCCGTCTTCGGATACGGTCAGTACCGTCAGTTCAATCCCCATGGCAAAGCAGAATTCCGCAGCCGAGTGCATGGCTTTCGAGGAGTGTTCACTGCCGTTATAGGCCAAGAGCGCGTTCTTCGGGGATGTAAACTCGGCAGGCACCATAAGTACCGGTTTTGAAGATTTCCGAATGACCGCCTCGGCCACAGAACCAAGCAATGTATACTCAAAGGCCTCGTTAATGCCTCGCCTTCCCATGACTATCAGATCCGAGAGGCGCGCCGCCTTGCATATCTCTGTCGATACGATACCGCTGGCGAGCGTACGATGGGTCTCTATACCAAGCTTCTTGCAGGCCGCCTCGAACTCGCCGAGCATGATATTTCCGTTCTCTTCGAGGATACCGCGCATCTTGGATGAAAAATCAAGGAAGGGTTCAAAACCCATTGCCCCGGAGATGTCGTGGATGAATGAACCTTCGAGCGAAACGCTGTCTACGACATTTACGCCGGTAAGGACCGCGCCGAAGCGTTTTGCGAGCCAGTGGGCGCAATCGGCAGCGGCCCATGAATATGAAGAGCCGTCGATGGGTACGAGTATATTCTTGAACATTTTTCCTCCATTAATTAAAGAACAAAATAGTTAGACGCTAAGGCCGATACAGGACTTTTGGGCTGTTGAAAAAAGCTTCCCGACATTGCAAGCAGTGATAATTTTTGCGAACCCGCCGTGTTAGATTCGCTCAACTCGCAATGACCGCTACGAGGGATTTCAACAGCCCAACTCTTCCTTCAGAGCTTCCCTGAACTTATTATATCACGTTCTAAGGACTCTAAGTACCTAAACAGGAACGGGTACGGGGTCGTCTAAAGCGACTGCCAGCTCTCCGTCGACTACCTCCACTATAAATGACTCACCGCTATTCCAGGCGAGTGTCATCGGGACCTTTACGAGGTCGTCTATCTTGCGTTTCAGGAAGCGCGCGCCGTAGGTTGGGCTGAAACCAAGCTCGGCAAGCTTGGCTGTCGCCTCCTCTGTAACCGTAAGGCTCTTGCCCTGCGCAGAGGTCCGCTCTACAAGGTTTTTTATATACATTTCGGTTATAGCGGCGACCTCTTCCATTGTGAGAGGGGTAAATACCACTACCTCGTCGATACGATTTAAAAACTCAGGCGAGAAGCTGCGCTCTACCTCGGCCATAATGCCCTTGGTAAGGCTGGTTACGTCAAGACCGTCGTTCAGGTAACCCATCGGTTTTACAAACTTTTTAAATTCATCCGCGCCAAGGTTGGATGTCATGATGATGACTGTATCGCTAAAATATACCTTTTTGCCGCGCCCGTCGGTCAGGAAGCCCTCGTCAAATACCTGAAGGAAGAGGTTCTGTACGAAGGGATGGGCCTTCTCTATCTCGTCGAGTAAGACGACCGAGTAGGGTTCGTCCCTGACCTGATTGGTAAGGATACCGCCCCTGTCCGAACCGACAATGCCGCGCGGCATGCCGAGCAGTTTATCCACGGAGAGGGAGCCGTCTTTATACTCACTCATGTCGATACGTATCATCTTCGTCTCGTCTCCAAAGAGAAACTCTGAGACGGCCTTGCCGAGCTCTGTCTTTCCAACCCCGGTCGGTCCGAGAAAGAGCAAAACTCCGTCGGGCCTTGCGAAGTTTTCTTTTAATGGTCCCTTGTTCAGGCGTAGCCGCCTGCTTACCGCCTCTATCGCCTCAGACTGCCCTACTACGCGGCGCGAAAGGCTCTCTTCTAAATCTATAAAACGGCTTGAGGTATCGCGCACCACCATATCGCGCGGGATCTTCGTCTCCTGGCTTATGACATCTATAACGTCGCCCGGAGTAACAACCTTCGCGCCGCGAATCTCAACCTTTACCGCGGCCGTATCTACCCAGCCGATGGCCTTATCGGGCAGTTTTAAAGAACGCATATAACGGCTCGACATATCGATAGCAGTATCAACGGCCTCGTCCATGATCTCGACAGAATAATTTCGCTCGATCCTCTCTTTTATTCCATAGAGTATCTCGCGTGTCTCTTCGACCGAAGGCTCCTCGACCACCACGGTACGGAAACGGCGCGTCAGGGCCTCGTCCTCGGTGATGAACTGCTTATACTCGGTGAGAGTTGTCGCGCCAATGATCTGAAGCTCGCCGCGCGTAAGCGAAGACTTAAATATATTGGCCGCATCGGACGGAACGCCCATGGCGCTTCCGGCGCCGATAATGGTATGGGCCTCGTCGATGAAGAGTATATACTCTTTTTTCTCTCTTAGTTCTTTTAGAATTTTTTCGATGCGCTCCTCAAACATGCCGCGAAATACCGTGCCTGCGACGATCGAGTTCATCTGAAGATTTACTACCTGTTTACTTCGAAGCCTTTCCGGTACACGCTCAGGGTTAAGTTCGATAAGAGAGGCTAGCCCCTCGGCAACGGCTGTCTTACCTACACCGGGCTCGCCTATGAGCATAACCGAATTGGAGCGGTCGATGTGGCTGAGTATCTCAAGGACGTGCTCTATCTCACAGTCGCGCCCTATGATGGTCGGCAGCCGATCCTCGCTAGCAAGCTTATTGAGATTTACAGCGAAATTCTTAAGATTCTTTGGCAGGTCATACTTCTTATCGACCTCGTCGACACCCTCTTCCCTGGACCTTATCTTTGCCGAAATGCGGCGAAGCACGTAGTCTGCGTCAAGCCCGAAAGACCTGAAGATTCTGGGCGGCAGGCTGTGACTCTCCTGAAAGATAGCGATGAGAAGGTCGGTCGAAGAAAGCTCTTCGCGCCCCCAGCGCTGGGCCTCTTCCCATGCGAGGCGAAAGATATTCCTGGTAGCCGGCGGTATCTTCAGGCCCACGCCTATATACTGGCGGGTGACATTAAGGTGTTCGTTCAGGAAGGTTATTACGTGGTCGGTGTCGAGGCTGAGATCCTCCATCACCTCGCGGAAGAAGGGCTCTTCGACCTTTGCGAAGGCGAGGAAGATATGCTCGACGCCGAGATAATAGTGCTGGCGTCGCTTGCTCTCCTCTATGGCCTCGTCGATTACGGCGAGCGCCTGCGGGCTGAGCCGCTTTTTTAGATCCTCAAGTTCATTCATAGCCTATTTCCATGCTTGAAAACCTGAGCAAACCGCCGGACATTATCGCAGGGTCCAACATTCCAGTCGGACAGAGGCCGGCGTTTCTCTTTCTCTACGAGGCGCTTAACCGCGCGCGCCGTGCATGGGTTAATTTTACCATATATCGTCTCTCGGTTGACAGGGGTTTATTTTCTCAAACTGCTCCAGAAGCTCCTCACTCTTTTCATCGAGAGACTGGGGAAGAGCGATATGTATTTCGAGGAACATATTTCCCTTGGCCTTCCCTTTGAGCGAGGCAACCCCCCTGCCCTTCAGACGGAGTTTACTACCGCCCTGCGTACCGGGCGGAATCTTTACCGTTGTTTTGCCTGTGAGGGTCGGCACCTTGATCGATGCCCCTAGCATGGCTTCACCGAGAGAGACCGGCAGGTCGAGAGATATATCGTCGCCCTTCCTTCTAAAGTAGTCGTGCGGTTTTACCTTGGTCACTATATAGAGGTCGCCGGGAGGGCCGCCTCTGCGCCCCGCGCCGCCCTTGGCCGGGACCTTTATCTTCGATCCGTTCGTAACGCCCGGCGGAACCTTAACCCTGACCTTTTCGTTAGCAGTGCCGCGCTTTACCGTTATATTGAACTCGGCGCCCTTTACGGCCTGCATAAAGTCGAGCGCAAGCGCATACTCTATATCCGGGCCGCGCCCCGGCGCCTGCGCCTGTCCATGTCCATGTCCGTGTCCGCCGCCGCATCCGCCGCCGCCTCCACCACCGAAGAAGTCCGCAAAGATATCCTCGATACTATCCACATTAAAGCCGCCTCCGGGCTGTCCGCCAAAAGGACCACCCGGACCACCGGAAGCGCCGCCATGCCCGCCCATTCCGGGACCGCCGTAAGGCATCCGGCCTCGCATATCGTAGTCACTGCGCTTCTTCGAATCCGAGAGGGTGCCGTAGGCCTCGTTTATCTCCTTAAACTTGGTTTCGGCCTCCTTGTCGTCCGGGTGCAGGTCGGGATGGTACTTCAGCGCGAGGCGACGAAAGGCCTTCTTTATCTCATCATCGCCAGCATCCCTCGGCACGCCCAACAACTCATAATAATCTTTATTAGCCATCTTTTACCTTTTAGAGCTATAGGATTTTGTTCCATAGAACAGACCCCCATTCTATAACAAAAAAAGGGCCTCTTCAAACCCTTAAGCTCAAAGAGGCCCTTTTTATAGGGATATCATTCGATTTTAAAGGCCGGTCGTCCAGCCCTCTATCTAAAAAGCGACCTTAGTTGGCCTCTTTATTGGCATCTCCGACCTCTTCCTCGACATCATCGACTACCTCGGCGTCTACAACTTCGCCTTCTCCGTCGGTAGCGCCACCCTCGGGGCCGTCTTCGCCCGGAGCCGTGCCGCCTTCGCCTTCGGCTCCGGCACTCTGGTAGAGGACTTCGGCTATCTTCTGCGAGGCGGTATTTACCTTCTCCATAGCGGCCTTGATGGCGTCTATATCGTCGCCCTCAAGTGCTGCCTTGCCCTCGTCGAGAGCCGCGTCTACTTCTGCGGAAATCTCTTCGGAGACCTTTTCCTTATTCTCCTCAAGCAGCTTTCTCGTCGAGTATATAACCGAGTCGAGCTGGTTTCTCGCTTCAATCAGTTCACGCCTCTTTTGATCCTCTTCGGCGTGACCCTCGGCGTCCTTTACCATCTGCTCTACTTCGTCGGTGGAGAGGCCGCTCGATGCGGTGATCGTAATCTTCTGTTCCTTGCCGGTTGCGTTATCCTTGGCCGAAACATTCAGTATGCCGTTGGCATCTATGTCAAATGTAACCTCGACCTGAGGAATGCCCCTCGGCGCGGGCGCAAGCCCGATAAGATGAAAACGCCCAAGCGTACGGTTGTCGGCGGCCATCTGGCGTTCGCCCTGAAGCACATGGACCTCAACCTGCGTCTGGTTATCGGCCGCGGTGGTGAAGGTCTCCTTCTTCTTCGTCGGTATGGTCGTATTACGTTCGATAAGGGTCGTCATAACGCTTCCGAGCGTCTCTAAGCCAAGAGAAAGCGGGGTGACGTCAAGAAGCACGACATCGTCGACATCTCCGGCGAGCACGCCGCCCTGTATAGCCGCGCCTATGGCGACAACCTCGTC
>JAJCZF010000014.1 GCA_029262535.1 Deltaproteobacteria bacterium
GCGAAGTAGATTGTGATCGAAAATTTTCAGATTCAAGGCGCAAATCGCTAGTAATAGCTAGCTATTACGAAGATTCACAACGCAGAAGCTGGAGATTTTAGACACAAGATACGAGTTCACGAATAGATCAGAGCTTCCCTATCCTTATTATTTACCACAAAAGCCACGGTAGATTCAATAGCTATCTTTACGGCTGCGCCGCCAGCCGAAGGTCTAGCGATCCATTAAAACTGAAGATGGGATTGTATAGGAGGCGGCTTTATGTTAAATAAATAAGGATGAGTTATGAACAAAATAAAGAATATGAAGGGCTAAGCCCATATATATTCATAACATTCGCCCTCGCCGTAGCCTGTGTGACATTCCTCTCCTACACCCCCGCCATAAAAGCGGGTTTCATCTGGGACGACGACGCCTATGTGACCGGCAACGCCCTGCTCTCATCGCTTGACGGCCTCACCCGCATATGGACAACCAACGAAAGCCCGCAGTACTACCCTCTGGTCTTTACAACCTTCTGGCTTGAAAACCATATATGGGGGCTCGACCCTGCCGGATATCACGTAGTCAATATCGCGCTCCATTCGGCAAACGCGGCTCTGGCGTGGCTCATAGCTAGGCGGCTTAATATCAAGTGGGCCTTCTTCATCGGCCTGGCCTTCGCCCTCCACCCGGTAAATGTCGAGAGCGTCGCCTGGATAACGGAACGCAAGAATGTCCTTTCCGGCCTCTTTTACCTCTCAGCCATGTACGCCCATCTCAGGTACGAGGACGACGAGCAGGGTAAATGGCGGTGGTATGCGCTATGCATACTCTTCTTCGTCATGGCGCTCCTGTCCAAGACGGTTGCCTGCACGCTTCCGGCGGCCCTTATCGTTATACGCTGGTATCGCGGCAGACCGATGAACCTTAAATTTCTCGCCGGACTTACGCCGCTCTTCGTCATAGGCGCGGCAATGGGGCTCAATACTGCGAGACTCGAAATCACAAGGGTCGGCGCTATGGGGCCCGAATGGAAGATGGAACCGCTTGAGAGGTTCGTACTCTCAGGCCGCATTGCGTTTTTCTACTTCCTAAAACTGATCTACCCGGCCAAACTCACATTTATCTATCCAAGGTGGGAGATAGACGCCACCGCCTGGATAGAGTGGATCTACAGCTCGGGCACGGTCGCCATTGGATTCGTATTTCTCTTTCTCAGAAAAAAGATCGGGCGCGGCCCTGTCGCGGCCTGGGCATTTTTTCTTATTACACTCTTTCCGGCTCTTGGTTTTTTCGACGTATACCCCTTTAGGTATTCATTCGTCGCCGACCACTTCCAGTACCTCGCAAGTCTTGGCGTAATAGCGCTCTTGGCCGGGTTCGCGGGCTCCATACACGCGGCCCTTACTAAACGCGCGGGGCTGTTTGCCTACCTTCGCTACCCGGCCATAATAGCGCTTGCGATAACGCTTGGAGCGCTCACCTGGCAACAATCGAAGGTCTATAAGGATATCGAAGTCCTCTGGAAAGATACGGTCAAAAAGAACCCGGCGGCATGGATGGCCCATAATAATCTCGGCATTGAGTTTGCCGCTCAAGAGCGTTACGAAGAGGCCGTCCTGTCCTATGAAAAGGCCCTGGCCCTCAGGCCTAACCACGTAAAGGCCCATGGAAATCTGGCCAACTCGCTCTCAAAGCTTGGCCGTCATGAAGAGGCTATGGCCCACTTTCAGGAGGCGGTACGCCTAAAGCCCTTTAACCCGGAAAATTTTTACAATATAGGACTGGCCCTAGCCGAACAAAACAGATTTGAAGAGGCCGTGCGTTATTACCAAAAGGCGATACAACTCAATCCGAGTTACGCTTATGCGCGTTACAATATGGCGATAGCGCTCACGGTCCTCGGCATGATAGATGAGGCCATCGCCGAATATAAGAGTGTAATAGCTTTAAAACCTGAATACGCGGGCGCGCACCTGAACCTTGCGACCCTGCTGCTTAATACCGGGAATATAGACGAGGCCAAAGAACATCTCTCCGAGACAATCAGATTAAAACCGCGCGACACGCTGGCCTATAATAATCTGGGAATAATCTATTCATACGAAAAAAATTACGACAGGTCGATTATCTACTACAAAAAGGCCCTTGCGCTTGAACCGAAAAACGCGGAGGTCTGGTATAACTACGCGGTAACGCTCTCGGATATGGGAAAGACCGGCGAAGCCGCAAGGAACTTTCTTAAGACAATAGAGTACGACCCTGACTATGCCGGAGCATATTTCGAACTCGGCGAGATATACCTCAAGAAGACCGAATACGCAAAGGCCCTTCGCTACTATGAGAAGGCCCTGAGGCTGGACCCGAAGAACACTCTCTACAGAAAAAACGCCAGTACGGCAAGAAGTCTCAAGGCCAGCCAGAACGACCCCTTTGCACGGTAACTCTTGACAGCCGTTAAGCCTTGTCATATATTGATATCGGGAAATAATTTTTTTAGAAAAAGTAATTATTACAAATGCGATTCAATATAAAAAAGAGCTCTTTATCAATACTTGCATTGTCACTCCTCATGCTCTACGGATGTGACATGGATCAGTATATTGACTCTACCCTCTCCGGGCAGCCGCTCAAAAAAGACAATACCTATGAAGAACAGACCCGCTACTACGACAAGTTCTTTAAGGAGATGATCGAGCGCGGCCATATACAGAAAGGGACGACCGAGACCGTCGCGCTCGACAGCCTGCCCAAGGGTCAAGGCGGCGAGGTAAACTGGACCACGGCCGTTGTAGAGGGCTATATCAACCCAAAGGGGTCGCTTGAGCCCGATTACGAAGAAGAGCCGCCGCTGGACCTTAATGTCTTTATTGAGGCCAAGGTTCCGCTGATGAGCAATGTGCTCTTCCCGCATAATATTCACACTTACTGGCTTAGCTGCCAGGTCTGCCATCCAAAGATATTTATCCCCATGGCGGGGGCAAATCCCATTACCATGAACGAGATCTTCGACGGCAAGTGGTGCGGCGTATGCCACGGAAAGGTCGCCTTCAACTTCTTCCCCATCGCCAACTGTAGAAGATGCCACATCGTAATGAAGGGGGAGTCGCTTCAAAATGAGAGCTGGCGTTGACCGCGGCAGACCGGGTTCTTACGAATAAGACCGCACCCCTCGCCGAATCCTTTGTGAATGCGGCCGCCTGAAGGCACCCCCTATGACCGAAAGATCCCAAAAGAAGAAACCGCGCCTTATTGTAACGATAACGCTCCTCTCGCTCCTGGTCTGTACCTACGCCTACATTACCTATTCCAGAAATGCGCTATGGGCCGACGAACTCACGCTATGGGAAGACGTAATTAAAAAGTCGCCGGACAAGGCGCGCGGTTATACATATATCGGCATTGCGCATGCCAGGGCAGAACGTTTTGATATTGCCCTCGAACGGCTCGTAAAGGCCGCCTCACTCGACCCCGGTAATGTCGAAACAAGGCTCAACCTTGGCGTACTCTTTATGAATACGAAAAGATACCGGCTCGCCGAAAGGGAGTTTAAGTTTGTAATAGATAGAAGGCCGGAGCTTATAGAGCCCTACCTAAAGATAGCCGGGCTCTACGAAAAGACGGGCCATCCCGAACTAACTATCGAAGCGCTTAAGTCGGCCCCCGGAGACCCGGGCATCCTTGTCGGACGGGCAACGGCATACGCGAGGACGGGACGCCTTAAAGAGGCGGAAAGAGATTTCATGGGGGCGCTCGCCGCCGACCCGAACCGGGTCGAGGCCACGACCGGCATCGGCAATATACGCCTCATACAAAATAGATTCAACGAGGCGCTTGCCCAGTACGCAAAGACGCTGCGGCTCTCTCCCGAAGAGCCGCACGCCTTATACAATTCGGCTATAACACTGGAAAAACTAAACCGGGGACGCGAAGCCCTGCCCTATTACGAAAGATTCATCGCCGTGGCCAAAGGAGATGACAACTTTAAAGAGAGTGTCATAGAGTCCCGAAGGCGCGCCGAATACCTTAAAAAATAACTAATGCCAGGGAGCCGTCAGGCGTCCTTCAAAATATATGGCCCTAAAATATTTAAATAAACAAAAGGACTAATTAGATGAAGACCGAAGCGCTACTTACGCTACTTGAAGAGACCGCCGAAAAGCTCTCAATAAAACTCGACTACGACCGTATAAGAAAAGGTGTAGTAACAAGTCCCGGAGGCTCCTACCGTCTGAACGGCAAGGACTGCATACTTATCGAAAAGACCCTTACGACAAAGGAGAGGGCCGAACTACTGACCTCGTTGCTATCACACTTTGAGACAGACGACATATTCCTGCCGCCGGAGATAAGAGATCGTTTTGAAAAGGTCCGTGCCGAAGGCATGGACCTGCTGCCGGAAAGCGACGAACTGGAGATACCGGACGAACCACACTAGGCACACAGGTGTGCCTTTATATCGCGGAGAAAGCTCATGAACGGCTGGTATTCTTTGGCCGCGCCTATGATAGGTAGCCTGAGATACCGGACAGGGACCAACACTCAGGCCAGACACTATCTAACTATCGACGTGAGTTGCAAATTTGCAGTCATCTAAATACTTTATCCGCGAAATTGGCTCCGGGCACTGCCCGGCGCGAAATAAGAGCACACCTGTGTGCCTGTGTGCTAGCCCTTTACGCCGTAGCCGATATAGTTTACCGAGGTATCGCCGGATATTTTGAAGGAAAAAGATACGGGACTGTAGGATAGACCCTTAAGGCCCTTTACTGCGACATTGTTTTCTTTATAGAGTTTTACAAGGGTGGAGGGGCGAACGAAGCGTTTATAGTCGTGCGTGCCCTGCGGCAGCATGCCGAAGAGATCTTCGGCGACAAAGACGGCAAAGAAACGCGCCTTTATAGTCTTATTGATCGTAGAAAAAAAGTATATACCGCCCTTCTTCAAGAGCGAGCATGAATCTCTTAAAAGCTCTTCGAGGTCGTCAACATGCTCAAGAACCTCCGAACATACAATCACGTCAAACTTCTTTGGACGCTCTTTCTTTAGGTCGGCAAGCGATTGCAGGCGGTATTCTATCTCAAGGCAGTTGCCGCCGGTGACGGCCTTATGTCGCTCGGCGGCCTTTATCGCCATCGGCGATAGATCGATGCCCGTAACTTGCGCCCCGGCTGTGGCAAAGCTTTCTGACAATATGCCGCCGCCGCAACCGAGATCTAAAACACGTTTGCCCTCCAGCCCGCCGATAAGCTCACGCGCCGTCTGCTCATAATAAGAAAAACGTATAGGGTTGATCTTATGAAGTGAATTAAGGCGTCCGTCCGGAGACCACCAATCGTCGGCGAAATGATCAAAGTCTTCTCCTCCCAACAAGGGGGCGAGCTTTGTGGTCTTTGTATATGGGGCTTCGGTCATGATCATATGAAGATATCAGATTTCAGAAAAAGGAGCAAGCGCGGATAAGGCGGTTAGCCGCCTCTCTTCTTTTTTTGATTAACGATAAAGACGCCTATAAGAAAGAAAACTACCGGCAGGCAGAGCGCCCAGATTTCCGCCAGAATTCCGGCGATAAAGAGCAGGCTGAGTATGGCAAAGATTATAGGACTCATAAGAGGAAGATACCCATGATGATATAGACCGGTTATAGGTATTTAAGAAAAAATGACTATCCCGCAATCTTCTTACCAGGAAGACTATCCGGCGCGGTAAAAAACTTTCAGGCGGCAAAAAAAGCCCTCGTGAAAATAAAAGAGGCGACCGCCTCCTCCTATTCGCCGTTCTGTTTCTCTTGGTAGAGGGCGAGCATCTTTAGCGTGGCCGGGGCGAAAGATATTCCCATGCCTGTCTTAACGGCACGCTCAAAGCCGCGCGGGACCTTCTTGGCCCATGCGACATTGCCTTCGAACTCGATCTCGCCGCGCTCGGTGTCAATGGTAAAATAGAGCTTTGTGCCGGGAGGAAATACCCTATTGGCATTTATATGGACCCCGCTCTCGGAGATATTGGTCATAAAGGTACTAAAGGCAGGCGGCCTCTCAGTGCCGTACTTTACAACCACACGATAGGGCACCCGCTTGCTGCGTCCAGTCCTGTCGACTATCGCTTTTACCATACCCGTACTCCATAGATGAAAGAAAACCGGTTGAGGGCGGCGCGTTGCCCGCCTGATAATACGATTAAAAGTTCTCCGCCGCCACCTCGAAATAGGCGCGCGGATGGAAACATGCCGGACATATCTCCGGCGGCTCGGTGCTCTCGTGTATGCGCCCGCAGTTTCTGCACTTCCAGCGATAAACTCCGTCGCGTTTAAAGACCGTGCCGGCCTCGACTTTCTCAAGCAGCGCGAGGTAGCGTTTTTCATGCTCGACCTCGACGGCGGCTATCTCGTCGAACTGCTTGCCGACATCAGGAAAACCCTCTTCACGCGCGACGTCGGCGCTCTCTTTATATATCTTTGTCCATTCGAGATGTTCGCCCTCGGCAGAGGCCCTGAGATTCTCGGCCGTCGTCCCGACAATACCTGCGGGATAGGTGGCAGTTATCTCGACCTCGCCGCCCTCAAGAAAGCGGAAGAACTGCTTTGCGTGGACCTTCTCGTTATCTGCCGTCTCAAGAAAGATTGCCGATATCTGCTCAAAGCCCTCTTTCTTGGCGGCCTTGGCGAAGAATGTATAACGGTTCCGCGCCTGCGATTCTCCGGCGAAAGCCGCCAAGAGATTATGTTCCGTCCTCGTACCCTTGATAGATTTAGTCATAAGAGTGCCTCCGGTCTATAAGTAAAAAAAATAATATATATGCAATAATTAGAATATAACAGATCTTATAATAAATGGGTAGTACCTGTTTGAATTGGGTTGATAAGGAGAAAACCATCGTAGGTTGGGTTACGTCCTTCAACCCAACAAAAGGTCATTGCAGGGCAATCTCCTTTTTAAAGAGCCTCTTCTTGTCATTCTGAGCATAGCGAAGAATCTCAAACGAAGAAGCCGCCTGCATGGCGGAGACCCTTCGCCACGCTCAGGGTGACAACCTCTCATGGCACCGCCGCCCGCCAAAACAAAAAGACCGCTTCGCTTAAAGGAATGATTATTGTTGGGTTGAAGAACGCAACCCAACCTACGAGGGTTTTTACTTTTTAACTCTATCCCACTCCCTTTTCAAAATACTTCGAGAGAGCGACATGATCTCAGTATGGGCCTTTTGAAACGTCTGATCTCTGTCCATATGAGCACCTATTGACTCAAGCATTATACGAATTAAGTCATGTAGCCTCTTATGGTCTTCTTCATTTAAGTTAAGCATCAGAGATATTTTACTTTCGAGCTCTGTAAGCCTCTTGTATTCTTCGTCTTCTCGTTCATCATGTCCTGCTACATGATGATGAAGAGCAGTGCTGGTGATCTCTGCTATTAGCTCCCTCAAACTATTAATCCATGCTTGCCTCATTGGTGCAACTACCTGCCTTTTAGATATTTTCAAAGTTACAATAGGACCAACAACTACTGCCAAGATAGCAATTATGAGGGACAGCCAAACTATAATATCATTTCCACCTTGACTGGCAACTGCATCTGCTGAAATAGCAGACCATGCCTCAATTGGGGAAACTACTAAAAATATCAATACAAGTAATTTTTTCACTGTACTCACCCTACGCCGCTTCAGGTTTGTAACCTGAACAGAAACATTTAAAGCTTCAAAGTTTAACCAACTATCCCGGCATCCTTAAGGTGGTTATATAATCGCGTGCCAACATCCATACAATCTTTTACTGAAAAATATTCCGGCTCGAATTGCTTACTAAATATCTGAGAGATTACTTCCGCAGCCGTCTCTTCTGACTTGATATTATCGATTTGCCCTACGACCATCGATATCTCGAACACAAAGTCGTCTTCAGGACAACCTTGCTCCAAAAGGCAATAAGGGTCCCAGTCGTTAACTACATTAGCAACAACAGACTCCGCCTTCTTAAAGCTCTTCTTATCCATAACCTTCCCCATCCCCTCCTCTTTATTCAATCCCATACTCCCCCCACTTCCGCGTGACGAGCTCTTTTATCTCGTCGGTCATCTCCATCTTTTCACCCCATTCGCGGCTTACTTCTGGGGGCATTTTGTTGGTGGCGTCTATGCCTAGTTTTCCGCCTAGGCCGTCTTTGGGGCTGGCGAAGTCTAGGTAATCTATCGGCGTATCTTCGATTATCATCGTGTCGCGGCCCGGGTCGGCGCGGGTCGATATGGCCCATATTACGTCGTCCCACTTATGTACGTCGATATCCTCGTCAACGACGATGATATATTTAACATACATGAACTGCTTCAAGACCCCCCATAGCCCCATCATGATGCGCCGGGCGTGGCCGGGGTACTGCTTCTTGATCGAGACAATGGCGATGCGGTAAGAGACCGCCTCCATCGGTAGAGAAAAATCCACTACCTCCGGGAACTGGAGCTGTAGGGACGGCAGGTAGATGCTATTTAAGACGGTGCCGATTACGGCGTCCTCTTTGGGAGGGCGGCCCGTTATCGTCGCCATGTAGATCGGGTTACGGCGGTGGGTGATGCATTTTACATGAAAGACGGGAAAGGGCTCGGCGGCGTTATAGTAACCGGTATGGTCTCCATACGGCCCCTCAAGCGCGGTCTCGCCGTGGCGTATCTCGCCCTCGAGCACTATCTCGGCTGTGTTCGGGACCTTTAGCGGAACGGTCTTACAGTCGACCAGTTCTATATTCTTCTTTCGCAAAACTCCGGCGAAGAGGAACTCGTCCATATCTTCGGGCACGGGCGTTACGGCGGCTATGGTCGTCGCCGGTTCGCATCCTATGGCCACGGCGACGGGCTGGGGTTTGCCGATAGCCTCCCACTCGGCCTTATGCTTGGCCCCGCCACGGTGGGCGAGCCAGCGCATAATGGTGCGATTACGGTCGAGCTGCTGCATGCGATAAACGCCGACATTAAACGGCCCGCCGTCGGGGCCGCGCGTCACCACTAAGGGCCACGTGATGAGCGGCGCGACATCACCGGGCCAGCACTTCAAGATCGGAATTTTGTTCAGGTCAACGTCGTCGCCCTTCAAGACGACCTCCTGACACGGAGCGCCGGACTTTGTCTTTGGGCCGAGCGTTAGGATCTTGGCGAAGAAGGGAACCTGTTTTACGGCGTTCCATTTTCCTTCGGGCGGTTTGGGACGTTGGAGGAAGGCGATAAGCTCGCCGATCTTTATAAAATCCTCTTCCGATACGCCAAGCCCCATGGCGCAGCGCTCACGTGAGCCGAAGGTATTGGCAAGGACCGGCATATCGGAGCCTTTGACATTTTCGAATAATATCGCAGGGCCGCCCTTTTGAACGAGCCGTTCCATGATCTCGGCTATTTCGAGTTCCGGGTCCACCTCGGTCTTTACCCGCTTGAGCAGCCCCTTCTTTTCCAGCTCGCTAATAAATTCTCTAAGGTCGGTATAGGTCACAGTCTTTCCCTTCTCAGGCCGCGCGGCCCATGAGGTCGATGATTATAACAAAGAGGATAAAGAGCCCTACTATCGAATTGAAGAAGAAGCCTTTGAAGGCCGCTTCGTGCGTCGGGTTCTTCTTGACGGAGAATAGTATAAAACAAAAAGCTATAAAAGCAATAAAGAGCCCGGCGAAGTAGATAGGGCCGAGTCCGATACTGATGCCCGCCGCCCCTAGCAGTAAAACCAAAAGCAGATTAAGAATAAATAGTATCGACCAGAGATTCTTGCCAAAGAGTATGGCGGTCGACTTTACGCCGATCTTTCTATCGTCTTCGATATCCATGAGCGCGTATATCGTATCATAAGATATCGACCAGCAGAGATTAGCAAAAAATATCAATATCGCCGCAAGGCCGACCGTCCCGGTCACAGCCGCCCACGCCATTACCGCGCCCCAGCCGAAGGCCATGCCGAGGAATACCTGCGGCAGGTGGCTCACTCGTTTTATGAGCGGATATATAACCGCCAGCGCAAGACCGGCGAATGAAAGCATGATAGTAAGTCTGTTAAGGGATAAGACCAGAACGAATGCAACTATTATAAAAATCAAAAAGACCAGTACCGCCTCTTTCACGCTCAGGCGTCCACTCGCCAGAGGCCTCGTCCTGGTGCGTTTTACATGGCGGTCAATCTTGCGATCGGAGATGTCGTTAATGACGCAGCCCGCACTCCGCATGAGAAAGGAACCGAGTATGAAGACAATAAGGTGCTTTAGAGAGGGGGAGCCTCCGCTGGCCATAAATAGGGCCCATAAGGTCGGACAGAGAAGGAGGAGCGTACCGGTCTGCTTGCGAAGGCGAATTATATCCGAGAGGGCTACAAGCTTCGAGGCGAGCTTCGAGTTAGGCCCTGAGGTAGTTGCCATGCCCGCCACCCTACGGCACCTTCACCAGTTCGGGACTTATTACCTCTATGACCATCGCCTTTATTATCCACTCTTCGGACGAATCCTTATTAAGTATCCTGTAACGCCTGGCAAATAAAGGCGTCTCCGGTGAAAGTCCTAAATCAGTTGCGATCTTTTCGCTACTAATGACCGCTATCTCAAGCCCCTCCTTTAAGACCGGGATCTCTCTCGCCTGGAGTATCTTGCCGATCGGCTCGTCTCCCTCGACAAGGGCCTCTATGAGCCACGGCTCTACACAGCCAAGCGGCATAACGGAATAGGCATATACCTGCCTCGTCTCTCCGGTCAGGAGCCAGACCTCTCTTTCAAGAGCGCGTTGGTCGATCTGCTCAACCAGGTAGTCGGCGGTCGCCCCTGTAAGCCCGGTAAATTCGGACGCAAGCAGCTCAACGCAGACCGGCCTTTCAGAAAGAGTCTCAAGGTGCAGGGTCAACGAGCCGTCGGACAGAAGAAATAACCTCTCCTCTGACGAAAGCTTCGAAGCTATGGATGCGCACTCGGCATTATCGCCGGCGGGCCGGTGCCACTCTTTTATAACTGTAAAGTCGTATCTCATATTACTTTTTAAGTAACACAAAAAGGACGCAAATGACAGAAAACAAAAAAGGGGCGACGCAATACTGCGTCGCCCCCTGTAGGTTACTATAGTCCGGTTTCTTTAGCCTCTTAGCAGCCTCTTAGCACTCGTCGGTCGAACAGGCGTCGTCTTTCGAAGCAGCTTCGGGACGGGCTGCGATGGCTGCGGCTACGGCCTTGTAGAATGCGTCGATACTGCACCTTATGGCGTCGGCAGAACCCTTATCGCCTTCATCTAGAATCTTTAGAAGCTTTCCCATGTAGATCAGGTGCTCCGGGGAGAGCGCGGTGATATCGAGGCACTTATATTGTCCCCTGCCACGACCGTATGCGCCGATCTCTTCCTGTAAAGAAGGGATGCCGTGCTCACTTTCCGGCGGCTCAAAGCCGATACGATATACATCTCCCTCGCCATTTATAAGCCAATCGAGCGAGAGGTTGTATATGCCCGAAAATCGCAGAACCAGATCGGTCGGCAGCTCACCGCGTTTCTTATAGTTGCTTAACGCCTGGGGTGTAACTCCCAGTACTCTGGCAACGGCAGAGTCGTTTTTCAGCTTGCCCGACCAACGCATTCTCTCAATTGTATCTGAATAATTAACGCCCATTATAGAAATCTCCTTAGATTTATGTTTTATTTCCCTGCAATGCCCGCCTGAGGCAGACAAACCTAGAGTCTGTTGACAAGACAATTTATTAACTGCATATGACTTAACAGGCCAAGCTTAACAATATGATCAGTCAAGTAGGCTTGCCCGTTTCTAATCAAAATTTATTTGTTTTCTATGAAGGTCCTTGATGGCATAGATTAATTTCGATGGTCTAACGAGTACGACAAAAAATTCTAAAAAACTGAAAAGCCGTTTGTGTAGCTAGATGGTACAGACCTATCGAGATATTCCGCTCATGGTGTTTTTGGTCTGAATCTAAAACCTTCATAATTATTATAATAAGAGAAACAACGACTGTCAACAGGTTTTTGGCACATACGTTACATTTTCTTTAAAAAACCTTCTTTTTCCAACCAATGACAAGAAAATAAAAGGAGAGACCCGAAAATAGAGCCCTCAAGCAAAACCTGGCAGAAAAAAGAGATTGAACTTGATACGAAATTATTGAGTTATAATACTGACATTAATATATTTTGCATCCATCCATAGATACGAAAGTCGTAATGGCATACTATAAGGGGTATAAAACTTATTAAAGTTAGAAATGAGAAAGAACCAACGATAGCGGGATACTTTAGAATAGTAGGTGGCATAAACTCTACACAGAGCTCATAATTACGCATAAGAGACTGGTATTCCCTTATATAATTCGCTACTATACCCCTCTTAAGTAAGGCTCATGGGACTTTAGTTCTTTAGAAAATACCAAGTGATATGAGAGCCTTTTTTACACGGCTGTTGGAATCTAAATCCGGCCCAAAACTTAACAAATAAGGCCGGGTAAAGTGATATAACCTTTAAAAGATAGTCAAGTTAAAGCATTCTCTCATATTAATTCTAGAGATCAAAACATCGTTTTTTTTCCATTAAAAGCATGTTATAGTACCGTATTGTATAGATTATCCTCGTAACATCTTAACATCAGGGAAGAACGGGCAATGCGAAAGAAGAGAACTCGTAGTTTCTGGGAACGCAGCAAGAGGGCCTGCAGGTACTACTACCTCAAAATTCTACGCCTGAACGACCCGCCGGACAAGATTGCCCTCGGCGTTGCAATCGGAGTATTTATCGGCTTCATGCCGACTGTCGGCCTTGCCACGATCTTTGCCATCTTCTTTGCCCATATCTTCAAGGTAAACAAGGCCGCCGCCTTTCTCGGCACCTTTGTCATGAACCCCATATCCACGCCAATAGTATGGTCGCTCAGCTACTCGCTCGGAAGGCTCATATATTGGCGCGAAAGCGCTTCGGCCTTCGTGCACGGCAAGATCACCATAGAAGGATTCAAGACACTGATTCAGACAGACGGGCTTGCATTCTTCACCGGTAACTTTATCATCTCCGCCACAGGAGCGATAGTCGCATACCATATCGTATTAAGAGCCGTCATAAGAAGGAGAGAGAAGAAGTCAGCAAGAAAGTTCAAAAAGAGACTGTTGCAAAGCGAAAAGATGAAACCGCGATAGATCAGGTCAACTAATGCGTTTCCATAAGAACTCCTTTAAGCTCCACGCACTTAACCTCCATTTCATCCCCTTGCTATCTAGGATTTTTTAAAGAAGATATTATAGAAACAGAATACCACGAGCGCCGAGACCGCGGCCCATGAAGATATGAGGAATATCCAACCGGCAGCTGTCATCGCTCGCGCCTCCTCTTCCTCTGCCACGCGTACCTGATAACAAGCGCGTGCGCTATAAGTAGAACGATAAGGAATATCCTTGTCGTCCATATGCCCATTCCGCTCTTTGCCAGAACTCCGGGCAGCATCTGCCAGCCCCATGCAATAAGTATAACTATAAGTAGCAGCGGCGTCAGGTACTTCATAAAGTAATAAAAGATCCTCGGTATGCGTATGCGCGCTCCGCGAGTTATCTCTTTCCATGCATTGTCGGCGCCGAATATCCAGAAGAAGATGATGATCTCAACCAGAGCGAGTATGACGATGCCGAAGGTCCCGGCCCAGAAGTCCATCTCGTCGAGACTGCCGGGAAGAAATACCGGCAATGCCGACGAAAAGAGCAGAAGCAGACCTATTACGGCAACGGCCTTCTTTCGGAGCCATCCAAGTTCGTCTTCAAAGAATGCGATTGCAGGCTGTGAGAGGGCTACTATAGAGGTAAGCCCTGCGATAAAGAGCAGGAGAAACCATAAGAATCCAAAAAATGAACCCGCCGGCATATGTGAGAATATGGCAGGCATGGAGATGAAGCCTAACTTAAAAGCCCCCTGCCCCGCAATGACCTCGGCCCCTTCGGGCCCGAAGAATATTACAGCCGATATAATAGCGATGGTCGCCCCGAATACAACCTCTGCAAATTCGTTAATAGATGAAGTCGCAAGCCCGTCAAGCGCTATATCCGCATCTTTTTTAATATAACTTGCATAGGTAAGTATCGCTCCGAAACCGAGCGAGAGGGTAAAAAATACCTGCCCGGCTGCGGCAAGCCAGACCCTGGGCTTGGTGAGACCGGATAGATCCGGCTCCCATAGAAAAGCGAGAGACTTTGATAAGGTGTGCGTCGGATCGGTCGGGCTATCTGTGGTTAGAACTCGGATAAAGAGGACAGCGGCCATAATAAAGAGCGCTGGTATGGCTATCTTATTGAGCTTTTCGATACCGCCCGATACGCCCCTGGCAAGTATCCACATGCCAAGCCCCAGTGTGATAAAAAAGAATAGATAGGCAAAGTGATCCGGGTTATGAAAAAGCCCTCCGCCCGAGGCCCCTATGAAGTCATAGAGATAGTCTTGATAGGGTTTTAGGTACTCTAATGGAGTATTTTGCGATACTCCCGCGCCGGGCACGGGATATAGGCCTAAGATCGAAGCAAAGCTGAAGGCCAGCGTCCAAGAACATATATATACGTAATACATCAGTATTACAAGCGGCAGAAATATGCCCAATAGACCGACATATTTGGCCGCGCGATGTTTCCATATGGCGTCGAATATGGCAGGGGCCGTGCCGTGTCCCCTTGAGCCGCCGTAACGCCCCATGCCCCATTCAACCCACATGAGCGGAATGCCGAGCACTATAAAGGAGATAAAGTAGGGTATCATGAAGGCGCCGCCACCGTTCTCTGCGGCCTGCACCGGGAAGCGCAGGAAGTTACCGAGCCCTATGGCGTTGCCCGCCATGGCGAGTATGAGGCCGATACGGGTATTCCAGTGCTCGCGCCCCAGACTCAAAGTTGCCCTCCACTCTTTTGAAAGGCGCGCCGGGCGCGGCTCATGAAGGAGTGGCGGCCTATGATGCGGATAGTCTTCTTGCCTATGCCGTCGATAAGTATATCGACAAGCTCGTTATCCTCCATCTCCTGCAACTTTTCCTTGATGCTTTCGTTGTCGGTGATGAATGTGGAAGCCATGGAGTGCACGGTGACGTCATAGTCTATGACCTCGCGGTTGTGATAGGAGAGCAGGTTTATCATCTCGCAGCAGCCGAGAAATACGTTCGGGGCCTTGCCTAACCTCTGCGTGGTCTGTTGAAGTCTGGATACCAGCGCGTTCAGCAGGTGTACGATTATCTTTGGGCTCTTGGCGAGGAACTTTTCAAAGTCGTTCTTGTGTATCTGGACCAGTTCGGTATATTCGGTGGCCATGGCCGTGGCCGTGCGGCGCTCTTCGTCAAAGATTATCGCCATCTCACCAAAGACGGCCGAGGCCCCAAGATTGGCGAGCACGATCTTCCCCCCGCCGGACTCAATCGATATCTCGATAGCTCCCTTGCGAACGACATAGGCGATCTCGCCGATATCGCCTTCGCGAAAGAGTATCTCGTTCATATATAGCTTTTTTGTAGGTAGAGCCAATTAAAAACCCCCGAAAAGATAATCATATCATTTATATCGAAAAAGAAGAGTAGGGTCAACAATAACTACGTCCAGGTCCTTATTAGCAGGTTCGATCAAGCGCGCCGCTCTGCGATAATCTTTTCAAAAACCTCGATATGGCTCTTAACCGTGTCGTCCCATGAGAAGCGCTTTAGCGGAGTCTCTCTATAGTTACCGCAAGCTATATCTATCACGCCACGCGCTATGGCCTCGGGCGAGCCGGGCTCGACAAGGTTATAGCGACCACTCACTACCTCCGGCAACGAAGCGAC
>JAJCZF010000015.1 GCA_029262535.1 Deltaproteobacteria bacterium
CCTCCACACGGAGGCCCGCGTCAATAATCAGACGGTAAGAGAAGCGAATTGAAACGGCGGGACGCGGCAAATAGCCGCGGCCCGCCGTTTTTGTTAAAGGGGGCTGAGCTACCGTTCCTAACCATACTAACCCTCAACACCGCATCAATCCTAAAGAAAATTGAAAACTCGCTGGATAAACCGCTTACTAAAGCTTCCTCTTTCATGCGCCCGGCATGCATATTGCAATATATAAACTTAAGAAGATAAGGGTGGAAAATGGATTGTTATGGCGCTTGCAATCTGTCGTGATTTACTACTATTGACGAGTTCTTTGCCTATTTCCTTTTTGTTATCAATAGGGTTAGTATATAAGAGCTAATAAATTACTTGACATTTATTCTATAGTGCAATAAAGTTTTATTGTCGGAAAAGGCTTAAAGAGTAAAAAGCGCTTTTTATTAAGATGTATTAATTTTTGTAGCCTTATTTATCGGCTTATGGCACAATAGATACTGATAGGTTTTCTATAGAGCCATGGCCGGCTGCTTTGGAGAGTTATTTTTATATATGTCGATAGCATTTAAAAACATTTTCAAGAGCAAAGAGGTCGTGGCCTTTGATATAGGATCAAGCTCTATTAAGCTCGTTCAGATGTCGTCTACCAAGGGCGGCTGGGAGCTTAAGAAGCTCGGCTACTGCCAGCTTCCGCCGGAGGCTATCGTAGACGGTTCTATAATCGACTCAATGACCGTCACCTCCACCCTGTCCGATATGCTCGCCGAGCACGGCGTAAAGGCCAAAGACGCTGTAACATCTCTTTCAGGACACTCCGTTATAATCAAGAAGGTCAATATGGCCGCCATGACCGAAGAGGAACTGGCCGAGTCCATCCAATGGGAAGCCGAGCAGTATATTCCTTTTCCAATGACCGACGTCAATATAGACTTTCAGATACTAGGTGAAGATACCGAGGGACGCGGACAGATGGATGTCATGCTTGTCGCGGTAAAGAAGGACGTTATCAACGACTACACCAATGCCCTGAAGGAATCGGGCCTTAATCCGGTCGTCGTCGATGTAGATAGCTTTGCCCTTGAGAATATGATGGAGATTAACTTCGCCCTGTCACCTGACGAAAATATCGTCATGGTTAATATCGGCGCCTCCATTACTTCCATAAGCGTCATAGCCGGCGGTCTTACCGTCTTTACACGTTCCATACCCATGGGCGGCAATCAGTATACCGAAGAGGTCCAGAGGCGCTTTAACGTCAACTATAAGGACGCCGAGGCCGCCAAACGCGGTGAAGATATAGACGGCGTGGACCCGGTGGAGTTAAAGAGCGTTATCGATACGGTATCGATGAATCTTACGGTCGAGATAAAGAGGTCGATGGACTTCTTCCTGGCTGGAAGTATAGATATGTTTATTAGCAAGATAGTCCTTTCGGGCGGCGGCGCCAAGACTATGGGGCTTTCCGATATGTTAAAGGAGCGCGCGGCGCTTGATGTCGAGCTTGCCAATCCGTTCGGCGGGATCGAGTGCGACCCGAAAACCTTTGATCCCGAGTATCTGAAAGAGATGGCGCCGTTCTTCTCCGTGGGCGTAGGGCTTGGAACCAGGAGGTTAGGCGACTAGATGATACGCATAAACCTACTCCCGGTAAGGGCCGCAAAGAAGAAAGAATCGTTAAGGTTCCAGTTAACCATCGGTGGACTGGTGACTTTTCTGGTTATAGCCATAACGTTGCTTCTCTATATTACCTTTTCTAATGAAGTCAAGGCCGTTACCAATGATATTACCAGGGGCGAGCAGGAGCTTGCCGCGTTGAAGAGCAAGATAGGGGAGCTTTCGCAGATAAAGGTACAAAAGAAGCTTCTTGAGGATAAGATAAAGACGGTCGAAAAGTTACAGGCCGACAGGACCGGCCCGGTGAGGCTGCTTTCGCAGTTAAGCCTCTCAGTACCGGAAAAGGCCTGGATCTATTCATTACATGAAGGCGGCGGCTCGGTCAAGGTAAACGGACTTGCCGCGTATGACGATGTTGTGGCGGATTTCATGAGAAATCTGGACAGATGGAAACTCAAAAATGTTGAACTTGCGGTCGTTGCCAGGGGCAAGACGGTTCAGGGCATACCTAGCTCAAAGAATGCGGTCAATTTTACTCTGAGTTTTACTAAGTAGGCGACATGGCGATAAAGATAAATCCTGATATATTATTAAAACGTTCGTTAGTTCAGCGAATCCTTATTCTCGTTGTTATCGATCTTTTTATTGCTTTTTTAGGGTACTACTTCCTTATCTCTCCGACGATTGACGAGGTTGCGGACCTAAATCAAAAGCTAAGCAGTTTGAACGCGGATATACAGGAAAAGAGGATTATTGCCTCTGATATTGAGAAGTTCAGGCAAGAGAAGGCCGCGCTAGAGGCCACGCTCGCTAAGTACCTGGAGAAGCTTCCTAACGAAAAAGAGATACCAGACCTTATAGATAGTGTTTCTCAGGCCGTCAAGGACGTAGGCCTGAAGATATTCCTCTTTAAGCCGAACCCGGAAAGGCCCAAAGGCTTCTATGCCGAGGTGCCGATACAGATGAAGGTACAGGGCGGATTCGAGAGTTTTTATGAGTTCTGTGACAAGATATCGAAACTGCCTCGAATAGTAAATATCGAGAATATGGCGATCAAGGTTAAAGACGAAAGCGGTTCTATGGAGTCGACCTTTACCGTAACGACCTTTAGATTTATCCCCGAAGGGCAAAAGGCCGCGCCGCCGAGGGGTAAGAGGCGCGGAAAGAGATAATGAGAAGTAGAACTTTAATAGCGATACTCTTTCTTGCCTGCCTTCCGTTCCTTGCAGTATCATGCGGAGGTGGAGGTTCGGATAAGAATGAAGTTATAAGGGCAAAGCCGTCGGCAAAGGCCCTTGCCGCACGAAAGGCCGCTGCCGCCGCTGCCGCGGCTGCCGCGGCAAAGCCAGCGCTTGCCCAGATGGATAAAAGGTTTGAGGGCAAACTTCTTGATGCCATTAAGAAGAAGGGCTCTCTAAGAAACCCCTTTAAGCCCATTGCCCCGGAGCGCTCCAAGGGTCCCAAACGTCCTGTCAGGATCAAGGGCCCTCTTGAGTGTTGCCCGCTAAATGTCTTTAGATTGCTTGCCGTAATCACAGGACTAGGCGAGCCGAAGGCCCTGGTGATTGCCCCGGACGGTAAGAAGTATATGGTCTCCACCGGTGATATGATTGGCAACAGGGAGGGTAAGATAATAGAGTTTTACGGTAATGGAATCGTAGTAGAGGAGACCTTGTTAAATCCTTACGGCGAGACCGAATCGACAAGTATAGTAGAGCTAACCCTGCCTTCCACGGAAGATCGGGCAAAGATGAAGGATGGGAAGTAGCCTGTCCTTCTAATAGATACGTTTAATAGATATTTTGATGGATTTATATAAAATTTATGGACCGTACCAGGTTTCTCTATAGACGGAGGAAATAATGAGTATCAAGGCCGTTAAGTTCAAACCGCACCTATATTTTTTCTTATTCTTGACTTTGTTCATCTCAGTCGGGTGCGCCGCCCCTGCGTCCGGTGTAAAGGTTGAAAAAATAAACGGACATAAAGCGGTTAAGGAGGCCGAGGTCACACCGGCAGTAAACTTTGTGGAGTCGGTCAGCGTCGTTGGCGGCGGTGACGCCATCATGATAGAGACGACCTCTACCGTTAAATATACGGTATTTAAGCTCAAGGGTCCTGATCGAGTAATAGTGGATATCCCTGACGTGGATGTCTCCAAGATAGGTGGAACAACGTCGATCAACAATCCATATATTGAAGATATTATCGCATCCGGTTATGTTGTAGCCGGTAAAGAGATAGGCAGGATAGAGATAGGGCTCAAGGGCGGTGTGGAGCATCGCGTCAAGAGCGGTGAGAACAGCATCCTTGTAAATCTGAAAAAAGAAGGCATTGCGTCGACAGCCTATAATCCGTGTTCTGTAAAGAGGGCCAACCCCTGCGCCGTAGCTACGAAGTCCGCTAACCCTTGTGCGACCAAGAAGGCTCTCTCCAAGAAAGCGGAAAAGCGGGCGGCAAAAAAGGCGGCAAAGCAAATAACCTCGCTAACAAGTATTGAATCCGCAGGCGGCGTAGTAACTGTAAAGGCCGACGGCCTTATAGGCAGCTATAATACCTTCGGCTTTGAGGACCAGGGCAGTATTATTGTAGATATCTGGGGCGTTAAGTCGGCTGTTGGTTCCAAGACAGTAGCGATAGACAATCCTCTCTTAAATGAAGTTACGATCGGGTCTCACGGCGACAAGGTGCGCCTCGTATTCAACTCACGTTCAGGCGTTATGCCGGAGTACGGTGTTAAGAAGTCAGGGAACTCTCTGCTTCTAACCATTTCGGAACCGCCCCCGTTAGAGGCTGTAACCCCTGAAGTCGGGCCAGGAGTCTTAACGGTAAGCGCCGTTGAATTTGAGACGGTAGGAGACAGGGGGCTGCTTACGGTTACGAGCTCGGACAAGCCGCGTTACTCCTTAAAGAGATCGTTAGACGGAAAGATAATCACTATAGATCTGTTGAGTTCCGTTATACCGAACGATCTGGTTAGGACGATGGATACTTCTGCTCTTGAAACGACGGTTGAGTCGGTCAGCTCATATCAGCTAGCCGGTGATCCCGCCAATGAGGTGCGCATACTGGTAAGGTTGAGCCAGTCGGGTGAGTATAGCGTTTTAGAGGACGGCAATTCGATAAGCCTTGATTTCTCCGCGGCCAGCGCTCAGATGGCTGCTCCAGCCATGGCGGTGCCGACCACCGATGATGCTATTGTCATTACAAAAAATGTAGAGCCTCTGGCTCAGGCGGCGAGCTTCGGTGAGGCCGTGGGTATTAAAGATGGCGAGGATGAGGCAGGCGAGTCAAATCCTGAGATAGATCCCTACCTTGAAGCGCTTGAAAAGGAATTGACAAAGGAATACCACGGGCAGCCCATTGACTTGGATATGGTCGACGCCGGTATCGCTGATATCCTAAAGCTCCTGGCGGAGATCAGTGATCTTAATATTATCGCGTCGGATGATATCGGCGGTACCGTGACAATGAGGCTTAAGAATGTCCCCTGGGACCAGGCCTTTGATATCATCCTTCAGAGCAAGGCTCTTGGAAAGATACAGATCGGCAACGTAATAAGGGTTGCCCCGATATCGGTCTTGAGATCGGAGAGGGAAGAGGCCCTTGCGGCCTTAAAGGCCAAGGAGAAGGTCGAACCGCTCCATGTAAAATATTTGCAGGTTAACTACGAAGAAGCGACAACCCTTGAGGTCCTGATAAGGGAGGTCCTTACCGATAGAGGAACGGTAACGAGCCACGAATCTACCAATACTCTTATTGTTAAAGATACAATCGCCGGCATAAAAGAGGCCGTGCAGGTAGTACAGAAGCTTGACATGATCATACCCCAGGTCCTTATAGAGGCCAGGATAGTCGAGGCTGAGAGTAGTTTTGCCCGTGACATCGGTATACAGTGGGGCGTAGATTACCTCTCGCAATGGAACCAGACACATTCGGGACTCTTCGGCGCTAGTGATCATCTGGGAACGACTATGTTGGACCCATCAGTTCAAAGTGGGATAACCGATGGCGAGGCCGAGGAGGGCGTAAATAATCTGGCAAAGACGGACTGGCCCGCGAAGGCCGGTGTTACGAACTATGCCGTTAACCTTCCTGCAACCGGTACCGCCGGTTCGCTTGGCGCCCTGGGTTTCATACTTGGCACCGCCGGTGCGAATCCGATGATTCTCGACATGAGGCTTAGCGCCGGTGAACAGGCAGGTCTTTTGAAGACGATATCAAGGCCGCGTGTCACCACGCTCGACAATAAAGAGGCAAAGATAGAACAGGGTGAGTCGATACCTTTTGAGACGACTACCGCGCTCGGAACGGCGACAACCTTTATTGACGCTAACTTGAACCTGACCGTTAAACCGCAGATAACCCCTGACGGTTCGGTGCTTTTGCAGATAAAGGCCTCAAGAAACTCAATAGGTACCTTTAGGACCTCAGGCGGTGAGCCCAGTATCAATAAGAAAGAGGCCGAGACCGAGGTGCTCGTCAGAAACGGTGAGACGACGGTTATAGGCGGTATCATAGTAACCGAAACGACCGAGACGGAGCAGGGTATTCCGTTCTTTAAAGAAATTCCCTTTGTGGGCTGGCTCTTTAAGGCCAAGTCTATATCGGACAGCCAGAAGGAACTGTTAATATTTATCACTCCGACAATACTTGCCGGAAGCGCCGAGGTAGGTTAGTCACGATCCTAGTTTTAGTAAAGATGCACCCCATTTATGGGGTGCATCTTTTTTTTATTTATAATCCCTGTATTACCTAGAATTTCCGGAGGAAATTAGATGTTTAGATATCTCACCAGCGGCGAATCCCACGGCAAACAGCTCTCTACTATAATCGAGGGGTTGCCAGCCGGGCTTAAGATAACCGCGGATAAGATAGACGCAGACCTTAAACGTCGTCAGGGCGGGTACGGTCGAGGCGGCAGGATGCTGATAGAGAGCGACTCGGCTTCTATTGTCTCAGGGGTGAGGCATGGCAGCACGTTGGGTTCTCCGGTTGCACTGATTATAGAGAACAGGGACTGGGAGAACTGGCTCGACGCCATGGACCCGGCCCCTCGCACAGGAGTAGACAAGAAAGAAGTAAAGCGTCCTAGACCCGGACATGCCGATCTGACCGGGGCCATGAAATATGGCCATTCGGATATAAGAAATGTGCTTGAGCGTTCAAGCGCGCGAGAGACTGCCGCGAGAGTCGCGGTAGGAGCGGTCGCAAAGGGGCTGCTGGCCGAGTTTGGTATTTCCATCTATAGCTGGGTCACAGAGGTCGGTGGCGAAAAGGCCAATGTAAAGGCGAAGGATTGCCGTTCCCTTCATGACCTGGCCGAACGATCTGTCATGAGGTGCCCGGTAGGCGCAGCCACAAAACGAATGACGAAATTGATAGATAATGCCAAGGCCGCTGGCGACAGCCTTGGCGGTTCCTTCGAGGTTGTTGCTGTGGGAGTGCCGCCGGGACTTGGCTCTTACGTGCACTGGGACAGAAAGCTTGACGCCCTGATAAGCATGGCGATCATGTCCATACAGGCGATAAAAGGCGTAGAGGTAGGGCTCGGTTTCGATGTGGCCTCTACACCTGGCTCCAGGGTTCAAGATGAGATCTTTTACGGCAAACATATTGCCGAAGGCTCCAATGCAAAAGCCGCCTTCTGGCCTCAAGAGTCCGGTTTTTACAGGAGGACCAATGGAGCCGGCGGCATAGAAGGTGGCATGTCAAACGGCGCGCCAATTGTAATAAAGGCAGCCATGAAACCCATACCGACCCTCTATAAACCCCTCAGGTCGGTAGACATAGACTCTAAGAAGGCTTTTAAGGCCAGCGTCGAACGTTCCGACTGTTGCGCCGTCCCGGCTGCTTCCGTAATAGGCGAGGCGGTTGTGGCCATAGAGCTTGCCGGGGCCTTTCTTGATAAGTTCGGCGGCGACTCTATTGTTGAGATAAGGAGAAATTACAAAGCTTACCTCAAAGCAATAGCCTCTTTCTAGGCCGTGAGCGATACTACTATTAATATAGCGCTTACCGGCTTCATGGGCACCGGCAAGAGTTCTGTGGCAAAGCAGCTCGCCGCTCTGCGTGGCGCCAGGCTGCTCGATACCGATACTATTATCGAGCAAGAGTCGGGCATGTCCATAAGCCAGATATTCGAGAACTTTGGCGAAGCCCGTTTTAGAGAGCTTGAGCGCCGTGTTGTCGAGGAGCTTGCCGGCGGACTATATGGCGACGATAGAAGTTTTGTAGTATCGACCGGCGGCGGCATTGTGATAGACCCGGAAAGTAGAAAGAAGCTCAAGGCCTTTGCCAGGGTCGTATGTCTCACCGCAACCCCGGAAGAGATTCTTAAGAGGGTCGAAGGCGGCGTGGAGAGGCCGTTACTTTCCTGCGACAATCCCGCAGAAGAGATAGAAAGACTTCTTCAGGAGCGAAACGAATTTTACGCCGATTGTGACTTAACGATAGATACGACAGGTAAGAACCTTGCCGAGATCGTGGATGAAATAGAGGAATTTTTAATTGGCTAAGATAGTTAATGTTGAGCTAAGATCCGATTCGTTGCCGGATAGATCCTACCCCATATATATCATGCGCGGCATGCTAGATAATATAGGCCCTGTAATGAGTAAGAACGGGTTTTCGTTTAATTCAGCGGTTGCGGTCATTACGAATCCGCTCGTCGGAGATTTATACGCCGATAAGGTAAGGGACTCTCTCAGGGAGGCCGGTTTTAAGACGATTGTTATAGAGATGCCCGACGGCGAAGAGTATAAGAGCCTCTCGGAGGCATCGAAGATATATGACCGCCTTATTGAGAAAAAGTTTGAGCGCGACTCGTCCATAATCGCGCTCGGCGGCGGCGTGGTCGGTGACCTTGCCGGTTTTGTCGCGGCGACTTATCTGCGCGGCGTTCCATACGTGCAGGTCCCTACGACGATACTCTCGCAGGTCGATAGCTCTATCGGCGGAAAGACCGCCGTTAACCACCCGCGCGGAAAGAACCTGATCGGTTCGTTCTATCAGCCGAAGGTCGTCTTTATAGATCCCGATGTTTTAATGACACTTGAAGCTAGAGAGATTCGCGGCGGCATTGCCGAGATGATAAAACACGCGGTCATAAGAAACCCTGACTATTTTTTATTTCTCGAAGAGAAGGCCGCAGGCATACTTGCCCTTGAAGACGACGTAATAGAGGCTATCGAACGTTCGTGTATTATCAAGGCCGGCGTTGTCAGCGCCGACGAGCATGAGCAGGGGCTTCGCGCCATACTGAACTTCGGCCATACCTTCGGGCATGCGGTCGAGTCCGTCTCCGGCTACGGCACACTTCGCCATGGCGAGGCAGTGGCCGTGGGCATGGTGCTCGCCGCCGAGTTTTCAAGAGAGCTTGGACACTGCACCGCCGAAGATGTGAAACGTATAAAGTCGCTTATAGAAAAGTTCGGTCTGCCTACCGAGGCTCCGGGCCTTGCGGCTGACGATCTCTTCGAATCGATGCTTCTCGATAAGAAGGTTCATCACGGCCAAATACGTTTTGTACTATTAAAATCTATCGGCGAGGTCTTTCTGGAGTCGGTCTCTCATGACACGGTAAGGGATTTCCTCTCTCGCCATTACAGATAGAATTGTCAGGTAGAATCGTGAGCGTTCCTTATTAATAAGGAGCGCTCTTGTAGTTTAGATGAAAGAGGCGAATAGTTTGGCAAACCCTTTATCGAAAATTTCAGCGACAAGGCTAAAGGCCGTTAGAAGAGGGCTTCGCGCTAAGGGCGTGGACGGGCTGCTTGTAACGGATCTGGTAAATATAAGGTATCTTAGCGGTTTTACCGGGTCGAGCGCATACCTGCTCGTTACAGCTCGCTCCGCTTATTTCTTTACCGATTCTCGTTATACGATTCAGGCAGGAAAAGAAGCGCCAGGTTTTATACAAAGGCTTATAACCGGTCCGTGGACAATGCAGGTCGCGGCAGAGCTTAAGAGGCTAGGCCTTGCCACTCTCGGATTCGAGGAGGTAGATGTAAGTTACGCGCTCTGGCGCGCTTTAAGCAGGGCCTTTAGGGGCAGTGGTATTAAGCTGAAACCACTTAAGGCAATGGTCGAATCGGTCAGGATTCAGAAGGGGTTCGAAGAGGTTGACACCATAAGGCGCGCGATAAAGGTTGCCGAAAACGCCTTTACAAATGCTGTTAGACTCGTAAAAAGCGGAATTAGCGAGAATACGATTTCGACAGAAATCGAGCATTTTTTAAAGAAAAATGGCCTTTTTTGCCCATCTTTTGATATAATTGTTGCATCCGGTCCGAGGGGCGCTTTGCCGCACGGCCTGGCTTCGGACAAAAAGATCAAGAAGGGCGAGTTAATCGTCATAGATATGGGCGCTGTGGTCGACGGATACTCGTCAGACTTTACGCGCACCGTAGCCGTCGGCAAGGCCTCTAAAGAGCAACGCCGGATATACGATATCGTTAGAGAGGCGAATGAACGCGCCATAAAGGTCATAAGGCCCGGCGCCAAGGCCAGAGAGGTTGATCTCGCAGCGCGCGACTATATTGAGGCCGCCGGTTATGGAGAGTTATTCGGCCACGGCACGGGCCACGGCGTAGGCCTCAATGTGCATGAAGCCCCTTCCATAGGGCCACGTAGTGAAGAGGTTTTAAAAGAAGGAATGATAATCACCGTCGAGCCGGGTATCTACCTGACCGGTAAATTCGGCGTGCGTATAGAAGATATGGTTCTCGTAACTAAGAGCGGTTTTGAGGTTTTGACGAGCCTCGATAAGGACCTGTTGGTCCTTTGATTTTGGAGGATAGATGAATATCAAGGATATAAAGAGTATTTATAAGTTCATAAAGTCCACGGATATCGTGGAGCTTGAGGTAGAAGGCTCGGATGGCAAGATAAAGATCAAGAGAGGCGCGCTCTCCGCTGGAGCGCCTCAACAGCTACTATCCGCACCTCTACCGGTCTCGGTCGAGGCTCCGGTTGCGAAAGAAAAGTCCGTACCGGATAATGTAAAGCTTGTGACCTCTCCGATGGTCGGCACATTTTATAAAAGACCTTCCGCGGATACAGATCCCTTTGTAGAGGTCGGAGGCCTTATAAGCGCCGGTCAGCCTCTCTGTATCATAGAGGCCATGAAGCTCTTTAACGAGGTCGAAAGCGATTATAGCGGCAAGGTCCTCGCCGTGCTTGTTGACGACGGAAGCCCGGTGGAGTACGGAGAACCGCTCTTTCAGATCGAGGTTAAGAAGTAGGAACCACGGTCTCCGGGTCAGTTGGGGTCTTTTTATTTTTTGGCGATATCTTTATGTTAGAGCCACAAACTGGACCAAAACCCTCCTGCCCTGCAAACCGAAAAACCTTTTTTAGGATTACCTATTGTTCAATAAGATTCTTATAGCAAACAGAGGCGAGGTAGCTGTCCGTATAATCCGGGCATGTAAGGAGATGGGCATTAAGACCGTCGCCGTCTATTCCGAGGCCGACAGGGACTCGCTCCATACGAAGCTCGCCGACGAGTCGATCTGTATAGGTCCGGCAAAGAGCACCGAGAGTTACTTAAATATCTCCTCGCTAATAAGCGCCATTGAGGTCGCCGATGCCGAAGCGGTCCATCCGGGTTACGGATTTCTGGCCGAGAGCGCCGAGTTTGCCGAGGTATGTGAAAATTGCGGCATAAAGTTTATCGGCCCTTCGTCGGCCACTATGCGTCTGATGGGCAATAAGGTCGAGGCAAAGCGCACGGCGGAGAAGTACCGCGTGCCGGTCCTGCCCTGGTCTTTAAAGGCCGTCTCGGATGAGGACGAGGCCGTAGAGATTGCAAAGAAGATCGGCTACCCGTTACTTATAAAGGCCTCAAGCGGCGGCGGCGGCAAGGGCATGAAACTCGTGCATACGCAGGCAAGCCTCTTGACCGCTTTTCACCTTGCGCGCACCGAGGCCAAGAGCGCCTTTAACGATCCCGATGTCTTTTTGGAGCATTTCTGCGAAAGGCCGAGACATATCGAGATACAGATAATGGCCGACGAGCACGGCAATGTCGTGCATCTGGGCGAACGCGAGTGCTCCATACAGAGACGCCATCAAAAGATTCTTGAAGAGGCCCCAAGCTCATTTGTAACCGATAAACTGCGTCGCCAGATGGGTGACGCCTCCGTTAAGCTCGCAAAGTCTATCGGTTATGCCAGCGTCGGCACTGTCGAGTACCTGGTCGATAGCAATAAAAAGTTCTACTTTATGGAGATGAATACGCGCATTCAGGTAGAACACCCCGTGACCGAGATGATTACCGGCATAGATATCGTAAAAGAGCAGATAAAGGTCGCTGCCGGCGAGAGGTTGTCTTATAAGCAAAAGCATATAAACTTTACCGGCCATAGTATCGAGTGCCGCATAAATGCCGAGGACCCGTATACCTACGCGCCCTCTCCCGGCAAGATCACGGATATGAATGTTCCGGGCGGTCCGGGCGTGAGGCTTGATTCGGCGGTATTTTGCAACTACACCGTGCCGCCTCACTACGATTCAATGCTCGGCAAGCTTATCGTCCATGCCGATACGCGCCAAGATGCGATCATACGCATGAAACGCGCGCTCGATGAGTTTCATATCGCGGGTGTTAAGACCAATGTCCAGCTCCACATGGAGATCATGAAAGACCACGACTTCATCGCCGGAGATATTGCAATAGATTTCCTCGAAAGATTCTCTACAAAAAAACCCATTATATAAAAGGCGGTCTTAGGTTTTAGATTCGGCCGTCGGGAGGGACAGGCTCTATGGAACGTTGGAGGCTTTTAAAAGATCCCCCCATGGAGGGTGCGTCCAATATGGCGAGAGACGAGGCGATATTGCGAAATTTCGTCGTTGGAGACTCTCTTCCCACCCTAAGGCTTTATAGCTGGTCAAGCCCGACTATCTCTATAGGTTACGCACAAAAGGCCGACCGCTTTCTGGCCTTGGAAAGAGCCCTGCCGGTCGTAAGGCGCCTGACCGGCGGTCGAGCCGTCTTGCACGACATGGAGCTTACCTATTCTATTGTAGCGCCTACTTCAAATAGTAGATTCAACGGTGGTATAGACGCGGCCTATCGCCTTATAGGGGGCGCGATAGTCGATGCGCTTAAGGTCCTGGGTGTCAATGCGGAGATTGTGCGCCCGTCCAGCGAGGCGCGTTCGCGCGGCAAGAAAAGAGACGAGGCATGTTTTAACTCTCATTCACGATATGAAATAACGCTAGAAGGAAGGAAACTCTCCGGTAGCGCCCAGCGTCGCTTTGGCGATCTCTTTTTGCAACATGGCTCAATACTCATGGGTCTTGACGTAGAACTTACGGAGATGGTCTTCGGTCCCGACTCGGCCGGTAAGGCGGCATGGACCGACCAGTCTTTAGACCTGTCGGGGGAGGTAACACCAGAAAGGCTTGGCGCAGCGCTTGTTACCTCTATGGCCGGGGCCTTTGATGCGGTGTTTCTTCCGGGTCAACTTACGGAGCGGGAGCTTGAGTCCGCCCGCCTCTTTATACAAGAAAAAAAGATCTTATTATCTAGGGGCTAAAGATGTGAGGTAGCTTCTAGGTAAGGCTTTCCGGTATCTCTCTATCCCCATCAAAAAGATTAGCGTGTTTTTTTGCTTCTTCTGCGAGAATGCTCTTTATGACCGGATATTTCAATATGATATCCTCGATGAGCGGCCTTGAGAAGAGGACGAGTTCCAGGGTGGAGTTTGACGAGACATTCGCCACTCGTTTACAGTTCTCCACTAACGCGACCTCTCCAAAGTAATCCCCTTCACAGAGCTCTTTTAATATCTCTTTCGTACCGTCCTCGCGTTTTGACCATACCGTAGCCTTGCCGGATTTTATGAGGTACATGGCGTCGCCCTCGTCGCCCTTGTGCAAGACATCGGTATCTGCGACAAAGCGCTCGACCCATACGCGTTTTAAGATTTCGTGTCTGTCCGACCCGGCCATGTGGCGAAAAATCTTTGATACGGCCAAGAGCCTGTTAAGGACGCGTTCCTTGTAGAAATCAAAGAGGACCTTTGTAAGGTTCGGATGTTTTTCGGTAAGTCCTTCGAGCGCGTCGCGGCTAAACTCAATGAGTTCGAGTTCGGTAAGGGCCCTTACGCCGGAGCTTCGCGGCGCTCCGGAGAAGTAGCCGAACTCGCCAAAGAAGTCTCCGTCCATGAGATTGGCGCACCGAACCTCCTCTTCGTATTTCGTGTGGCTTAAGACCTCTGCCGCGCCAGAAGTGATTACGTAGATGGAGCCACCGTCGTCGCCCTGTTTAAAGACGTACTCGCCCTTGCCAACCGAGTGGATCTGCGCATATCTTATGACGGAGGAAAGCTCTTCCGGGTTAAGGTCTGAAAATAACGGTGTTCGGTTAAGCTCTTCTTCCTCATAGGCCAAATCTTCAATAGAGGGACCTGATTCAAAATCACTTGTTTGCGCCTCCCTATCGTCGCGTGAACCCTGTGAGGTTGGTATACCGCCAAATGAGACGTTTTCGGCACTTCCCTCTATCTCTATTGATTCCCCCAGAAGATCTCTTAGCGGGTCGTTTTCTTCAAGCAGGGTCTTAGGTGCGGAGCTCTTTTCAGTCTCTGATTCCGCAAAGGGGTCCTCTAGGGATGTCTCAAATATTATTGATTCACCGAGGAGGTCCTCTGGCGGGGTCTCACTTGCAGTGTCTCCCGATATCTCTTCATCAAAGTCGGATGGCGAAAGGCCATCTATAAGGTCGTCCGTAAATGCGTCGCCCGTGAGGTCCGGTATTGAGTCGTCGCCGCTACCGCTAGAGCTGAACGGATCGTCTCTTATCTGAAAGTCTTCCTGCTCTACTCCGCCTGTAAGGTCGGGCAGCGAGTCGTCACTATCCGAAGAGAGAGCAAGAGGGTCATTTGTCGTGCTTGCAGGTCCTTCCTGTCCTGTGCCAACGGTTAGGTCTTGTGGCGAGTCGCCACCGGCATTTGCAAAGGGGTCGGCCATAGACTCAAACTCTTCGTTCGGCACTCCTCCGGTGAGGTCGGGATAGTCGTCAGTGTCGGACTCAGAGTTTTCGCTATCAGCCCCGCTTACGGGACTAGCGGGTGTGGACGAGCCCTCGACCCTGAGTGCGGAGGCGGGTTCGTTCGCTGCAGGCGCTCCGGCTGCGACCTCTTCCTGAAACTCTTTAGGCACGGTCATCTCTACGGGTTTTCTCTGCGAATAGAGTTTGGCGAGGTCGTCCTCGACCCCTTCCTGAGAGGGGTCGATATTGATTATCATCTTGCAGACCGCTATGGCTTTTACGATAATACCGCGTTTTGCAAAGGCCGTTGCCGCGAGCCTGTAGTTTTTGACCGCACCGCCCTGATTCGATAGTTTTCTCGATATATCCCCCATGCGGAGGTATATCTTTGGGTCCTTCTCACCTTGGTCTTTTATGAGTTTATATGTGTCGAGCGCCTGTTGAAAACGTCCGGCTGAAAAGTATCGTTCCGCGTCGTTTCGGGTCTCTGATACCGATGCAAAATCCTTTGCCATTGGTCGCTCCAGGGGATTAGGGTTAGATTAATCAAGGTGATATCCCAACAACTATCAATCTACCCCTTTACCCCGTTCAAGTCAACCATACAGTGCGCTTGAAAGGCTTGATCTGCAATAACTATTGACTTCCGGGCCTTCGCGGGTTAGATTATTTTAATAAGTTTTTTTCAGGGAGGTGCAACATGAAGCTACAGGTATTGTCGAAAAGAAGGGGATCATTATTACTAGCGGCCTTCCTCTTTTGTTTTTCGTTATTGATATTTACAGACGCCGCGGCGGATTTTGCCGAAGCGAATGAGAGGGGTATGAGCATGGAAGAGATGAAGAGCACAAAGGTTATTATCGAGACCACTTTTGGGGATATCGAGCTAAAACTCCTGCCGGAAGTGGCCCCTGGACATGTAGAGAATTTTGTTCGTCTGGCAAAGGACGGCTTTTACGACGGCACGCTATTTCACCGGGTCATACCGGGTTTTATGATTCAGGGCGGCGACCCGAATACCAAGGGTAAGATGAAGTCGACATACGGCCAGGGTGGACCGGGCTGGAATATCGATGCGGAGTTTAGCAGCACTCCCCACAAGCGCGGCATACTCTCAATGGCCCGCAGCCAGAGCCCCAACAGCGCCGGATCTCAGTTCTTTATCGTCGTAAAAGACTCTAACTTTCTCGACAACCAGTATACTGTCTTTGGCGAGGTAGTAAACGGCATGGATGTGGCGGACCAGATCGTAAACCAGCCGAGAGATAGCAGAGACCTGCCCAATGACCGCATCGAAATGAAGATGAAGGTCATAGAAGACTAGCACACAGGTGTGCTCTTATTTCGCCGATAGGGTTTCGTAGCTGCGGGTAGTTTTGGATTTCGCGTTGCGGGTAGTTACAGGCTGATAGTTTCTGTCGTCCGCACCTGGTGCGGGGCCAATTTCGCGGATGGGGTTTCGTAGTTGTGGGTAGTTGCTGGATTCGCGTTACGGGTCTTTTGTCTATGGAGCTTCTCTTCTTTTCTAAGCATTGAGACCTCTAACCTTCCCGGCGGCTCTTTGATGTCGTTCATTTAGGTCTTGGTTAATTACTACACCACCTCTATGGCTTGCATATCGACCTCTTTGTTACTTTGCTTGTCACGTTTTAGCCCGGTAATGACGTGGCGGTTCAGGTTGGCTAAATACGAGAAATCTCTTGTATTTGCTTTGTTTATGTGATAATTTTTTTATTATCTATCTTTTTTGCGAAGTGGGCTTAATGCCCACTTTTTTTTTAAGAAGATTCTGTCGCGTGGCGATCTCTGTTTTTAGGGCGGTCATGGCGTTAACCGGCTGCTTGCCGGTCTCTTTTTTGAAAGAGAGTAAAGGCCTTCTTGTGTGGCTACGGCGTTTGGACTGTGTAGTATTTTCTGCTTAATATTTTTTAAAACCGCTCGCCCCTTTCGGGCCATAGGAGCCCGTCTTTAGATGCAAGAGTTTAGCGATATACCGACAAGGGTTAGCGCCCTTATCGAACCTGTTGTGGAAGGCGCCGGGGCGGAACTCGTTGATGTTCAATATGTTACTGAGCACGGCGTTCGTATCCTCAGGGTACTGGCAGACACGCCGGAAGGCATAGGCGTCGGGATGCTTACCAGTCTCAGCCGTGAGATAAGCACGCTTCTGGACGTGGATGAGTTAATCAAGGACAGGTACTCGCTTGAGGTCTCAAGTCCGGGTCTCGATAGGCCTCTTACGAAACCGGTTCACTTTGAAAAGGCCACGGGAGAGCTTGTACAGATAAAGACATCCGAGCCAGTCGACGGCAGGCGTAATTTTAAGGCAGTGATAGATGGCGTAGATGGCGAGATGCTTCGCATTACTGATATTGACGGAAAGAGTATCTCCATCAGATTAGATAATATAGACAAAGCCAGGCTGGAAATTATATTTTAGGAAATAATAGCGGCTTTACCAAAGCACTTTGGAGGAAAAATTGCAGTTGAATTTAGGGCTTATAATCGACCAGGTCGGCAGGGACAAGGGCATTGATAAGGAAACGCTCATAGATGCCCTTGAGGCGGCTATGCTTAAGGCCGCAGAAAAGCGCTTTGGGCTTGGCAAAGATATAGAGGCCAGTTACGATGAAGAGGCCGGAGAGATAGAGTTATTCTTTTTTAAGACCGTTGTAACAGAGGTCACGGACGAAGATACCGAGATATCCGAGAGCGATGCGGCCGATCTGGACCCGGACGCGGTCCTTGGCGATAGCCTTGGAGTAAAACTTTCGAATGAAGAGTTTGGACGCATCGACGCTCAGACCGCAAAACAGATAATTATACAGAAGGTACGCGACGCGGAACGCGATATAGTATTTAATGAATACTCCGATAAGCTTAACGAGATAGTGACCGGTATTGTCCAGAGGTTTGAAAAGGGCGATATCATAGTCGATCTCGGCAGGGCCGAAGCCGTACTGCCAAAGCGCGAGCAGGTCAGGCGCGAGGGTTACCGTCAGGGCGAGCGCGTACGCGGTCTCGTCCTTGATGTCGGCAAAGAGCCGAGGGGGCCGCAGGTGGTTCTCTCAAGGACCCATCCGAACTTTCTGGTAAAGCTCTTTCAGATCGAGGTGCCTGAAATATACGAGGGTATTGTCGAAGTAAAGGGCGCCGCGCGCGAGCCGGGTGAAAGGGCAAAGATTGCCGTTACCTCACATAATCCCGACGTAGATCCGGTCGGCGCGTGTGTGGGTGTAAAGGGCTCAAGAGTCCAATCCGTTGTGCAGGAGCTTAAGGGCGAGAAGATAGATATCGTTCACTGGTCTCCTGACCAGGCCATCTTTGCAAAGAACACATTATCCCCGGCCCAGGTTTCGAGGGTTGTGGTGGACGAGGTCGAGCACTCCATGGAGGTGATCGTTCCTGATGACCAGTTATCTCTGGCCATAGGAAAGAAAGGCCAAAATGTCCGCCTTGCCGTTAAGTTAACGGGCTGGCGTATAGATATTATTACCGAGACAGACTCAACCGGTAAGACGAAAGATGTCGCGCTCAGTCCCGAAGAGGCTCTTAGAAAAGAGGTAGAGTCTGCCGACTGGGGAGAAGAGTCGAAAGGTGACGAGCCGTCGCCGGCAACAGCAGGCACGGCGGAGACTGCGGTTAGTGGTGTAGAAAAGCTTGACGGAGTAGGCCCGAAGACGGCTACCGCTCTTAAAGATGCAGGTTTTGTTACTATAGAGAGTGTCGTCGGCGTGGATGTGGAAGCGCTTGCGGCTATCGAGGGTATTGGAGAAAAGAAGGCTGAAAGCATAATTGAAGCCGCAAAAGCGGCCACCGGGGCGTAGCTATAAAGGCCCTTAAATTGTAAGACGAAAGTCAAGGTAAGCTGACTATATGAGTACCGAAGAAAAAAAGGCCGGGCCTGACGGCGGCATAGTTGAAAAGAGAATTAAGAAGACCGTTATTAGACGGAGGCGTGTCGCCGCGCCGAAATCGGCGCCTGAGCCAAAGCCGGAAGAGCCGGTAGCCGCTCCCGCCCAGACCGCCAAGGTCCCTGAAACTGTTGAGGTTGTCGAAGCCGCCGAGACCGTCAAGGCTGCGAAACCGGTTGAACCGGTTGAGAAGGAAAAGGCCGCGCCTGTTGAGACGCAGCCAGCCGAGTTGACTCAGGCCGTTTCGCAGACCCTAAAGCCTGCCGGTAAGATTCAGGTGATCAGTCTGCCGGAGCCTCCTGTTGAAAAAGTGGCAAAGCCGCCTGTTGAGACGCAGCCGAATGTACCCATGGCCGATAAGCCGGGCTCTGATAAGAGGGGACAACAACCGCCTGCCCAGGACCATCATAAAGAGGTAAAGGTATTTGGCAAGGAACCTCCGGGCAAGCGTGTGGCTCCGACCCCGCAGGCATTCAAGGGTGGCAAGAAGAGGCGCACGCGCCCACAGGCAAGACCCAAGCACCTTCGCAGGAACCAGGTAGTCCAGTCGTCGCGTCCTCTCATGAAGACCGAGATAACGACACCGGGAGCCGCAAAGAGGGTTATAAGAATCGTAGAGGCCATTAGTGTCGCAGACCTCTCACAGAGGCTTGGCGTAAAGGCAGGCGAGATAATAAAGAAGCTTATGGCTATCGGTGTGATGAGCACCGTAAACCAGCTCATAGACTTCGACGCCGCATCGCTTATAGCAACAGAGTTTGGTTATGAAGTGGAGGCCGGCGGTCCGCAGGAAGATACCTTGCTGGGGCTTGACGTCATCGGTGGAGAAGACGGCACCGATATCCAAAAACGCGCCCCGGTCGTTACGGTCATGGGCCATGTAGACCACGGCAAGACCTCGCTGCTCGACGTTATCAGGAAGGCCAATGTCGTAAGCGGTGAAGCCGGAGGCATAACTCAGCATATAGGCGCCTACCATGTATATCTTAAAAACGGAGATATTACATTTTTAGATACTCCGGGCCATGAAGCCTTTACCGCTATGAGGGCGCGTGGAGCCAGGGCGACCGATATCGTTGTGCTCGTAGTCGCATCCGACGACGGTGTGAAGCCGCAGACCGTAGAGGCCATCAACCATGCAAAAGAGGCCGAGGTTCCGATAATAGTAGCAATCAACAAGATAGATCTTCCCGACGCCAACCCGGACAGGGTGAGGCAGGAACTAAGCCAGTACGGACTTATCAGTGAAGACTGGGGCGGAGATACGCTCTTTGTCGAGGTCTCGGCCAAGCAGGAAACGAATATAGACGTACTTCTTGAGAATATAGTTCTTCAGTCGGATGTCCTTGAGCTTACCGCTCCGGTGGATATGTCGGCAAAGGGGCTTATAGTCGAGGCCAAGCTCGATAAGGGTCGCGGTCCGGTTGCGACCGTACTTATACAGAAGGGTACTTTAAAGGTCGGCGACGCTTTTGTTACCGGTATGGAGTCGGGGCGCATCAGGGCGCTTGTAAGTGATACCGGAAAGAGGGTCGAAGAGGCAGGGCCGTCTATACCGATAGAGATACTCGGCCTCTCCGCTGTGCCGAGCGCGGGCGACGACTTCGCCGTGGTAAAGGACGAGGCCACGGCTCGCCAGGTAGTTACCATCAGAAAGCGTAAGGCCGAGGAAGCAGGTCTCGAAAAGAGCGCCAAGGTTAGCCTCGAAGACCTTTACGACCAGATAACCAAGGGCGAGGTGAAGGACCTTAAGATCATCGTAAAGGCGGACGTACAGGGCTCGGTCGAGGCCGTGACCGACGCATTGGCCAAGATAGAATCAGACCTTATAAATATTACTCCTATACATACCGGTGTCGGCGGTATAAGCGAGGGAGATTGTACGCTTGCCGCGGCTTCAAACGCTATTGTTGTTGGTTTTAACGTCCGGCCCGAGCTAAAGGCCCAACGTATAGCCGAGCGGGAGAGCGTTGATATAAGGCTTTATAATGTCATATACGACCTCGTAGAAGACCTCCGTAACGCGATGGAGGGAATGCTTGAACCTATTATAAGAGAGAAGGTAGTTGCCACGGTCGAGGTACGCGACGTCATTCGTATCTCAAAGGTCGGCAATATCGCCGGTTGTTACGTGACCGACGGTAGCGTGACTAGAAATACGCGCGCGCGTCTCTTACGCGATAATATTGTCATCTACGACGCCAAGATCGGCTCCTTAAAGCGTTTCAAAGAGGACGTGAAGGAAGTCGCATCCGGTTACGAGTGCGGTATCACCATCGAGGGATACAACGATTACAAGTCGGGTGACGTCATAGAGGTCTATGTACATGAGGAAGAGGCCCAGAAGCTTTAATTAAAGCAAGCGCTTTTGGTAGCTTTGGGGGGCTCTATGGTGGTTGGAGTTTTAAAGATAACGCTACTTTTTCATGGGTGTCATTCGCTCAAGGATAAGAGGCGAATCCTGAAGAGCCTTCTCCAGAAAAGCAAAAACAAGTTTAATTTATCCGCCGCAGAGGTGGCGGCGCACGATATTCACGGAAGGGCTGTGGTAGCCTTTTCGACGGTTGGTACTGATCTTTCCTTTGTAAATTCAGTAATGGATAAGGTTGCCGACTTTATTGACGCTCTTGAAGCAGGTGAGATAATAGACCAAGACCTGGAACTTATAACACTTTGATATGATTAGTAAAAGATGCGATAGAGTAGGCGATATGGTCAGAAAAGAGATCGCCGGTATAGTCCAGAGCGGGGATGTAAGAGACCCTCGTATTGGATTTGTTACGATAACCCACGTCAAGATGACACCCGATCTGAAGCTTGCGAAGGTATATTTCAGCCTCATAGGTTCGGAGGCCGATGTGAAGGAGAGCTTAGAGGGCTTAACGAACGCGGCCGGTTACATCAGGCGTCAGCTTGCTCTGAACCTGAACCTCAGGTCTATTCCAAAGTTGACCTTTTACTACGACGACACTTTGGAATATTCGACTCATATGGAAAAAGTTTTTAGGGATATGCATGGAGAATAAGTATAAAAGCGCGACAGAGAGACTTCTGGATTGTCAAAAGATTCTCGTTGTCTCTCATGTAAACCCGGAGGGTGACGCGATAGGCTCTTCTCTTGGGCTTGCGCTCGCGCTTCGCGCCGCAGGTAAGGATGTCACTTCGCATCTCGCCGACGGCATCCCAAAGCTCTTTCAATTCCTGCCCGGCGCCGACAAGATCGTAACCGAGTTAGATCCGGACGAGCCTTTTGACGCGACCTTTGCCGTCGATTGCGGACAAAAGAACCGCCTTGGCGACCCCGTTATGGCGTTAAAAGATCCTGGTACGCTTATCAATATCGACCACCACGCGACGAACGACCGCTTTGGCGATATAAATGTCGTTGAGGCGGACAAAAGTAGCGCCGGCGAGATGGTCTATGACTTCTTAAAGGCTTCATCTATTGAGATTACAAAGGATGCGGCGATTAACTTATATGTCGCTATCCATACAGATACCGGGTCGTTTCATTATAGCTCTTCGAGGCCGTCGTCCTTTATAGCCGCCGGAGAGCTGGTCGCGCTCGGAGCAGACCCCTGGGAAGTGGCCACACGGGTATATGAGAATCACCCTGTCGAAAAGTTTAAACTTCTCGGTCGTGTGCTCAATACGTTAGAGGTCTTTGAAGAGGGCCCTTATAAGGTCGCCACCGTCAATGTGAGCCTTGAGATGTTTGAGGAGACAGGGGCTTCGAGCGACCTTTCTGACGGATTTGTAAATTACGCCCGTTCGGTCGAAGGTGTCGAGGTTGGAATACTTTTTAGGGAGACCGGAGACGGCACCTATAAGTTATCCATGCGCGGCCTTGGTGGAGTCGATGTTGCCGCGCTCGCACAGAAGTTCGGCGGCGGCGGACACAGGAACGCCGCAGGCGCGGCCATTGATGGAACACTCGACGAGGTCAAGACCATAGTGCTTTCGGCCCTTAGAGATATGGCAAAGACGGAATAAGGAATTTATGGAAGGCATACTTATAATAGACAAACCCAAGGGCATGACCTCGCACGATGTCGTCAGCAAGGTAAAGAGGAAGCTTGGCGCCTCTAAAGTGGGGCACTTGGGAACTCTCGATCCGAACGCAACCGGGGTCTTGCCGCTTGTCATAAATAAGGCGACCAAGAGCGCGCGTTTTATAGAAGGCAAGCGCAAGGGTTACCTCGCCGTGATGGAGCTTGGCATAACGACCGATACATTTGACGTTGAGGGCGAGGTCGTTGAGAAACGCCCGCTTGAGGGCATTACAGAGACCGCCGTCAGGCAGGCTGTCGCTAATTACGTCGGTACGATAAGCCAGGTGCCGCCCATGTACAGCGCGGTTAAAAAGGGTGGTGTGCCGCTCTACAAACTAGCCAGAAAGGGCGTTGTGGTAGAGCGCGAGCCCAAGGAGATTACGATAGATAAGATTGAGGTTACCTCTATGGAACTTCCTATCGTGGTAATGAATATAATATGCTCGCGCGGAACATATATACGAACGCTCTGTCACGATATAGGAGAAGAGCTCGGCTGCGGCGCGCACTTGAAGGACCTTCAGCGCACGGAGAGCGCCGGTTTCAGACTTGATGAATCGGTCGCTATTGACGCCGATTCCATGACGATGCGCGCGGCGATCCTGCCTGTCAGGGAGGGGCTTAAGAGGCTCTACAAAGAGATCGAGATAGACGCTAACGACGCTCAAAAGATATCCAGAGGGGCGACCCTGCTTGGAGTTACGAATAGTCCTTCTCTAAAGGACAAAGAGATGGTATTATTACAGGCTGGCTTGGAGCTTGTCGCTCTAGCCGAGTTCTCGGGAGAGGGTATTTTTAAGATAGTAAATGCCTTTAACCGCGCGCGAGGCGGCGAGAAGACAAAACTCTGTGCCAATTCTAAACGATCACACTAATAAGGAGGTGACTTCGGTGCTAAAAGCCGAGAAGAAAGAGGACGTAATAACGACGCACAAACTTCACGACACTGATACGGGTTCCCCCGAGGTGCAGGTGGCATTGCTGACGGCAAGGATAAACGAGCTGGGCGACCACTTTAAGCTGCACAAGGGAGACCATCATTCGAGAAGAGGACTCCTTAAGATGGTTGGTCAGAGGCGCAGGCTTCTTGACTATGTCAAGAGGAAGGACGTAGACCGCTACAAGCAGCTCATCAAGTCCCTGGGACTAAGAAGATAATCGGCCGCGTCCGCGCGGTTTAGATATTTTTCTTATTATCCCACAGGAAGGCAGGGGTAGTCCGTCTTCCCAGTTGTGATTAGTCGTGGTCATGCGGCGTTTTTTTAAAGGTAGCGCCAGGGGGTGTTACCTGACGGGCCTCTTTTTGAAAGTGGGCTCATCGGAGTTAACGAACTTTTTTTAAAAGAGAAAGCGGGAGATATGCACAGTAAATACGAGGTAGAATACGCCGGAAGAACTCTATATATTGAGTCCGGCAAGATGGCCAAGCAGGCAGCCGGGTCATGTACGTTAAGATATGGCGGTAGTTTTGTATTGATCACGGCTTGCAGGGAAGAAGAGCCCAAGGTCGGTTGCGACTTTATGCCGCTCACAGTAAATTATCTTGAAATGAACTATGCCGCCGGTAAGATACCCGGTGGATTTTTTAAACGTGAAGGCCGCCCGGCTGAGAGCGCCGTCCTGAGCTCAAGGCTCATCGACAGGCAGTTAAGGCCGCTCTTTACCGACGGTTACGCGCAGGAAACACAGGTCGTGGCCACGGTCATGAGCGCCGATAGCGAACACGACACGGCCCTTATGGCCTCGGTCGGAGCTTCCCTTGCGCTCGGCATCTCGGACATTCCCTTTGAAGGACCTACCGCATGTATACGTGTAGGACGCATCGACGGAGAGCTCGTAGCAAATCCGAGCCTCGAAGATCAAAAGAAGTGTGATATAGATCTCATCGTCGCAGGCTCCGCAGACGGTATCTCCATGGTCGAGGGCGGCGCGGCATTTGCCAATGAAGACGATCTGGTCGAGGCCCTTCTCTACGCCGAGGCGCAGATGAAGCCGATACTTGAGATTCAAAAGAAGATTATCGCTGAGATAGGCAAGACAAAGATAGAGGTAGAGCCGCCTGCCGTTCACACCGATATTATTAATAAAGTCAAGGTGATAGGCACCGCGCTTATTACCGAAGCGCTTGCAATTCCTGAAAAGCTTGCCCGTTATAAGCAGCTTTCAGTGGCCAAAAAAGAGATCAAAGCCGCGCTCGCCGAAGAGTTCCCCGATAGCAGCTCTGACATATCCGCCGCTATCGGAGATCTTAAGAGCTCAATAATGAGGACCGCAATCACCACCGAAGGCATACGCGTAGACGGTCGCGACCTTACGACCGTAAGGCCGATAGACTGCGATACCGGAATATTACCGAGGGCCCACGGCTCAGGTCTCTTTACGAGAGGCGAAACACAGGCCATGGTCGTAGCGACACTCGGAACCGCCGACGATGAGCAGCGCATAGACGCTCTCACCGGATGGGAATACAAGAGATTCATGCTTCACTACAACTTCCTCCCCTTCTGTGTTGGCGAAGCCAGATTCTTAAAGAGTCCGGGTCGCCGCGAGATAGGTCACGGAGCGTTGGCCGAAAGAGCTGTATTACGCGTATTCCCGGATGATGCCACTGAATTTCCGTATGTCGTAAGGATTGTCTCGGAGATTATGGAGTCGAACGGCTCTTCCTCCATGGCGACTATCTGTGGAGCCTCTTTGGCGCTCATGGACGCGGGCGTGCCGATTAAGGAGCATGTCGCGGGCATAGCAATGGGCCTTATCAAAGAGGGCGACAAGGTCGCAATCCTCTCCGATATACTCGGTGACGAGGACCATATCGGCGACATGGACTTTAAGGTTGCCGGTACCGCAGAGGGTGTTACCGCTCTTCAGATGGATATCAAGATAAGCGGTGTTACCGCCGAACTCTTAAAGGACGCGCTCCACCAGGCCAGAGACGGCCGCATGGTGATGCTCGAAAGGATGAACGCCTCCATATCCGCACCGAGAGAAGAGTACTCTGAGTTCGCTCCGAGGATTATTACCATACAGATCAAACCTGAGAAGATTAAGGATATCATCGGCCCCGGCGGTAAGGTTATTAAGTCGATTGTCGCCGAGACAGGTGTTAAGATTAACGTCAACGACGAGGGTATCGTTACAATCGCAAGCGCCGATCAGGACGCTAGCGACCGCGCCGTTGAGATAGTAAAAGATATTACGCGCGAGCCCGAGGTCGGAAAGCTCTACCTCGGAACGGTTCGTAAGATTATGGACTTCGGCGCCTTTATCGAGATCTTCCCCGGCACCGACGGTCTCTGCCATATATCACAGCTCGCCAAAGAGCGCGTGGCCAATGTGACAGATATCTTGAACGAAGGCGACGAAGTGCTGGTAAAGTGCATCGGCGTCGAGCGGGACGGAAAGATCAGGCTTTCAAGAAAAGACGCTCTGGGCATGAGCCTGCCGGAGCTTTAGACCATTTAATAGGAAAAGGTTGGTGTGCGCTCGGCGCACACCAACCGGACCCCTATTAGGAAAAAATATGTCACGAATACGCAGAAGTAGACTCGCTAACGGTATAAGGGTCATAACCGAAGAGATGGCGGATGTAGAGTCCGTCGCCATCGGCATATGGGTCAAGACCGGCTCCAGGTACGAACGCCCCGTGAACGCGGGCATATCTCATTTCATAGAACATCTCCTCTTCAAAGGCACGGAAAATAGAAGCGCTCACGACATAGCGCGTGAGATCGAATCGGTCGGCGGCGTATTGAACGCCTTCACGGGCAGGGAGTATACCTGCTTTTACGCAAAGGTGCTCACAAAAGACCTGTCGCTAGCCGCTGATCTGCTGGCCGATATGTTCATGAATTCTCTCTTCGACCCTGAAGAAATGGAGCGTGAACGCCAGGTGGTGCTTCAAGAGATATGCATGGTGGACGACACCCCGGACGATCTGATACACGACCTTTACGCATCGGCCCTATGGAATACGAGCGCGATGGGCCGTTCTGTCTTAGGCACTAAGAAGAGCGTCAAGACTATTACAAGAGACCAGGTCAAGAGATATATGAAGGGCCGTTACAACCCCGAGTCTGTCTTTATCACGGTATCGGGCAAGGTTGAAAACGCCAAACTCTTAAAGACGCTAAAATCCACATTCGGAACGATAGGCAAGGGCGGCCCCTGGAAGGGTCCTCAAAAACCCAGGACCCGTTCCGGTGTAGCCCTCTATAAGCGCGACCTCGAACAGGTCCATCTCTGTCTCGGCGTACCTGCCATAGACCAGTGCAGCAAGGACCGTTACGGCGTATATTTGATGAATACCATACTCGGCGGCGGCATGAGCAGCCGCCTCTTTCAGGAGATAAGGGAAAAACGCGGCCTTGCTTATTCCGTATATTCCTACCTCAATCTTTGTCTCGATACCGGCACGCTGGTTATTTATGTAGGCACGACGGAGGAGAGTGTGAAAGAGGTGCTCTCGCTACTGCTTGGTGAGTTTAATCGCCTCTCAGATATGACCGAGATAGAACTTACGCACGCGAAAGATCAGCTCAAGGGCTCGATGATACTCGGCCTTGAGACGACCGATAACCGCATGATGAAGCTTGCCAAGGACGAGATATATTTTAGCCGCAACGTGCCGGTTAAGGAGATAGTAAAGGGCATCGACAGTGTCTCTCTCTCCGAGATCAAGCAGGTTGCCGAAGATATGTTCAGGCCCGAACTTATGACGCTTACGGCCATAGGAAAGACGGGCCGCAAGGACCTGCCGAAAGAATTAAAAGGGCTCGATAAGCTGAATTAATATTCGGGGCCGCTTCCTTCGTCCCCTATCTTATTTTACGGAGAGATTATTGTGAGAATCCTTGTAATCGAAGACGAAAAGAAGGTAGCCGCATTTATAAAACGCGGGCTTGAACAGGAAAGTTACGCCGTGGATGTCGTTCACGACGGACCGACCGGAGTGAGCTACGCCGACGCCAACGAATACGACTCTATTATACTCGATATAATGCTTCCGGGCATGAACGGCTTCGAGGTTATGGACGAATTCAAGGAGAGGGGCGTAAAGGCTCCGGTTATGTTGCTTACCGCGCGCGACGCAGTTGAAGACCGCGTTAAGGGGCTCGATATCGGCGCAGACGACTACCTGACAAAACCCTTTGCATTTGAAGAGCTTATCGCGCGCCTTCGCGTCCTGATGCGCCGCGGCACCTACGGCCTGAAAGTCCTCCAGTACGGCGACCTCAGCCTGAACCCCTCTACGCGTAAGGCCAAACGAGGCGACAACGAGATAGATCTGACGGTAAAAGAATACGCCCTCCTGGAATATATGCTCCGCAATCCTGGTCGCGTCCTTACGCGTACCATCATAGCCGAACATGTATGGGACCAGACCTTCGATAGCGAGACCAATGTCGTAGACGTCTATATAAACCACCTTCGCAGTAAGGTAGACAAAGGTTACGACGTAAAGCTGATCCACACCGTGCGCGGCGTGGGATACGTTCTCAAGCTGGAGGATGAATAGCTATACTCTTGCGAACCTTTACTCAAGTTTAGTACAAAAAAGGGTGCTACCTTAATAGGTAGCACCCTTTTTATTATTTACAGGCCTATTCGGCAAAAATATTCTAGCGCGTTTTGTCCACGTATTTATACGAGAGCACCTTGTCGTAACGTATCTTTATCTCGAGTCTTTTATTTGTGACTTCGCTCCTGGCAGGAACCTCTACCATGCCGCCGATATAGGAGGGGACCTTCCTGACCGTGTAGTCGTAGACCATCAGCTCCTCTTCACCTTCGACCGTTATCTCGGTCGGGGTGCCGAACTTTTCCAGTATCTCTTTACGTGTCGTTGTGCCGGTCTCTATGGTGGTGACGAGTTCGTCTTCTATCGTGGCCCCTTCGGTGCGTGTTTCGTAAGTTGCGCATCCAGATAGTATCAGGACGGCAAAGCCGATTAATAATAAGCGTTTCAATTCTTCCTCCCTGGGTTAGAGTATGATCTCTTCTAATACTGACGCGGCGGGGTTGTGAACCGCGACCGCGTTTCTTGACTGATTTTTTACGCTGTACATGGCCTTGTCTGTTACATGCAGCAGCGAGAGCTTGTCGTTGGCGTCATCCGGGAATGTGCCGACTCCAAGGCTCGATGTGACGTGGCAGTTCACGCCCTGCTCCTTCAGGAACTCTGTCTTTTTAATAAGTACGCGCAGACGTTCGGCAACGAATACGGCGTTCTTCTTGCTCGTCTCAGGCATGAGCACGACAAATTCGTCGCCGCCGTAACGGCAGGCTATATCGACCGTGCGGAGGGATTTCTTAAGTATATCGCCGACTTCCTTTAAGAGTGTGCTGCCGCAGATATGTCCGTATTTGTCATTTACCTCTTTGAAATAATCAAGGTCGAGGAATATCATGGAGAGCGGGTACTCGTAGCGCTTGGCCTTTTCTATCTCGTATTCGATGGTGGACTGGAAATATCTAGAGTTATGAAGCAGCGTGAGATCGTCGGTGATCGTAAGCTCCTGCACCTGCTTAAAGAGCATTGCGTTCTCAATGGCGATTGCCGTATAGTCGGCTATCGTTGTTAAGAGCAACATATCCTCTTTAGAGTCCAGGTGCTCCTTTTCTACATTATATAGTTCTATTACGCCAAGGATCTTGCCCCTTGTTTTAATCGGTATGCTTACGACCGGGCCTGTAACAAAGCTGTAGAGAGTGTCCTTTTCACCGGAGAAGCGCGGGTCTTTGCTTACGTCGGGCACGATGAGCGGTATGCCCCGGTTGGCTACTAGCCCGGCGATGCCCTCGCCAAGCTTGGGTCTCAGGTCTTTTATCTTTTCCGAGTCTTCGCCGACTACTATCTCGTAACGGAGGTCGCCCTGCTCTTCGTCCACAAGAAGCAGCGACCAGTCTTTCGGTTTAAAAAAGGAGCTGACCTGATCGAGCACAATGCCAAGCAGCTCTCTTATGTCGAGCGTGGAGGTAAGGGCCTTTCCTATCTCGGAAAACGAAACAAGCTGCTGTATGGATTCGGAGTTGCCTCCGTCGTCGACTTTCTTCAGGTCGGACGCTCTTCTGCTCTTAATCTCCATCTAAAAAATATAACCCATTGTAAAGAAAATTGCAAGAGTAGCGCAGAGTTGCCGCATATTTCGCTTCTTACAAAGCTTCGCTATTTTTTGTGCGGGAGATCCTGAATATTGAGACTTAGAGCGCGTTTCGGTAGGCCTTTTGAAGTAATCTGGTTACCCTCCCCGGGCGGCCCGTGCCGATAGGGTTTGCGTCTATCCTAACGAGAGGTACGATATCTATTAACGAGTTGGTTATAAAGGCCTCTTTCGCTCCTGAGAGATCACTCTTTTTGAGCGCTTCTTCCCTGATATCTATAGACTCGTTGCGGGCTATACCCAAGAGTGTCGCGCGTGTAACACCGGGCAGTATTGCGCCGTCGAGCGGCGGAGTTCGCAGTTCTCCTTTTTTATATATAAATATATTAGAGGAGCTGCCTTCGAGCAGTTCTCCGCCGGGGGTCGTTAGTATAGCCTCGTATACGCGCCTCCTCTGGGCCTCTTTACGCGCAAGGACGCAGGAGAGGAAGTTTAGCGACTTATTGCCTCCAGGGCCGTGGCCCTCAAAGAATATACCGCTTACGCCGCGTTTCATGCGGCTTGCGATGGCGGTGCTCTTCAGCTCGCCGGTCGTTATTATGACGGTCGCCTCTAGTCCGAGCGGTACGCCGTGTTCGGGGCGAGACGTGCCCCTTGTAACGAGTATCTTTACATAGGCCTCTTTACCGGTAAGGCCGTTCTTCTTGATCAGTTTCGCAATAGGTCCTTTGTCGTCAATACGTCCCAGCTCTTTAAAGAGCGGCGATTCGATTGCGAGCCGCTCTGTCGAACGGAAAAGTCTCTCTATATGTTCCTCAAAGAAGAGAACCTTTCCATAAGAGGCCTTCATCGTCTCGAATAGTCCGTCGCCATAGTTCAGTCCCCTGTCGAAGATCGAGACCGTTGCTTTTTCGGAATCTACAAAACGTCCGTTTAAGTATGCCTTGTCGCTCATTACTCACCTTTCGTCATCTTTATGCAGAGATAATATTAAAGAAATCCTCAGCCTTAAGCAGCGTCTCTTCGTACTCGGCTTCGGGTTGGGAGTCTGCCACTATGCCGCTGCCGACGCTCAGCTGCAACTTGCCGGCGCTCACCACCGCCGTCCTTATAACCATAGATAAGTCGCAGTCGCCCGCGAGGTCGAACCATCCGATAGCGCCTGTATATATGGCGCGCGCGTTCGGTTCCAGCTCGTCTATTATCTCTATCGCGCGTACCTTGGGCGCGCCGGTTATGGAGCCGCCGGGAAAGAAGGCCTTTAGACAGGCCGCCGTGTCCAGCCCCTCTCTGACCCTGCCGGTCACGGTCGATACCATGTGATGTAGCCCTTTGAGTCTCTCTATTCTGCCAAAGGAGCTTACCTTTACGCTACCGGGTTCGGAGATATAACCGATATCGTTCCGTTCCAGATCTACTATCATAACATGTTCGGCCCGTTCCTTTTCGCTCGCCTTGAGTTCGGCTCTGAACAGTCCGTCCTCTTCCGGATTAGCGCCTCTGGGCCTCGTGCCCTTGATCGGTTCGGTAATGGCAAGGCCGCCTTCTATCTTCAATAATCTCTCCGGTGTATTGGATAATATCTTGAATGGTCCGGTCTCGAAGTACGAGGCAAAGGGTGCGGGGCTATTATTGTAGACTGCGAGAAATAGTTCGAAGGGGTCTCCGAAAAAAGGGGCTTCAAAGGACTGGGAAATATTTATCTGGTATATGTCGCCCTCGCCAATATAGTCCTTTGCGTCATTGACGCGTTTTATATAATCCTCGCGTCTCATGTTCGATACGGGTATACCGGCGGTAAAGCTCTCTGAGTCGGCGAAATTTTCCGTATTAGAAGCGGGGCGGGTGAGTTTCTTAATAAGCTCTTCAACTGCGGTCCTATTTCCAGAGACGGAGACGACGTAGCCCTTTTGCGCGTTGTGGTCGATTACGATTACCGGGTCGTAGAGCCCGATAAGCGCGTATGGCAGTTCCTTTAACGAGCCGGGCGGTTTGAGATGCCCTTTGTCGGTCTTCGCCGGTTGGGTGATATCCTTGAGGTCGTAAGAAAAATAACCGAATGCGCCGCCGTTAAAGGGAAAAGGCCCTTTTGTATTCTTATAGGTCGATAAGAGCTTTGACAGCGCCGTAAATGGACAATCGCCTGAGAAATTCTCTTCACCGGTGACGGTCGTTACACCGCTTTGCGACCTAAGCGTAACAAATGGGTCGCACCCGGCGTAGGTATAGTTTTTTTTGTCCGGTCCGGCCCTGTTTGGTATGATAAAGGGCATATGGGCGTCCCGTATCGCGTTAAATAGGGTCTCCGTCCCTAGAACGGCTATCTCTTCTAAGATGATCTTTCCCATGCAATAAGCTTATATCCTTTAATTTTATTAATCAAGTCTACAGGTGTGGTAATGGAAAATTTTTTCCAGATATAGTATCTTATTACGAAGAAAAATTTCATTGGGATTATTATGATTAAAAGAAGAGAGACGAGGGCCGTTCATGTAGGTCCGGTTCAGGTCGGCGGCGGCGCTCCTATAACGGTGCAGTCGATGACCAATACCGATACGGCCGACATCGCGGCGACGGTGGCGCAGATTACGGCGCTAACGGAGGCCGGGTGCGAGATCGTTCGCGTCGCCGCCGTGGATATGGCGGCGGCGGAGGCCCTTGGCGAGATAAAGTCATCTATAGATATTCCGCTTATCGCCGATATACATTTCGATTATCGCCTCGCTCTGAAGGCCGCTCAAATGGGTGTGGACGGCCTGAGGCTTAATCCCGGTAATATCGGAGATACCGAACGGATCAGGCAGGTTGTAGAGGCCGCCGGGTTGCGAAATATTCCTATTCGTATAGGCGTAAACGGCGGTTCGCTTGAGAAAGATATTTTGGCAAAGTACGGCCATCCGTGCGGCGAGGCGCTGGTCGAGAGCGCCATGCGCCACATCAGAATCCTTGAAGGTTTTGATTTTCGCGATATAAAGGTTTCGCTCAAGGCCTCAAGCGTGCCGCTTACTTTAGAGGCATACAGGCTGCTTGCCCAAGAGGTCGATTATCCATTTCATATAGGTATTACCGAGGCCGGCACACTCCTGACCGGGGCGGTAAAGAGCGGCGTGGGGCTTGGCATATTACTTTCCGAGGGGCTTGGCGATACCCTTAGAGTCTCGCTCACAGGGGACCCGGTGGACGAGATAAAGGTCGGCTTTGAGATACTTAAGGCCCTTGGCCTTAGAGAGCGCGGCGTAAGTGTCGTGAGCTGTCCGACCTGCGGCAGGTTAAGGTTTGGCGCGGTCGATATAGCTGTGGAGCTGGAGCGGCGGCTCGCCCATATTACCGTGCCGTTGACAGTGGCCGTAATGGGTTGCGTTGTGAACGGACCCGGAGAGGCCGTGGAGGCCGATGTGGGTATCGCAGGCGGCGACGGCTGCGGATTCCTATATATTAAAGGCAAGCAGATAAGAAAGGTAAAAGAAGAAGAGATGTTGGAAGTTGTTGTAAAAGAAGTAGAACGGGCGGCCTCTGAGAAGAGTAGCTGACCCATATCCGGTACTTACGCCTTTCTTTGAATATCTTTTCCTTTGATCAAGCCGGTTTAGTCTAGCCCTTTTAATAAATATCTCATCTATGCAAGCGGTAGTGACTGTTTGAGGGCAGGGTTGCGCCTTTTAGGACTTTATCTCCAGGAGAGAAGAGGGCTGGAAATCCGTCCATAGAGGCTATGTGTAATTGACTGGTTTTTTTTGTAAATAATCGATATAATTCAATATTACTATTTTTAGAATGGAAAGGTTTCGTCTTTATGGATATGTCTGACAAGAGATTTAAGCGTTTAAGGCGTCTTCTTTTTGGCGGCCCGCTCGCCACGGCTGGATTCTCCTTTATAGAGCTGATGGTCGTTATAGTTATTCTCGGCATTCTCGCGGCCTATATCGCCCCAAAATTCATGGGGCGAACGGACGACGCCAAGGTCACGGAGGTTAAGATACAGATACAGAGCTTTGAAACGGCTCTTAAGATGTATAAGTTCGATAACGGTTTTTATCCGTCAACGGGGCAGGGACTTAGTGCCCTTGTCAGCCAGCCCGGTTCGGAGCCGAGCCCGAGAAAGTGGCGTCAGGGCGGATACCTGAAGAAGCCGAAGATCCCGACCGACGCCTGGGGCAACGAATATATATATGCCTCTCCGGGCATGGGCGGACCCTTTGATATAGTATCGCGCGGGGCCGACGGCACAAGCGGCGGCGACGGTTTTGATAAAGATATTTCGAACTGGGATGTGGACTGATTTATGAGAGCAAGGGGGAGAGTAACAGGGGCGGGGCCAAGGGTAGTCTTCTCAAGTCAGGCCGGTTTTACATTCATAGAGCTTATTGTCGTCATTACGATTCTGGGTTCGATACTGATGCTGGTGATGCCGTCGATGCCTATGCCGGGTGCCTTCTCACTCGGTTCGGATGCAAGGAAAGCGGCCTCGATAATTCGTTACGCAGATGAGGCCGCAACCAGAAAGAGAGAATATTTTCGTCTCTGGGTTGACGCGTCGGCCGATACGATAAGATTAGAGTCGTCGAGCGACGGCACGGAGTTTACTCCGGTAGAAGAGAAGAAACTCCGGGGTTTTGCCTTTAGCTCCGGTGTTGATATAGAAGAGGTCGCCGTTCGTTCGTTCGGTTCGGTAAAGGAGGGCGAGGTCTATATAGTCTTTAACCCGACCTTTGGGGCGGAGCCATTTAGCCTCTACCTTGGCGACGAAGACGGCAAGCTCACTTTGACATATAACCCCTATTCCGGAAGGGTCAGGGTCCTTGAGGGCCATGTCTGATCGGTCGATGATAACGGACTCGCTACGGCCCGTTTCCGGTAGTGGCGGTTTTACTTTTTTAGAGGTGATGGTCGCCCTTGCTATTATGGCGGGGGTAGTTGTTACGATAATAACGAGCCTTAACCTGCACCTCGACTATACGCTCGACTCCAAGGAGGCCATAAGAGCGACTATCGAGGCAAGGTCCCGTTACGAAGAGTCCGTGGCGACCGACGAACTTGATCTTGCAAGATCGAATGAGGCCGACCATAAGGGCGCGAAAGAGGCAGGTAGTGAGATTGAAGAACGCGCGGGGCTTAAATGGAGCCGTAAGAGCGCGGGCTCTGAATTTGTCGGAGTAAGGCGTGTAACCTCTACTGTAACGCCTGCCGGAGCTGTTGCCGTAAGCCTCTCCACATACGAGGCCGATTGATGCGCTCTCTTTTATGCGAAGCCGGAGTCGAGGCAGGGGTTGAGGTAGGTCCAGAAGGCAAATTAGGCAGACGGGGTTTTACGCTTATAGAAGTATTGATCGCCATGGCATTGATGGCGGCGCTGCTTGCGGCCCTTTATACGACATTTTTTACCGTCTTTGCAGGGCGCGAGACCGTTAACTTCGAGCTGGAACGAACGCGCGAGGTCAGAAGGTTCATAGAGCTTGTAACCATGGAGGTCGAGTCGGCCTTTTATGACGCCAAGAATCCGGTAACGCTCTTTAAAGGCGATAAAGAGAAGAGTGGTCCGTGGGGGCTGGAGTTTACATACTTTACCCATACGGTCATAAGAAAAGATCTTCCGGTTAGCGACCTTAAACGCGCCATATATTCGGTCGAACGAAAGGACGAAGGACTTACGCTCTATAAGGAACTATTCGACGCCTACGCACCGGGCAAGGTCGGGGACTTTAAGGTGGCTGTGCTGGAGGGGCTCTCTCTGGTAAGTTTTGAGTACTACGACGGCGAGAGCTGGGTCAAAGAGTGGAGGGCCCTGGGTGAGATCACGACACCCGAGGCGGTTAAGATAAAGATTGCATTCTCCGACGCTGGAGGTGACGACGACGGCGCGGGCGATTATACGGCTGTAGCGAGGCCTCGGATACGATGAAAAGGGCTACTCTTTTAAGACGGCTACTGCCCTGGAAACGTCTCTCGGCGCAAAGCGGCATGGCGCTTATTATCGTTCTGGTGGTTACGGCCTTTCTCGTTGCCGTTATTACGGAGGTTCTATATAGCGTTCATAATTATAGCTCCATGACCTCTTTATATGTGGACGGTCAGAAGGCCTCGATGCTGGCTCACGGCGGTATAGAGATAGAAAGGGCCCATCTGAACGAGCTATTACAGCAGGATACAAAGGTACTCTTTCTGAGTGATGAGGATATTTTACGAGAGGTTGAAGACCCGGACGGCCTCATTACCATAACGGTTACCGACGAGCAGGGCAAGGTATCTCTCAATGCCATAGTGACCGAGGGCGGGGGCTCGGTCACAGAAAAGAAGGCCATCTTTGTACGGCTTCTTAATAATCTCGGGTATGGCGCCGAGCTAGCCGATTCGCTATCGGACTGGATCGATAAGGATAATAAGCGGAGGTCTGGCGGGGCCGAGTCAACCGATTATTACGGCAACAGAAGGCCCCCATACAGGGCGAAGAACGCGGCACTTACGAGCCTGGAAGAACTATTGCTCGTAAAGGGCTTTACTTATGAGATAATAGAAGAGCTAAGGCCTTTTGTCACAATATATACCGATGGGCGCATAAATATCAATACCGCGCCCGCGGAGGTTATAATGGTCCTTGACGAGGATATAACAGAGTCGATGGCCAAGGCCCTTATAGAGTACAGGAGCGACACCCCATTTGTTACGACTGCGGCGATAAGAAATGTTGACGGTTTTTCGACCATCAGCGTAGGGCTTCAAAAGAAGGTAACCGTAAGGGGTGAGATATTCAGCGTACGTTCAAAGGCTCATGTCGGCGAATCGATAAAGATTCTTGAGGCCGTATTCGAGGTTAAGGACGACGGAAAGACACTTTACTGGAGAGAGAGTTAGAATTTTTATTAATCTATAGAAACTTTTTTGGAGCTAGAGCTTTTTAAGATGGCAGCGGATATTTTAATACTGGATTTTCAAAGAGAACGGATCGCGGCGGGTCTCTTTAATAAGGGCGCAAGCGAAGCCGAACGGACGGCCTCGGCCTCTATAGGCGACGGCGGTGATACGGCGGCGCTTGAAGCGGTACTTGGCGAGTTGCGTTCCGGAGGAAACGGTTCGTTCGGCACGGTTGTCTTAGGCATACGACCGTCCGACCTCAGCCTTCGCCAGATAGACGCGCCCTTTACCGACGCAAGAAAGATAGCCGAGATACTGCCGATGGAACTATCCGAGTCGCTTCTTAAAGAGCCGGAAGATCTGTTATTTTCATCGCTCACACTTGACGACGGAAAGATACTTGGCGCTGCTTGTGAAAAGGCGGTCTTACAGGGATATGGCGAGACCCTCTCGGCTTGCGGACTTTCGGCCGATATAGTCACTTCGTCTCTCTTTTCAAAGGATCGCCTCTTGTCGGGCCGCTCCGGGACAGCGGCATTTGTGGACGGCAGATCATTTGTCGCGGCGCGAGCGGGCAAGGGGATTCTCTTTAAGGAGATCACTTCGTCAAGCGATATAGGACTCGCCATTGGGAGCCTCGCTGAAGACGGCATTGAGATCAGCGATTTTTACGCGACAGGATTGGGAGCGGAATTGCTCGGTAGCGACCTCGCGCCGAAAGAGAGCAGCCACTCCGACGAAGAGTCCGGTCTATCGTCCCTTGCCGCCGCCATGACCGGCGGCGGCCTTCCGCCCCTGGATTTTCCGCTTGGGGGTGTAAAGCGGGTGGGTCTTGCCGAGGCCATTGCCAGAGGCACGAAGCTTGCAATGCTCTTTCTTATCCTCTTTGGGGTTATGTGGGGCGGACATATTTATTTGAAGACCAAGACCGTAAAGGTTGAGGCCGACCATATTAAGAACTCTATGAATGAAGAATATCTAAAGCTATTTCCGGGCGAGGGGGCGGTCGTATCGGACCCGGTCTACTTGCTGGAGGCAAAACTAAAGGCACTTAGGAACGACGGCGATGCCGTTTCGGGTATAGATGTGCTGGGCCTGATGAAGGCCGTGTCCGAGCTTAACGGTTCAGCTAAAGCCGGCGATATAAGGCTCGACTCGCTGAACGCGAGGGAGCGCAAGGTGCGTCTTTCCGGTTTCGCTCTATCAAAGGACTCTTACGAGTTATTTAAAAAGTCTTTACTTGCCCGCTCCGGTTTTGAGGAGGCGAGCTTTACGACTACCGGTGGCGGCTCCGAAGGCTCAAAGACGGCCTTTACCGTTGAGTTCGTAATTTCCGGACCCTTTTAAGAGGAATTAAATGTCTAATAACAAAAAGATCAGAGCTGTTACTTTAATAGTCGGCCTCTTTGTGTTAATTTTCTTTATAGCGACAAATATATATATTGGCGGATTAAAAGGCGGGGTTGAAAAGCAGCGTCTAGAGTACGCTTCTTTTGCCGCTCTAAAGCGCGATTATCTGAGTGCGCGCGCGTTGTATGGTTCCCGTATTGACGGTACGAACGGCAGCTCTTCGATGGCGGCGCTCTTTGGCTCCATAGAAAAAGATCTTGGCCTTAGCGCCAAGGTAAAGGCCGCAAGACCGCTTGAGGGCCGCATTGAGGGCGCTGTGGAGACGAACGGCCTTGGGGTCGAACTTAGCGGGCTTACGCTGAATGAACTGGTAAACCTACTATACAGGATAGAAAATCATGGAAGCAACCCCTTTATAAGAGGGTTTAATATGAAAGAGTCGCCCGGCGGCAAGGGATTGCTCGATATAAAGATGGAGATAGCGCGCGTGAAGAATACAAAAGGGGGAGGGCCGCGGTCGTGATGGAATTAAAGATTATACGTGCCTCAACGGTTTTTTTGAGTCTTTGTCTGGCCTTTGTTATGGCGGTTATCTTTATAGATATAAAGTACCTTCAGGACGGCGGTTATGATATGCCGGGTCTGAAGAAGGAACTTGCCGAGGCGCACAGGCCGAAGTTAGCTCCTCTTCCTCCCGCAGTGACACCCGCTGGTTTTGAAGACCTTTCCGCTATCGGCAGCGGCGGGCTCTTTGGCGACGAAAAGATTATACTTATTAAAAAAGAGAGAAAGCCGGCCAAGGTTGCCAGAAGAGCGGCGCGCTCCACCGAGCCGAAGCCGGGGTCGGGAAATATATTTCTCAAGGGCACGATAGTAAGCGACCACGGCAACGGTTATGCCATCTTTGAGGATAAGCGTTCAAAGCGGCAAGACGTCACGCATATCGGCGACGAGGTCTTTGGCGAGGGCAAGCTTATAGGGGTAGAGAAGGACAAGGTCTTTATTGTCAAAAGCGGCGTTACGACTTATTATACCATGGCCTCTGCGGCGGCCTCCGTATCAAAGTCGGTCCGTCCGGTTACGTCCCGAAGTAAGCGCCCAAACCGCCACGGCCGCCACCCCGGACCCGGTCAGGAGATCTTACGTCACGACCCATTTTCAATGAATATGAATGAGACAGCGGGAGAAGAGAGCGATAGTTATGGCTCTATCGACCCAAATCTTCCCGCTCTAATAGATAGGGACGACCTGGACTACTCGCTCGAAACCGCCCCGGAGATGTTGTCGTATATTAGTTTCGAGCCATATGGCACGGAGAGCGGCATAACCGGTTTTCTGGTGGGAGAAGTTGACGAGGAGAGCCTTTTCGCCTTACTGGGTCTTAAGAGAGGCGATATTATAAGCGCGCTTAACGGCCTTGAGGTTGCAGGGCCGTACGCCTGGTATAATGCCATTCAGGATTTCTATTACCTGGACGAAATAAGCCTTGTTGTAAGAAGAGAGGGTATTGACGAGAAACTCTCTTTTGTAGTTATAAACGAATAGACAGTGCTTTTATTATAAAGGGAAGATGATTAATATGAGTGATTTTTTGCAAAACATAGCTGTTAAAAATTTGCTAAGTAGAAATTTTCCGGGGGCCGCTCCTCTAAGCCATGCGCTCTGCGCACTCTTTGCGGCCGTCCTTCTCTTTAGTCTACCGCCCGGGGCACTTGCCGCTAAGAGCCCTTCGGCGGAAACCGCCGCCGAAAAGATTACCGTAAACTTTGTAGATGTAAATATAACGACACTCGTTAAGTTCATAAGCGACTCGACAGGAAAGAACTTTGTCTACGACGAGCGGCTTCGAGGCAAGGTGACGATCATTGCGCCGACGCCGTTAGATAAGGACGAGGCCCTTGATCTCTTCATCTCGCTCCTGACCTTAAAGGGTTTTGCAGTCGTGCAGAGCGCGGGCGCATATAAGATAGTGCCCTCGTCCATGGTTAAGCAGAGCGCCTTTGAGGTGGAGACCAAGGAACGAAGCGCGAGCGTAAACGAAAACTATATAGCGAGGCTCATCCCTCTCAAATATGCCAAGTCGTTCGATATTATGCCACTCTTAAAACCCCTGACTTCGTCCGACGGTTATCTCTCGGCCTTTGGTCAGAGTAACTCTATCCTGGTGCTCGATACCTCGATGAATATAGAAAAACTCCTTAAGATAGTCGCCCTTGTGGATATAGAGAGCAAGGAGTACCTTCCTGAGATAATCTTTCTAAAACATGCCGACGCCGAGGGTGTCTTGCGTATATTAAAAGAAGGGGTTTCATCGGTCGCTGTCGGTAGGCCAAGGAAAGGTGCCCCTTCCAGAATAGGCGGCAACCAGGTCAAGTTTATCGCCGACGAGCGACTAAATGCGGTGATCGTCTTTGGTTCTCCCGCAGATATTGCAAAGTACAGGGAGCTTGTCTCCATCCTCGACGTTCCTTCGATGAGTTCAAGCTCAAGGATAAATGTCTATTATCTGGAAAACGCCGACGCGACCGAGCTTGCAGGTACTTTGAATTCACTCTTGGGAGAGACCGCGGGTAGTGTTAAGGTGAACGCTTCCGGAGCTGCGGGAAAGGTTGTGGCAAGGCCAACGGAACTTACCGGCAAGATCGCCATTACTCCCGATACAACGACCAATTCACTCATTATAATGGCCTCTCCTGAAAGCTTTTCCGCCCTTAAGCGCGTGATAGAGAAGCTGGATCGAAGGCCAAGGCAGGTATTTGTAGAGGCCATGATCCTGGAGGTCAAGATTCAGGAGGCCCTCTCGCTCGGCATGAAGTGGCGCGCAAGCGGCACCCAAAACGGCGACTCCGTGATCGTAGGCGGCGTTGGCACCGTGTCGAGTACGGATGTGGCGTCGATACTTACCGGTCTGGCCGGCTTCTCCATAGGCGGCATGGGCAATATAGTAAATATACCGGTAACCGACCTTACAGGAACTACGACCAATATGAGCGCCGCCGGTTACGCCGCGCTCTTTAGCCTCTCGCAGTTTAACGACACCGTGGACGTTCTGAGCACCCCGCATATACTTACGAGCGACAATAAAGAGGCCGAGATCGTCGTCGGCGAAAATGTCCCCTTCTTAAGCAGTATTGAGCGACAGGCCACCACCACGAGCCAGCCGCTCCTGCAATCGATAGAGAGGAAGAATGTCGGCATAACGCTTCGCATAAAGCCGCAGGTGAGCGAGGGTGATTATGTGAAATTAGAGATCTATCAGGAGATATCGGCCATAGCCCAGACTGCTTTGGCCGGTGGTGTCGAGGCGGCAGATCTTATCACCACCAACCGAAGCGCATCGACCTCGGTAGTGGTTAAGGACCGCCAGACCGTCGTCATAGGCGGCCTTATACAGAACCGCGAAGTGACGATCAGGGAAAAAGTTCCATTCCTTGGAGACCTTCCGGTCCTTGGACTTCTCTTTAGCAACAAGAGCAAGGAGATACGAAAGACCAATTTGCTTGTCTACCTGACGCCCCGTATTGTAAAAGACTTTGACGAACTCGATAAGATAAAGAAAGATCAAGAGCGTATCTTTAAAGATAGTGTTGGCGAAAGGAAGAAAGGCGAATCACCGGCCCCAACAGCCATAAGGAGCCTGACGCAAGAGGCGGACAAAGTAGATGAGCTTGCCGAACAGAGATAATACTCCGGCAGCCGCCGCTTCCGACCTGCCCGCTTCTATTGGCCGTGTCGATTCTATCGATTTCGCCACGGTGGATTCGAAACTCGCCGAGCGCGTGCCGCTTCATTTCGCTAAGACCAATATGGTCCTCCCTCTTCGAGAAGTTGACGGCGAACTCATCGTCGCTATCTCAAGCGCAAAAAACCTCTATGCCCTGGACGACATTAAACGGCTCTTCAATCTCCCGGTGAGACCCGTTCTCGCCCCGGCCCACGAGATACTTGGCGCAATACACAACTTTTACGAAAAGTTCTCGGAGACGGCCCAGCAGGTGGTCGATGAGATAGAGACGGAGAGCGAGAGTCTTGAAACACTTGCCCACCGCTTCGAAGAGCCGAGGGACCTGCTTGAACTGACCGACGAGGCCCCGATAATAAAACTTCTAAATTCGCTGCTCTTTCAGGCCGTTAAGGAGAGCGCGAGCGATATACACATAGAGCCATTTGAGCGCCAATTGGAGGTCCGCTTCCGTAAGGACGGCGTGCTCTATCACATGCTCTCTCCACCGAAGATAATTCAGGACGCGCTCATTTCTCGCGTAAAGATAATGTCTTCGCTCGATATAGCCGAGAAACGCCTGCCGCAGGACGGGCGTATTCGCCTGCTTGCCGGAGGGCGGGACGTGGACGTTCGCGTCTCGATCATCCCGACCGCCTACGGAGAGCGCGTCGTTATGAGGCTTTTGGACCGTAAGCGCGGCCTCTTGGGATTATCTAAAGTAGGTTTAAAACCAGATCAGGTAGAAAAGCTCGAAGCGATACTTATGAGGAACGAAGGTGTTGCGCTCGTCACCGGACCGACCGGAAGCGGAAAGACGACGACTTTATACGCCGCCCTTAACCGCGTTAATAGCGAAGAACGAAATATCATAACGGTAGAAGACCCGATAGAGTACCAGCTAAAGGGTGTCGGGCAGATGCAGGTAAATCACAAGATCGACCTGACATTCGCAAACGGCCTGCGTTCGATCCTAAGGCAGGACCCCGACGTCATCATGGTCGGTGAGATACGTGACGCCGAGACTGCCGGAATGGCGATACAGGCCTCGCTTACAGGCCACTTAGTCCTATCTACCCTTCATACCAACGACGCCGCCACCGCAGTTACGAGGCTCGTTGATATGGGGATAGAACCGTTTCTTATAAGCTCGACCCTGACCGCCGTTATCGCTCAAAGGCTCTTGCGTGTCCTTTGTGAAAGTTGCAAGGCCGCCTACACGCCAAACCACAGAGAAACAGAAATCTTCGGAAAGTTGGAGCTGCCCGAAACCCTATATAAGGCCGTCGGCTGTGCAGAGTGCTTTAATACCGGTTATCAGGGCAGGGTCGGTATATTCGAATTCATGGTCGTGGACCGCGAGTTCCGTTCCTTCCTTTCAAAGAACCCCGACTCGAACGCCATACAGAACTACGCGCTGGAGCAAGGCATGAAGACACTAAGAGAAGACGGCCTCGACAAGGTCGCCGCCGGACTAACATGTATTGAAGAGGTCTTGCGAGTAACTCATCTGGATTAGCACACAGGCACACAGGTGTGCTTCTATTTTCGCGGAGGAAGTTCTTGAAGCTCGAATAGTTGCTTCTCCGCGTTTCGAGTTTATTGCATATTATTTGGAGAGAAACCTTAAATCTCTAAATAAAATTATGGTTTTTACTTATGTCCCTATACACCTACAACGCATACGACGTCTCGGGCAAGGAGGTCTCGGGCAAGGTCGAGGCCGCGGATTTGGCTGAGGCTCGTAAGAGGCTTAAGCAGGACGGCCTATACGCCAAAGAAGTTCGGGCCGAGGCTGCTTCGGTCGTAAAGTCGCGCTTCGCTCGTCCCTCGCGCGGGGTCTCTACGATAGATCTATCTACCGCTACGCGCCAGCTTTCTACTCTTCTTTCATCCGGCGCGCCGCTTCTCGAAGCTATGGATATGCTCATAGAAGAGACGCGCTCCGAATCTTTTACAAAGGTACTTAAAGTTGTGCGCGAAGAGGTTACGGGCGGAAGCTCGCTCGCCTCGGCGCTCGCAGTACACGCACGTGTTTTTCCTGAGATGTATGTGAGGATGGTCGAGGCAGGCGAAGAGAGCGGCACGCTCGACGCCGTTTTGATGCGCCTTGCCGACTATCTTGAAGCGAGGGCGAGAATCCTTGAGCGCGTAAGGACGGCCTTCTTATATCCGGCGGTCGTTACGACGGTGCTTATCGCCGTGCTCGGCTTTCTTCTCGCTTATGTAGTGCCTAGTATTACGAGGATATTTGAAGATTCCGACGCGGCCTTGCCCTTTGTCACCACCGTAGTCCTTGCGGTATCGAGTGTCGTCAGCGCCTACTGGCCCGCCATACTTATTTCAATCGTGCTCGGCATCTACGCCGTAATAAAGTTCAGGCGATACCCCTCATTCAAGGCACGTTTCGATAAGATTATATTAAAGATTCCGGTCGTCGGGCCGGTCTTAAAGCTCTACTATAACGCCACCCTGTCGAGAACACTAGGAAGCCTTCTTCATAGCGGCGTGCCTATCTTAAAGGCGCTCGATATGACCGGCGGAGTCTTGGACCATACCGTCTACGAAGAGATCTTTACAAATGCTCGTAAGGATGTGACCGAGGGCGCGCCTTTATCTGCGACCTTTAGGGAGGCGACTATCTTGCCGGGCCTATTGGTCCATATGACAGCCATTGGCGAGCGTAGCGGAAAGCTCGACCAGATGCTTCTAAAAGCCGGTGAGACATATGAGAACGACTTCGAACGCGCCGTAACAAGGGCGCTCGCTTTTATGGAGCCGGCCCTTATCGTCATCCTTGGCGTGGTCGTCGGTTTTGTCGTTCTCGCCATACTATTGCCCATATTCGACCTAAACCAACTGCTCGCCAAATAACCACACAGGTGTGGTCTTATTTTCGCGGGCCGGGTTTCTACCTGCCGGAAGTATCTAGTCCGCGAAAGCAGATGGTCGTCTGTTTTCTTTTGCACTACACAGGTGTGGTTTTATTTTCTCGGTGTAGGTTTTTTTACCTGCCAAAAGTATCTAGTCCGCGCAAAAAGGCTGCGGTATTCTGACAGCCCTTTTCCTCCTCTCCTGAGTCATAATATAGTATAATAATAAGATAAGATATTTTCATTTAGAGGAACTTTCGTATGCATAGATTCGACGATAATATAAAAAAGGCGCTTAGGGATATTCTTGGAGCCGATAATGTAACATTCTCCGGGGACGAGCTTCTCTGTTATTCCTACGACGCTACGGGCAAGGAGTTTCTGCCCGCTGGCGCGGCCTTTCCCGCTACGGCTCTAGAGGTCTCCGAAGTTATCAAGCTCGCCAATAGGTTTAACTTTCCTGTAATACCGCGTGGCGCGGGTTCGGGTTTTACCGGCGGCAGTACACCGGTGCGTGGCGGCCTTGTTCTTTCGACTGAGCGCATGGATAAGATACTCTCTATAGATAGTGAAAATTTTATAGCAACGGTCGAGCCCGGCGTGGTCAACGGAGATCTCCAGCACGAGGTCATCGCAAAGGGGCTCTTCTATCCGCCCGACCCGTCGAGTCTGAAGTTCTGTACAATAGGCGGCAATATCGCCGAGTGCGCCGGGGGGCCGAGGGCTTTAAAATACGGAGTCACAAAGGACTATGTGCTCGGCCTTGAGGTCGTGCTTCCGACCGGAGAGATAATAGAGACCGGCACCGCCACGATGAAGGGTGTAGTCGGTTACGATCTGACAAAGCTTATGGTCGGCTCCGAGGGTACGCTCGGTATCGTCACAAAGACTACGCTAAAGCTGATTGCACTGCCCGAAGCGACGCGCTCACTACTTGCCGTATTTAACAGTCTTAAAGAGTGCGCCGACTCAGTGAATAAGATACTGCTCTCGGGCGCGTTGCCTTCGACGCTTGAGTTGATAGACGGTGTCTCGATAAAGGCCGTCAGGACATATTCCGATACGGCGCTACCGGAGGCCGGCGGTTTACTACTTATAGAGGTGGACGGCGACAGTGAGTCAACAGGACGCGAGGCGGCGTTAATAGAAAAGGTATGTAGAGCGGGCGGGGCCGTTGAGGTACGTTCGGCCTCCGACAAGAGAGGGCAGCGCGAGCTGTGGGGCGCAAGGCGCGCGATATCGCCATCTCTAAAGAATCTCAAACCCGACAAGCTGAACGAAGATGTCGTTGTGCCTCGTTCGAATATTTCGGCCCTGATAGAGGGTGTTGGAGTGATAGCCGAAGAGTTGGGTGTCGTCATCGCATCTTTCGGGCATGCCGGGGACGGCAATATACATGTAAATATAATGATCGACCGCACAGACCCGGACGAAGAGGCCAGAGGGTTAAAGGCGGTCGAAGAGGTCTTTGCGCTAACCCTTAAACTCGGCGGAACCATAAGCGGCGAGCACGGCGTGGGCACTGCAAAGGTCCCCTATATACGTATGGAATTGACCGAAGAGGTAATAGCCCTCATGAAGAATATAAAGAAGCTATTCGATCCGAATGGGATACTAAATCCCGGAAAAATATTCAACTAGTTTAGATATGAAAAACCTTAAAGAATATATTCCCGACCTGGACCGCTGCGTGCGTTGCGGTTCATGCAGGGGCGGGTGTCCGACTCTAGGCGCGATCAGGCGCGAGTGGGGCTCGGCTCGCGGCCGACTTGCGCTAATACGCGCGCATATCATGGGTAATACCGTCGATACGGCGGTCTTTAAAAAACATATAAAGGATTGTACCCTCTGCGGCGTATGCGAGGTCGCCTGTCCAAACGATATAAAGGTCACAGATATTATTCTCGCCGCCCGCGCCGAGCTGGTCGATAAAGAGGGCTTGCCGCTTGGAGCCTCGCTCGTTATGAAGGGCATACTCGACGCGCCGAAATTAGGGCCGCTTGCTCTAAAGGCCGCCTCTAAATTCCAGAAGTTGCTTGGCAGTAAAGAAGGCAAGTCGGTGCTCGACCGCTTCAAGATGCCCTATATGCCGATGGGAGGTCCGGAGCGTTCGATGCCCAAACTTGCTTCGACATTCTTTCTGGAAACAAAAGAGGCGCGGGCCTATAAAAAGCCGCCATCTGAGATGCCGGGTGGTATTGCGGACGGACCCGTGGTCGCGTTCTTTGCCGGTTGCGCCGTTAACTACCTGATGCCCGACCTGGGGTTAAAGACCCTCGAACTACTCGCCAAACATGGCGCGCGTATCGTTGTGCCGCAGGCGCAGGCCTGCTGCGGCATGCCGCCGCTCTCCATGGGTGATATGAATACCGCAAAGAGCCTCGCCCTGAAGAACCTGGAGGCCTTTGAAGGCCTCAACTGCGACTATATAACAACCCCGTGCGCTACCTGCACATATGGAATAAAGGAGACCTTTTACAATACCCTTTCCGGCGAAGGGCCGGAAGTAAAGGCGCGTATAGATCGCTTTGCCGAAAAGGTGCGTGATATTACCGACCTTATGGTAAATGTATTAAAGATTGAATCCGGCCAGGTAACTAGCGAAGCCGGTATCGAAAAACGCTCCGTTACCTATCACGACCCCTGCCACCTCGCAAGGGGGCTTGGCATACGCGACGAACCCAGAGAGATAATCGAGCGCAGCGGAGTCGAGTTCAGGGAGATGAAGAACCCGTGCCGCTGTTGCGGTCTCGGCGGCGGCGTCGGTTATTCCAATTACGAACTTTCGAGCGCAATAGCCAGGGAAAAGGCCGAGCGCGTTAGCGCCACAGGGGCCGATATTCTTGCTACCGCATGTCCCGGATGTATGATACAAATAAAGGATAGTTTAGATACCAATAATGTGGATGTAGAGGTAAAACACGTAATAGAATTGCTCTAGGCGAGAAGCAAACGTAAATGACGGATTTTATATTCTGTATCCATAACCACCAGCCCGTGGGCAACTTCGAGATAGTAATGGAAGATGCCTATGTAAAGTCCTACCTGCCCTTCCTTAGGGCGGTGGCCGAGCACTCTTCTCTAAAGATTTCATATCATACGACCGGCTTTCTGCTCGACTGGTTCGTAGAGAATCACCCTGAATATATAGATATTCTTAAGGGCCTTCAGTCGGCGGGCCGCCTTGAGATACTTGGCGGCGGTTACTACGAGCCGATACTTCCGATCCTGCCCGAGGAGGACCGGGTCGGACAGATAGTAATGATGTCCGATAGGATTGAAGAGCTCTTCGGTGTAAGGCCGCGCGGCATGTGGCTCGCCGAGCGTGTCTGGGAACCCGCGCTTCCTCAGACTCTTAAACGCGCCGGTATGGACTATGTCGTGCTCGATGATTTTCATCTGCAGCGCGCGGGACTTTCCGACCGGGAGATACGGCGCGGTTATTATATTACCGAGGACGCCGGGCACTCTATAAATATATTCGGCGGCTCCGAGTCTATGCGTTACCTCGTCCCCTTCAGGCCCGCCGAAGATATAGGAAGCTTTTTTAATGAAGTCGGAGAGGAAAGTGAGAATTCGCTTGTCGTATATGCCGACGACGGTGAGAAGTTCGGTGTATGGCCAAAGACCCACGAGTGGGTCTTTGAGCGCGGTTGGCTCGAAAGCTTTTTAAAACTTATGGGAAGGCTGGAAGGAGAGGTAGACTTTACGACCTTTACGGAGTTTTTGGATAACAATCCTGCTTCGGGCCGTATATATCCACAGCCTACCTCATATATGGAGATGGGTGAGTGGACCCTGCCGCCGGAGGCGGCCAAGGCTTTCGAGAGGGCGAAAGAGAGCGCGGATGAGGATCTAAAACCGTTTCTTCAGGGCGGCATCTGGCGCGGTTTTCTAAGTAAGTACCCTGAGTCGAACTGGATGCATAAGAGGATGATAAAGGCCAGCCGCGCGCTCTGTGCTGCGGCGCCGGATATGAAGTCCGCTCCATACGAGGCGGCCCGCAGGTTTCTATATATGTCGCAGAGTAACGACGCCCTGTGGCACGGCGTATTCGGCGGCATATACTTGCCGCACCTGCGCGGGGCGGTATTTGAAAATATACTTGCGGCCGAAAAGCTTTTGGAAGACAATTCCGGGCCAGGCGCTATTACGGAGTCCGGCGATTTCGACGCGGACGGCTTTGAAGAGATAATAGTTCGCTCCGACGACCTGAATCTATTTATCTCACCCGAAGCCGGCGGCACGCTCTTTGAGCTGGACTATAAACCCGCGCTGGTTAATCTATCTAATACTCTAACTCGCTGGTATGAGTCATATCATGACCGCGTGGCCGAGGAAGAGGTCAGGGCCCTTAATAAAGACGAGGCCGAAGGCAGTGGTGATGACGGCGACTTTATAGCGACCATACACGGTTCTATGGGCCTTAAAGAGAGCGGCCTTGCGGAGCTTTTAAAGTATGATAGTGAAAAGCGGGCCTCATTCAGGGAACGCCTCTTGAGAGCGGATACCGATATAGAGCTCTTTAAGTCCGGTGATTTTACCGAGCTTGCCGGTTTCAGCGGCCCTTACGAGAGCCATATTGATAACTGCTCCGCCTCGGTATCACTTACTCGCAAGGCGGTAGTAGACGGTATCTCGCTTAATATTAAAAAGGAATATCAAATTACCGGTCCGTCGGAATTTACCGTATCTTTTACTGTCGACGGCGGAGCCTCTTCTGGCGGCGCGACCGAGAGCGCGCTCTTAACGATGGAATTAAATCTCTACCTTCCGGCCTCTGACGGGGTTGCGACCTCTTACGACTTCGGGCACCATTTGGAAGGTGCAGAGGAGGCGGAGGAGGCCCGCGGTCTTGCTTCGACTGGCGTAATTAACTGTATAGAAGGTATAAAACTGATTGACGGTTATACCGGTTTAGAGATTAAGGTAGGGCTCTCGAAGGGCGCAACCATGTGGCGTTATCCAATAGAGACGGTCTCTCAGTCCGAGTCCGGTTTTGAGAGGATCTTTCAGGGTTCTTCTCTTCTTTTCTTATATCCGGTCGAGGTTGGGCGCGCGGGCAGCCTATTTAGCGGCAGCTTTACGGTAAGTGTAAATAAGATAGATCCTTGGAGGTTTTGAAGATGGAAGATCTATTAAAAGAGAAACTGGCACGAATAAAGCTAATGATATTCGACGTAGACGGGGTGCTTACCGACGGCAGGATAATATATAATAGCGAAGGCGTGGAGACAAAGTGCTTTGACGTGCGTGACGGACACGGCATAAAGTTGCTCATGCGTTCAGGCATTGACGTGGCGCTTGTTACGGCCAGAAGCTCTGCGGTAGTTACGAAAAGGGCCGAAGATATCGGCATCAAGATGGTCTTTCAGGGCTGCAAGGATAAACTAGCCGCCCTTGAGGAGATAGTTAAGGTGACGGGCCTTGCGGTCGGCGAGTTGGCATATTTGGGTGACGATCTTATCGACCTTCCGGTCCTTACGCGGGTTGGATTTTCCGTTGCCGTAAGGGACGCGGTCGAAGAGCTTAAGAGCGTTGTAGACTACATTACCGAAAAACCCGGCGGGCGCGGCGCGGCACGGGAAGTATGTGAGCTAATCCTCAAGAATACCGGAAAATGGGACGAGGTAACGGCCCGCTATTACAGGTAGAATATAAATTCTTACTGTTGATCCTACCTCTTCGCTAGTGCTTCTTGCCTATGCTATGCAAGGCTATGCAAGCATTGGGCCAAGATTTAAAATGGCCTTTACATGACCTCTCTGCCAGTGGTATACTTTTCTTGTAAAAACTTTGTCAACTCATCTACTTAAGCCGTTCGGGAGTGGTTCTTTAATTCGTCTATGAAGTGGAACTTTAGAAAACCTCTGCTCGCGTTCATCGCTATCTCCGTAATAGCGCTTGCGGTTGCTTCCTACTCGACATACCGGTCGAGACAGGGCCCTGCCGTGCCTGCGCCCGCTGAGATATCGACCGAAGAGGTTCCGACCGGCGGTGTGCGTTTAGACAAGGTCCACTATACCGGAACCCGCAAGGGGCGGCTTGAGTGGGAGCTTGACGCCGAGAGTGCTACACATATGAAAGACGACAATATCGAACTTGCAAGGCTCGATACGGTCTCAATCAGTTTTTATAATGAAACAGGCATGGCCTATACCCTGAAGAGCGAAGAGGGAAATTACGACGGCAAGAGCGGGCGGCTCGACGCAACGGGTGATGTTATAGTAAAGAGCCACGAAGGATATACGGTCTCGACGCCCAGCATATGGTATATGACCGGCGTTGGTCAGATAAGATCCAAAGAGAACGTAACGCTCAGGTCAAACGCCATGACCATTAATGGCACGGGTATGATCATGGAGGTCGATAGCGGTGTGGTAAAGATACTTAAAGATGTAAAGGCGGAGTTCAGGCATGCTGAGTTTTAAGATAAAAGCCATATATCCGGCGCTCTTGGGTCTGGCCTTCCTATTCGGTTCAATAGCGGTCTCACCGCCTGTAGCAATATCCGCCGAGTCCGCAGGTATGATCGGTGACGGCACGAAGAGAGGGCCTATTACGGTCGACTCCGATACAATGGAGGCCGATAATTCAAAGCATATGGTCGTCTTTAGAGGTAATGTAGTCGTTAAGGAGGACTTTACGCTCTGCACCGAAGAACTTACTATATACTATAATGAAAAGCAGGAAATACGTGATATAATAGCATTAGGAAATGTAAGGGTTTATCAGGAGTCACGGGTCGCTCGCGCCCAGGAAGCGACATATAATTTTATCGACGGCACCATGGTCTTGACCGGCTCTCCGAATGTGAGCCAGTGCGGGGATAAGGTGACCGGAGAGTCGATAACATTTAATGTCAAAGACGGCACGGCGCTCGTTGAGAGCAAGGGCGGCGGCAGGGTTAGGGCCGTTATAATGCCCAATAAAGATTGCCCAAAGGATAAGGTTATTGAAAAGGATATCTGTCGAGGGTCTATGTAAGTCCTTCAAAGGCAGGAAGGTCTTAAACGGGGTCAGTCTAACGGTGGGCCAGGGCGAGGTTGTCGGTCTGCTTGGCCCAAACGGCGCCGGTAAAACTACCACCTTCTATATAACGGTCGGCCTTATAGGGGCCGATTCGGGCAGTGTCCTGCTTATGGGCGAGGATATTACCGATATGCCTATGTACGAGAGGGCCAGACGCGGCGTAAGTTACCTGCCTCAGGAGCCCTCGGTCTTCAGAAAACTTACCGTAGAGGATAATATTAGAGCTATTGCCCAGTACAGGGGAATCTCCAGGTCTGAAGAGAACGAAGTCGTTGACAGCCTGCTTGAGGATCTTGGTATTACGCATGTCGCCAAGTCCATGGCCTACGCCCTTTCCGGGGGCGAAAGGAGGCGTGTCGAGATCGCAAGGGCGCTTGTAAACGAGCCCTCTTTTCTTCTTCTGGACGAGCCTTTTTCCGGCATAGACCCGAAGGCCGTGGCAGATATTCAGGATATAGTAAGGGAGCTCTGTGCAAGGTCCATAGGGGTTCTGGTGACCGACCATAATGTCGAGGCCACGCTCGGTATCTGCGACCACGCTTATATAATAGATAGCGGCGCGGTGCTTGAGGCCGGCACTCCGGCAGAGATACTTGACAGTACTCGCGTAAGAGAGGTATACCTTGGTGATAGGTTCAGTATATAATATGCTCACTGGCAAGACGGCCCACGGCGGGAGCGAAGCTTAATGGCCTTTGAACTGAGACAGGAACAGAGGCTCAGTCAGACACTTGCCATGACGCCTCAGCTGCAGCAGGCCATAAAACTGCTGCAACTATCGAGGCTTGAGCTTCTCGACGAGGTTAAGGAAGAGATAGAGACCAACCCCATCCTTGAGTGCTCGACTGCCTCGGAGCCGGTCGAACCGTCGCAGGAGGTAGAACCTAAAAAAGAAGACCAGACACAGCAGGCCGAACCCGACTGGGAGGCCTTCCTTGATAAGAGCAATGAATACGGTCCCAGGGGCGGGATAAATTTTAGCGATTGGACAGAAGAGAGTACATTAAATAATATTACTCAGGGACCCGAGGGGCTTGGAGAGCACCTTTTAAGACAGCTGAATCTGGTTGGCCTTGGCGACGAAGAGGTAGCTCTCGGTCGTTTTATTATCGGCAATATAGACGGCGACGGTTATCTTAGAGTGCTTGATGAGAATAGTCTCAAGCCTGACGAACAGGAGAGCCGCTCGCTTGACGAGATATCTGTCTGTACGGAGACGGAACGCTCTACGGTTGAGAAGGTGCTCGGCGTTATTCAGTCTTTTGAACCCGCTGGGGTCGGTGCCCGTTCGACCCGCGAGTGCCTGCTTATTCAGGCAAGATACCTTCCGGTGCGGGATGAGCTGGTCGAGGAGGTTCTCTCAAGATTTCTTCCGGAGCTTGCCAATAAGAACTATAGGGCGATAGCGACAAAACTCGGAGTGAGCTTCGACCATGTAGTAGAGACGGCGCGCACCATCGTGAAGGATCTTAACCCCATGCCGGGTTCCGGTTTCGGGGGCGAAGAGGCCCATGCTATTATTCCGGATGTATATATTAAGAAGATGGACGGGCGTTATGTCGTCGTGCAGAACGACAACGGGCTGCCGAGGCTAAAGATAAGCCCCTATTACAAAGACCTGATGAGCCGCGCGGCAGGGGCCGACGATAGCACGAGAGATTATATAAAAGAACGCTTTAATAGCGCGATGTGGCTTATCAAGAGCGTCCATCAGAGGAAGGTGACGATCTTTCGCGTTGTGGAGTCCATTGTGAAGTTTCAAAGAGAATTTCTCGATAAGGGTGTCGAGTTTCTAAAACCCCTGACGCTCAAGGATGTGGCCGACGACATAGGGGTTCACGAGTCCACGGTCAGCAGGGTTACGTCTAATAAGTATGCCGATACACCGCGCGGCATACTGAGGTTAAAGTACTTTTTTTCCACATCGATGAGCAACGACGACGGCATCGATATCTCGGTGGAATTTATAAAGAAGACGATAAGGGGGCTTATAGATGTAGAGGACGCGATGAGGCCTCTTAGCGATATGAAGATAGTCGACGAGTTGAAGGATAAAGGCATTGTCGTAAGCAGGAGAACGGTAACAAAGTATCGTGAGGCGATGGGAGTGCTTTCGTCACACAAGAGAAAGAGTTATCTGTAACCGCACAGACGGTCGTCTGTTTTCTTTCGCGGAGATAGTTTCTGAATGTTGAAAGGATGTAGTACGCGCAAGGGGATAGACGGGTAGAGTTGATAGTTAACAATAACCGCACAGTGTGCGGGGCCGGTTTTCGCGCGGGAAATTAAGGGAGCCGGAAGTCTTCCTCTCAGCGAAGAGTTTTTTTAGATCTGTTGTTTTAAAAGGAGATTATGCGCTAAACCGGAGGACGCCCGGTCTGGCGATCTGAAGTTTTTTGAGAGAACAAAATTATGATAGAACGATCACAAGGAGGCAACATGCAAGTAACAGTAACGTTTAAGCACATGGAATCAACCGAACCGCTCAAGGACTATGCCAGTGATAAATCGGCGCGCCTTGCGAAATATCTCGCCAGCCCCATTGAGGTTCACTGGTTCCTCTCGGTCGAGAAGATCAGGCATATAGCCGAAGCAACGGTAGCGGCAAACGGCGTCAGGATCAAGGCCAAGGAAGAGAGTTCTGATATGTACGCGGCCATCGATACGGCCATGGACAAGCTCGAAAAGCAGGTCAGAAAGCATAAGGAAAAGATCAAGGACCACCATAAGACCGAAACCGCCCCGACCGCGACGATTGAAGAGATCGAGGCCGTCTCCGATACCGGCGGCTCTTCCAGGGTGGTCGAGACCTCGAACTACTTTGTAAAACCCATGTCTGTTGAAGAGGCCCGTTTGCAGATGGATATCGCAGAGGATGATTTTCTCGTATTCACGAACTCTAACAGCAATGACGTGAATGTTCTCTACAGGCGCGATGACGGCAATTACGGTCTTATAGAGGCTAACAGCTAAGGGGCGGGGTGTCCGCGTAACTTCGTAAAGAAAATCAGCGCCGACCGGCCCGGTCCGTAAGGCGTTTCATGGGCCTGCGTTCGTTTGGGTATGGCCCTATTGGTTTGACGGGATTTTTATGAGACTTGAAGAGGTACTTAAAGAGGATTATATTTTGCCTGACATTAAGGCAAGGGAAAAGCGTGATCTGCTTGAAGAGATGGTTGCAGGTCTCGTGGAAAAAGAAAACGAACTTAACAGGGATGAGCTGCTTGAGGTCCTTCTTGAAAGAGAGCAGCTCGGCTCCACCGGCATCGGGTACGGCGTCGCCATTCCGCACGGAAAGGTTAGCGGCCTCGGTAATATACTCGTAACCTTCGGCAGGAGTAAAAGGGGCGTTGACTTTGAGGCCACGGACGAAAGGCCCGTGCACCTCTTCTTTATGATCTTCGCCCCGGAGGATTCTACGGCAGCACACCTTAAGGTCCTTTCCAGCATTTCCGGTATTCTCAAGGACGCCTCGTTTCGTAAGAGGCTCATGAAGGCTTCGGATAGTGAAGATATATACAAGGCCATTATCGAGGCTGACAGGGATCGCTAGCTATCAGCTACTACCCGCGCCATTCTTCATGGGGCTTAAGAGGAGAAAAAGCAGATGTCCGGCCTACGTTTAAAAGAGCTTTTGAAGAAAGGCCCCGCCGAAAAGATGCGCCTTGCGGTCGTTGCGGGGGTTGAGGGTCTAACGACGATCCTCACCAACCAGCGTATTCAAAAACCCGGCCTTCACCTGACCTCGTTGCTCGAAGAGCTTCACCCGGACAGGCTTCAGATATTCGGCGCGGCCGAGATAGGCTACTTGCAGAGCCTTAGCGCAAACAAGCTTTTAAGGTCGCTCAATATGATAGAGCGTACCCCGATCCCCGCAATTGTCATTACGCGAGGCGTAGAGCCGCCGGATTTTCTCATAGAACTTGCCGAGAGGAAGTCTATGCCGCTCTTTACCACGGAGCTTGATTCGTCTGTCCTGATAGAGATGCTGACAGGCTTTCTGGATGAGAATCTCGCCCCCGAGGTCACCCTTCACGGCGTGCTCGTCGACGTTATGGGTATAGGCATCCTAATTATGGGCAAGAGCGGCATTGGTAAGAGCGAATGCGCCCTCGACCTTATAAGCAGGGGTTACAGGCTTGTTGCCGACGATGCCGTTATAGTTAGAAAGAGGCTTCCAGCTTCTCTATTCGGCGTGGCTTCGGATATTATCAGCTACCATATGGAGGTGCGAGGCATAGGCATTGTAAATATCAAGGATATTTTCGGAATCACTGCCATAAGGAATAGAAAACAGATGGATATGGTCGTCGAGCTGACCGACTGGGACCCCGAGAGGGAGTACGAAAGGCTCGGTTACGAAGAGACCAATATGGAGATTCTCGGCGTAAACCTGCCGTACCTGACCATTCCGGTCAGCCCCGGCAGGAGTGTTGCGACGATAGTCGAGGTCGCCGCCAGGACTAGAATACTTAAGATAATGGGTTACGACTCTTCCAAGAGCTTTGATGATCACCTTAATAAGATTCTCAGGGAAAGGTCGGAAGACGCAGAGTGAAGAAGGTAAGGCTCGTAGTACTATCCGGGCCGTCAGGGGCCGGTAAGAGCACGGCGGTAAGGGTGCTTGATTATATTGGATTTTTTTGTGTTGATAACCTGCCGGTATCACTTCTGCCGAGCATGTTGGAACTTGCCGTCTCCTCGGGAGAGATCACGCGTGTAGCTGCGGTGATAGATGTCAGGGAAGGTTCCTTTTTAAAGGACTTTCCAAAGACATTCAAGGCGATCAAGGATGCAGGGTACTCTTCGGAGCTTGTCTATTTCGAGGCCTCGGACGCCGCCCTGGTAAAGAGATTTAGCGAGACGCGGAGGCGTCATCCGCTTGCTCGCACCGAGAGCCCTCTTGAGGGTATAGCCCTTGAACGCGAGGAGCTTGGCGAGGTAAAGGCCTTTTCGGATAAGGTCATAGACACCTCGGACTATAACGTACACGAGCTTAAAGAATTTCTTCGCGAGAGCTTCACCGTGCCGGAGCGCGAAGATAAGATGACGGTAAATATAGTGAGCTTTGGTTACCGTCACGGCATTCCGGCCGATTGCGACATGCTCTTTGATGTCAGGTTTTTGCCCAACCCCTTCTTTGTCGAGGGCTTAAGAGCCCTTGACGGCAGGAGTGAAGAGATAAAGTCTTTTGTGCTTGAAAGGGAAGAGACCGGAGAGTTTCTGGAGAGGGTAGAGGGCTTTCTCTCTTACCTCATTCCCCTTTTCTGGAAAGAGGGGAAGTCCTATCTGACGATAGGCATCGGGTGCACCGGGGGTAAACACCGTTCCGTAGCCATAGCCGAATACCTGATCGGGAGCCTTCATAGCGATAGCGGAACTCTTCGCATAAGGCACAGGGATATAGAGAAGAGATAGAAAGAAGCCTGCTTCGGCAAGAATGCGAAGTTGAATAAATAAATAGGCGCGGGTAAGAGATTGTTGGATTTTCAGGAGCTTACTGCGTGAAGACAGGACCACACCAATGTGGAACGGGGGAATAAGTGGTAGGCGCAGTTATAGTAACGCATGGTTCGTTCGCGGCCGGTCTCGTGGATGCCGCCGAGAGTATAACCGGGGATACCGGTTTAATAAAGTTTATCGGGGTAAATCCGCAGGATTCGACCGATGAAATAAGGGAGAGGCTGGAACTCGACATTAAGAGTTCTAACGATGGGGACGGCGTGATAGTCTTTACCGATATGTTCGGCGGCACCCCTACCAATATTGCTCTAAGCTTTCTGGTTGAGGACAATGTTGAAATACTTACAGGTGTGAACCTGCCGATCATATTAAAGTTCCTGACCGGCAGGAAAGAGCGTAAGCCTTCGGAACTGGTCAGGTATTTAAAGAAATACGGGGTCGATAGTATCGTCCCGGCAAGTGATATGTTAGGTAAGTCCGAGTAGTTTAGCGGCCTGATTGAACATGGGAAAGGGCTTCTTTTCCAGCCTGTACTTTTTATATTTTTCACCCTGTGTTATAGTTGCATATTCTTACGATCCTCTTAAAGAGGCGGGTGAATAGGCCGTTTGCTTTTATTATCGTTATAGTTTTTATTATCGGCATAATAATTTAAGGAGATTAAAATATGTCTGGCGGAGCATTTATCGAAAGGACATACACGGTTCAAAACAAGCTCGGGCTTCATGCCAGGGCCGCCTCTGCGCTCGTTAAGCTATCGGCCAAGTTCAAGTCCGATATCTTTATCAATAAGGGCGGGCAGGAAGTAAATGGAAAGTCTATAATGGGCATCCTGATCCTTGCCGCCGCAAAGGGGACCGAGATAACCCTGAAA
>JAJCZF010000016.1 GCA_029262535.1 Deltaproteobacteria bacterium
ACCTCATCTACAGGACGGAGAATGAGAAGTTCAACGCAGTCGTTGAGGACATAATCGAGCAGCAGTCCAAGGGACGCCCTACGCTCGTCGGCACCATCTCGATTGAGAATTCCGAGAAGCTCTCAACGCAGCTTAAGAAGCGCGGCATCAAACACCAGGTCCTTAACGCCAAACAGCACGAGAGCGAGGCAGGGATAGTGGCTCAGGCCGGCCGAAAAGGCTCCGTCACCATAGCGACGAATATGGCTGGGCGTGGGACCGACATCGTCCTGGGCGGAAACCCTGTCTATCTGGCCATGGAGAGAGCCGGGCACGACGACACCACGGACGAGTACAAGGCGGCCTTCGGGACCTTCAAAGCGCAGTGCGACGCTGAGAGGGAAGAGGTCCTCGCTGCAGGCGGCCTTTATATACTCGGCACCGAACGCCACGATTCAAGAAGAATAGACAACCAGCTCAGGGGACGTTCCGGAAGGCAGGGAGACCCCGGCGAGTCACGCTTCTATATAAGCCTTGAAGACGACCTCATGAGGATCTTCGCCAGCGAACGCATATCGAATATTATGGGCAAGCTCGGCATGGAAGAAGGCGTGCCGATTGAGCACGGCCTCGTCTCCAAGGCGATAGAGAATGCCCAGAAGAAGGTCGAGGGAAAGAATTTCGACATTCGTAAGCACCTCCTTGAGTACGATGACGTAATGAACCAGCAGAGGGAGGTCGTCTACCGTTACCGCCGCCAGATACTATCCGAGGACGGACTGGACGTGATGGTCGCTTCATTTACCGAAGAGGCTATAGCCGGGCTCGTCGAGCTGCACGTCGGGGAGGTTAAGCACGTCGAGGAGTGGGACCTTAATCCTATCTCCGACGGGACGGCCAAGATGCTCGGCATAAACCTGGACGAGCTCGATATCGGTTCAGTAAAGAAGATGGAAGACCTGGTAAAGATCATAAACGACAGGGCGTCGGTCGTCTTTAAGGAAAAGGTCGCTACTATTGGCGAGGAAGTCTTCCATGAGTTCGAGAGGATGATGATGCTTCACACCATCGATAACCTCTGGAAAGACCATCTCTTGAGCATGGACCAACTGAAGAGCGGCATAGGGCTACGCGGCTACGGCCAAAAGAACCCGCTTAACGAATATAAGCAGGAGGGCTTCGACCTCTTCTCGGATATGATATTACGCTTTAAGAGCGAAGTCGTTGAAAGGCTCTTCAGGGTCCAGATAGAGCAGCGCGAACTGGAGCCGGTCCATGAGCACGCGCACTCCGAAGCTCAAACGGAAGGGCACCCCGCCGCCCCATCCCCGCAGGATGACGGAGGCGTAGAAGAGGCTCCGCAGCCCGCGCCTACCGAAACTTCCAAGGCCGCTGCGCCGCCGCTGATGCCTAAGCCGGTGGAACAGAAGATGAGCCTAAACAGGGGAGATGACGCGGAGAGCGGCGAAGAAAAGCATAGACCCCTTGTAAATGCCGCGAAGAAAATAGGCAGGAACGATCCGTGCCCTTGCGGCAGCGGTAAGAAACACAAAAAGTGCTGCGGAAAGTAACCCGCCATTATTCTTTGGCCATTTATGGAGTCCGCCTTCGATAAGGTCTTTACTGCTCAGGCAAGGCGAACGACTTTACTGTAATAATTCAATGCTTTCGGAATAGAAATGTCAAAGAAACTCTCGAAGACCAAGCTAAAGTGCAAGGGTTTTATCGCTGCGGGAGTATCCTCCGGGATAAAGAAGGGCGCAAAGAAGGATTTGGCGCTCATTCTAAGCGAGGTCCCTTGTACCGTAGCCGGGGTCTTTACGAGAAATAAAGTACGCGCCGCGCCTGTCGTTAACGATATCAAAAGGCTCAAGCGGAGCAAGGTCAGGGGAATTATCGTAAATAGCGGCAACGCTAACGCCTGCACCGGAGCCTCCGGCGTAGCCGACGACTGGGCGGTATCCATTGCCGCCGAGAAGGCCCTCGACCTTGATAAGGGGGGTATGCTTACCGCATCCACCGGCGTAATAGGCGTTCCTCTGCCAGTGGATAAGATAACGCTCGCGCTCCCGCGCCTCCAGACAGCGCTTACGAAGGACGGCTTCGCCGACGCGGCAGAGGCAATAATGACGACCGACGCATTCCCGAAGGCCAACTCGGTTAAGGGCAAGGTCGGTGCGCTGGATGTTACTCTCCTGGGTTTGGCAAAGGGTGCGGGCATGATTAGGCCTGATATGGCCACTATGCTTGCCTTTATCGTAACCGACGTGAATATCGGCAGGGCCGAACTGAAAGGCGCTCTCCGCTCGGCGGTGGACGCCTCCTTTAATAGCATTTGCGTCGATAACGATACCTCCACCAACGATACTGTGCTGGTATTAGCCAACGGCATGGCCGGAGGCATGGAGGTGACCTCCGGCGGTACGGCTATAAAAGCCTTTACCAGGCTCCTTACGGAGCTCTGCGTTAAGCTGGCCCGAATGATAGTAGAGGACGGCGAGGGGGCCACGAAGTTCGTGGAGGTAAGGGTTAAGGGCGCGCTGAGCGACAAGGAGGCCAGAAAGGCCGCGAAGGCGATATCCGAGTCCATGCTCGTAAAGACCGCTTTCTTCGGCGAGGACCCCAACTGGGGAAGGATACTCGCGGCAATAGGCATGGCGGGTATCCACCTGGACCAGGAGAAGGTGGATATAATCCTGAACGGCATATGTGTAGCCAGGAACGGGATTGATACAGGCAAGGAGAAGGACGCCGCCTGGGCCATGCAGGAGCGCGAGATTGTAGCTGAGGTGAATCTTAAATGCGGTAAAGGCTCGGCGGTATTCTGGACGACCGACCTTGGCCATGATTACGTGAAGATAAACAGCGAATACAGGACCTGA
>JAJCZF010000017.1 GCA_029262535.1 Deltaproteobacteria bacterium
CCTGAACTTTACCGCCCGTATCAAGCCGGTACCGAGGCAAAAAGGGCAACGCCTGAAGCATAAACCGCGCGCCTCTCGTGTACGCAGGCCGCCTATCCCTAACAAACGTACCGTGCCGGTTAGAGAGGCGACCGAGTGGGAATTTACCAGAGAGGCCATAAACGAAATCGTAAAAAACCCGGCCTCCGTGATGAAGGACGCGCGCATCACGCAGTTTAAGAGCAAGGACGGCAAGAATGACGGCTTTAAGTTACAGAGGATAAGACCACGCGGCGTCTTCGGACAGAACGGCCTCAAGAACGGCGACGTCGTGCTCTCGGTTAACGGACACGACGTAAGCTCGGCCTCCAGCTGGCCCGCGCTCTACTCCACCGTAAAGAACGCGCCGACGGTAGCGGTAGAGGTGCTGAGAGGGGGGCGGCGAGTGACGCTGCAATATAATATCAAGTAATTGAAAAAGGACTGTCAGGAAGGTGAGTTAATAGAGGCGACCACAAAAACTACAAAAAAACGAGAACCCCTAACGTAGGTCGCGGAAAAGTAAATATCAGGCGACTTAAGACTTTTACCGCGAAATAAAAGAGGCGACCGCCTCTTCGATCGATTTAATCAGGGTCGATATATCTATGGGTTTGGCGATATAACCGTCAAAGCCCTGCGCGATGATCTTCTCTTCTTCGCCCTTCATGGCCGAAGCCGTGAGCGCGAGTATCGGCACGGTAGAGCCGGAGGCGCTACTCTTTATGAGGCGCGTGGCAGTGACGCCGTCCATGCCCGGAAGGTTAATATCCATGAGTATGACATCCGGTTTCTCTTCACCGGCGATACGCACCGCGTCCACGCCGCGGTCGGCCTCGACGACCTCGTAGCCGTTCAGTTCAAGCACCTCGCGAACGAGTGCCTTGCTCATGAAGTTATCCTCGACGACGAGGACCCTGCCCTTCTTATCGCTCATTCTTTTGGCACTCACTCTTTTTATATTATCGATAACCGACTATTAGCTATCATAAGCTTACGTTATCAAGTGTAAAATGTCACGGCCTTTCGATAACAGGTTTACCTACCTGCACGCAGGGCTCGATAGATATACTTTGAGATGGCTTCATAACCCGCGTCGTTTGGATGAACCCCGTCGGCGTAGAACTCTTCACTGCCCGGCCTGCCGCTCTCTTTAGATATAGTAGAAAAGATAGAGGCGATATCAAGATAATAATAACCGCGGCTCTCTGTCAGATCCTTTAAAACGGCGTTATAGGCGTTAAATTGACTATCAAAGATCTCTTGCGTATATGAAGAAAAAGAGAATTTAAAGCGCGTTTGATCGAGATATTTTTTTAGAGGTATGGACAAACCCATAACAAAGACGGGAGTATCCGGCATCTTTCCTTTTATCTTATCAAAGATCTGGGCCATGGCAGCGCCATAAGACTCTACGGTTATCGAAGGCGGGGCCGAGGCCGAACTGCCGTAAACGTCGTTCGTGCCGACCGCAATGATTATGATATCCGGCCTTTTTGATATAAGGTCGCTTTCCAAACGGTTCAGTACGCCGAGCGCGTTATCTCCGTTTATGCCCATATTAAGGACTTCATACTGCTTGGGAAACTCTTGGTCCAGGCGGGCTCCCAACCGGGCGGCCCAGCCGCCTTGGATAGTATTTCTACCTCCCGGCCCCGCAAAGAAGATATCACCCCTGGTAATGCTATCGCCTATGGCGACGATCCGCTCACAGGCAAAGAGCGGCCTGACCGCCAGAAGCGATATAAGAATAAGGAATATAGTAATGGCGAAAGAGAGTTTTCTTCTTCCTGGATTTAAGGCTATGGATTTCATCCCTTTGCCCCCGCCTTCTTCTTGCCTTTAAAGGTCTTTGCCAGAAAACCTTTTTTCTTTATCGCCGGTCTTTCAATCAGGTGCCAGGAGATGACCGCCATCGCAAGGGCGATGAAGAAGGCTGCAAAGGCCACGCTGATCGGCCCTATGCCGGGATATAACGATATAAGAGACTGTTGCGCGGGAAAGGCGAATAGGTAGAGGCCGTATGAGTAATCACCGAACCTGTCCGTCTTTGGAAGCCTCAGTCGCGGGTGGTATGCGACGAGCAGAACAAGATAAGTAAAGGCCGCTGTAAAGATAACCTTATAGAGCGGGCCGTATATATAATACGAAGGAATAAGAAGCAGAGAGAGGATAACGAGTGTCTTAAGGTTTAGCGGCACTCTCTCGGCATTAAGAAATGCAAAGGCCCCGAAGACAAAATAGAGGGCCATCCATGAATGCTTCGCGCTCTGCAAGATCGGCAAGGTCAGGAGAAAGTATTCGGGGCTAATGAGGTACGAGATAATACATATTACTATAAAGATATTAAAGAGAACACGGGACTTTAAGAGACCAACGAGGCCGAGTACCGCGATAATGAGATACATATAAAGTTCGACCGGCAGGGTCCATAACGAGCCGTTCACCATCATCGGAAAGGGGTTGCTTGCAAAGACGCCGGGCAGCTCGTATTGAACGTCGAATGCATACATGGAGGCGTTCTGCGCCAGATACGAGAGCGTCTTATAGTCGCCAAGAAAAGCGCCGAAAGACAACTCGGTAAAGAAAAGGGCCGCGACAAGGACAGATACGAGCACCACAAATATCAGGGCCGGATAGATCCTAAGCACCCTCGCCTCAAGATAGGCAAGCAAGCTGCTGCGGTTTAAGTAACTCTTGGTAATAAGAAAGCCGCTCACAACAAAGAATATAGAGACGCCGATGCCGCCAAGCCCGGTCGGGTGGTGAAGATACTCTGTCAAGAGCGCGCTCAAAGGGTCCTCGCCGCCGCGCCCGATAGAGAGGACATAACTATGGGCATATAAGACGCAGACTGCCCCAAGCAGACGCAGGAATGGCAGGTTATTCTCCCTGCTATATGAAAATTCCGAAAGTCTCATCTATCCGCCCGGTTGACCTAACGCGATTTGCAGGCGGTCGCAATAATTTACCTGCAAAACTCTACTGCTTTAATCCATTCACGCATTACATACCCAATAAAGAACCATACCTCTTTCGCTAAATAGCTGTCAAATTTTGCAGGGGAATATTGTTGAAAATTAAAGGGGGCCGTCTCCTTTAATCTCCTTACCGTACAGTTTTCATCCAAGGCTGCTGGATAAAAGGGGACGGGACCCTTTTTTATCCTTTAAATCCAAATAGTTCCTCAACATCAAAGACCTCAGCCTTATTTATTCCCTTTAGCAGGCCGTCCCGGAGGGCGGTAGCGCAAGGGGCGCTCTAGTAAGCCCTCAAGGCGACTTATGAAATCTTCGCTTCCACAGGGCAACCCCTTTACGGTATTCCTCCTTAAGCGATCTATTTCTTTAGAGCCATCGGTTTGCCCAAGCCACTTTGACCAATCTTTTACATCATCTTCGAATGGTAAACCCGCGCTCAATACGTTATCACGGCTCTTGTCGCAATGGGATGGAGCGCTCGACCAACGATAATCCTCGGCACAATCAACTATACCGGCTCTCACCGGGTTGTTTTCAACATAACGCACCGCAGTTCGGAGATAGACTTCATCCATTGCACTCGAAAAAAATCTACCCTGCCATAGGTGACCGGCCCAGCCGTTGGTAGCGTTAATATATTGAGCGTAACGCATGTGCAACGGCCTGAGCGCCTTCTCAAGTGAATCTTTCTTCTCAGGAACCACTATCAGGTGTACATGGTTCGTCATCAAGCAATAGGCCCATACCTTAAGTCCATGTTTATCCGCATACTCTCCAAGCAGACGCAGGTAATTTGAACGGTCGGAGTCCTCAAAAAAAACATCCTCCCGCCGGTTTCCCCGCTGGGTTACATGATATGGGAGCCCCTCTATCACTGCACGCGCCACTCGTGGCATTACGTCACCTATAACTCATTGTTTTATCTTAATATTAAAGGGTCCCGTCCCCTTTAAAAGAACCGCCCTTCCCCCCTATACGCGAAAGCATATCGATCAGGCCGTCTTTGCTTATCGGTTTTTCCAGGCAGGCGTAGGCGCCAAGCGTCATGGGGGTATCTTTGTCGTCTATGGACGAGAGGATTAGTACCGGGATGGCCGATAGTTTCGGCGCGGCCGCAAGTTCTTTTAAGACCTCCCAGCCGTCCATATTCGGCAGAGTGATGCCCATGATGATGGCAAAGGGCACAGTGTCGCGCGCCTTGGTCATTAGCTCTACCCCGTCAGTTGCCGTTACGGGCTCGTAGCCGCCGCCCGAAAGGTAGATAGAGAGCAGCTGGTTCAGGTCCGGGCTCTCACAGGCGACGATCACTGTACGGTTATCGCCCTCGCTCCTCGAAAGGTGGCGTAGGCGGCTCTGCTCCGGCATCTCCACACGCTCGGTCCCCTGCGGCAGTTTTATAAAGAAGGTCGCGCCCTCGCCCGGCGCGCTTTCAACCCATATGGAGCCGCCGTGCAGATCAACGAGCCTGGACGCCAGCGCAAGGCCGAGCCCCGATCCCTCATACTCCCTGCCCTGCGAGGTATCGATCTGCTCGAACTCTTTAAAGAGCCGTTCGAAATCCTCTTCTTTAATACCGATACCCGTATCCCTTACCGAAAGGACGAGGTAACGCTCCATAACCATGCCCTTTGGCTCTTCTTTAATATCCCAGTCGATCCAGACATGACCGGAGTCGTGATTGAACTTGATCGCGTTGGTCACGAGATTTATAAGGATCTGCTTAAACTTGGAGCGGTCGGCCCGGATGACGGGAGAGGCGGGCACGCGCTTGCTCTCAATAGTTATGTCGCGCTCCAGGGCCTCAGGGCGCACAGTGCCCAAGACCTCTCCGAGCACGTCAACGACCGTAAAATCTTCGGGTTCGAGCGAGACATTACCCGCGGCTATGCGAGATAGATCGAGGATATTATTGATAAGGTTCAGGAGGTGCACGCCGCTGGTCCTGATATATTCGAGATATTGCGACTGCTTCTCGGTCAGCTTGCCGCAAGAGCCTTCCTTCATAAGATCTGAAAAACCGATGATCGAATTGAGCGGCGTCCTGAACTCGTGAGAGACATTGGCAAGGAACTGGCTCTTCATCTTATTGGCGCTCATCAGCTCAAGGTTGGCCGTCTCCAGTTCCTGCTTTTTGCCGAGAAGCTCGGTATTGGCTAGCCCTAGCTCTTCGGTCCTGTCACTGACCTTATTTTCAAGCGTTGCATATATATCTTCGATATTGGCCGCCATCTCGTTAAAGACCCCGGCCAGGGAGCCAAGCTCGTCTTTGGTAAGG
>JAJCZF010000018.1 GCA_029262535.1 Deltaproteobacteria bacterium
CCCCATCCTCACCCGGCTCGCTCGCGCGAAAGCCGCAGTAGAGGCAGCCGTTTACACAATAGTTAGTAAGATAAAGAGGCGCAAAGAGAACCACGCGGTCGCCGAAGACCTGCTTCTTCAGATCATTGGCCGCAGATCGTATGGACGCGCGTAAGTCCGGGTCGGTAGTCTTCAGAAGCGTCGCCGTCTCTTCAAGCGAGAGACCCTTCAAGGTCGCGGCCTTTGAGAGTATAAGATCTAACTCAGCCTTTGAAGGCTCGCTCGTCGCGGCTAAAATGGACTCTAAGTTTTCTATTCTGTCTTTAAGCAAAGCGCTCTCATTTAATATGGAAGATGACGATATTGCGACTTGGCAATAAAAAAAGCCGCCCGTTTAATAAACGGCGGCTTTATTGCCCGGTCGGGTCCGGTGAAATCTTTTCTCAGAATCCGATTAAAGCCGCTTACCCACGCCGGTATTACCCGGATCAGGTCCAAAGGGTCATTCAAAAATGAAACTCTCAGCCCCCGAAGAGGCTCCCCTAGCGCACACGTTCGTGTGTTTTATGTCGCGCCGCACAGTGTGCGGAGCCAATTTTCGCGGTGAAAATTTCGAGATACCGAAAGTTCCTGCCCCGCGTTTCTAATATAGTTCTTTTGCCTTAGTACCTGTCTTTGTACTTATCTCTGCGCGAAGCGAGTACGTTAAATCTTTAGCTCTTAAGTCTTTGCCTTTAATCTTTCCGCGAAGCGAGTACGTTAAGTCTTTAAGGTCTTTAAAGGAGCAAGGTGGAGTGAAAATTAGAGATTTTTTCCGAGTTCAAGGCGGGATGAAAAATAGAAAGCGAGGCGTACGCATGTACGTTGAAGCTTTATATTTTTTATCCCAACGCAGAAATCGGGAAAAAGATCAATTTTCAGATTACATGAGTTTGCTGGCGCTGATAACCGACTCCGCTATTTCGATCATCTTCTTGTTCTCTTTTTGCGAATGGGACTGCAATAGCTTAAAGGCCTCTTCTTCTGAGAGGTTACATCTCTTCATGACGATGCCCTTGGCCTTTTCTATGACCTTCCTGACCTCAATGGCTTCTTTAAGGTCACTGACCTCGCCGCGAAGCCCCTCGAATTGTTCAAAGCGCGCGCTGGCTATCCTGATTGCCGGCTCAAGCTGCTTCTTGGTGACCGGCTTTACCAGGTATGCGAATACCCCGGCCTCGACGGCCTTGTTCGCGACCTCTTCGTCCGTGACCCCGGTGACAAGGATTATCGGCACGGTATAGAGCGCGCTAATCTCTCCGGCTGCCTCTATGCCGTCCTTCTTTGGCATCTTGACATCCATGATAACCAGAGACGGTCTGTGCTCTTCAGCGAGTTTAACCGCGTCTTCGCCATTTTTTGCCGCCGCCACTACGTCATATCCGAGAGAGACAAGGCTCTCTTCAAGACATTTCCTGGTTTTGGCGTGGTCTTCCGCTATTAAGACGGTCCTGCCGTTTATCTCAGACATACTCCACTCTCTTCTCTCTAATGTCCAATGCTAAGGAATTCCGTTCATAGTATCCTTATAGCTTACTAAATAAGATAACCTTCGGTCAATACCTTTTTAATCTTGAGATAAAAGATAGGCGGATCAGCATCTTATGACCCCTCTATCGAGTCCTTTTCGCCGCCGGAGAGGGTACTGACGATCCAGTCTATCAATAGGACCAGTACGATAAAGAAACCGGCGCTCGCCAGGTAGAGCCTGTGCTCGAAGATAACATCGATAATCGGTATAAAACTCGACGTTGGAGAGAGCACTATGAAGAACCAAAATATTGCAAACGATACAAGGCGCGACCTGTCTTTAGACTGAGCGCGCGCGCGAAAGGCCAGGTAGAAGGCCAGCGCAATTATCGCCAGTAAAATAATAAAAGAGAGAACCGGCGGCGGCTGTGGATAGTTAAGCTTGCCCTTTGCAGCCGGCGCGCTCAAAAAAGACTTAGAAACAGGAAAGTCATAGTCCAGATTCTGGTTAACCGGGACCGCCAGAAGCGCGATATAATACGTAATGGCATTGAACTGTGTATATAGATACTCTTTCGGTCCGAGCTCCTTTACAGCGAAACCGGCGGTCTCATAACGTATCGGTTTTTCAACCAACGGCTTTGCACGCGCGGGCGCTTTTGATGGAGGCGTAGTCGCTCTTGATGAAACCGCCGGCGCTTTTGCCGAGGCCGGAGGCGCAACCACCTCAACGGCCTCCTCCTCGCCGCTATCCATATCGGAAAAACCGCCTAAAGGGACCACGGTCGAGACCGCGAAATATATCAAAAGCGCGCCCAGTATAATGTAAAGAAGCAGGCGCCCCTTTAAAAGAGCTATATCAAAGCGGGCGATAAAGTAAAAATCGTAGAGCAAGATAATGGCGGGAAGCGTAATGACGATCTCTTTAGAGTAGAAGCCGAGTATATAAGAGAGAATAACGGCGGCGTAAAGAAGGAAACTCTTAAACCCCTTGTCTGCGCCTGCGCCAATTATAAAAAAGAAGAGGCCTGTAAGAAAAAATAAGGCCGACAGACTCTCCATCCTCTGAACGATATATGTCACCGCCTGCGTCTGCACCGGATGCACGGCAAAGAGAAGGGCGCTGAATAAGGCGACTGCCTTTATCCTGCCAGCTTGTCCCTTAAAAAGCCCGGCGCTCGTCATCGTCATGAAGAGCACAAAATAGAGCAGTACGGAATTTATAATATGTATGGCGACATTAACGACATGATATCCGGTCACATTCAGACCGCCTATGGCGTAGTTAATGGCAAAGGTATGGAAGGTCACCCCCCGTTGCTCCTGAAAGAGTATATCGGTAAGGTAGCGAAATTTTCTTATACGCGGATTATCAACGATCTGACGAATGTCATCGAAATGAAATGAAGCGTCGAATGTATTTGAATATACTATAAGGACCGAAACGGCCAGGAGCAAGACCGCTCCGACATTAAATAAGAGGGAGCTTTTATCGTCTCTGCTCTCCATAACGGCTATCCCTTGCCTCCGGGCTTGTCCCTACCGTCTCGCTCCGCCTTAAGCTCTTCGAGCTCGGACTTAAGTAGCGTGACCTCCTGATTGAGTATCTTGTACTTGTCGTAGAGAATAGAGATAACAACCGAAAAGTGAAGACATATCAGGATGACAAATATAAGGGCCACAAGAAAGAGCAACGAGGGAGGATATGCCACACCGAGAAAGGCCGCAAGCCAGTCGAGCAGGCCGCGCCAGAGAGAGAGGATTATAACGACGATAGAGAGGGCGAGCCAGAGGACCGAGTACTTCTCCTTGAGAAGATTCCTCCTTACGAAATCCACAACAAAACCGAAGAGCAAAAGGCTCGCGGCTATGGCCAGTATCTGAATCATATCCATTTTAATTCCATCTCAGACCGCCATACGGCGGACTTATCTTCCTAATCTTATCTTTTCGGCCTTACCTTCCGACCTCATTTTTCCGGTCTCCTCAAGAAATCGACAAAGATCGCAAAGAGGACCTTTACCATATAGTAGGCGGAGCGCACAGGAGTGATAGATGACCTACCGCCGGTCCTTTCGACCATAGTAACAGGAATCTCACTTATACGGAAACCCTTTTTATGAAGCAAGACAAGGGCTTCCACCTCCGGATAGTCTTCCGGGTAGTTACGGCAAAAGTAGGCTATCACCTCCTTACACGAGGCCCGAAAACCTGAGGTCGTATCGGTGACCTTCTCGCCGATTATAGAAGATACAAGTCGTGAGAATATCGCGATACCGGCCCCGCGAGACCTCGACGGCCTGTAGTCGCCTACTCCGAGGAACCTCGAACCTACCACAATGTCGGCCTTGCCGTTTATCACCGGGCTTACGAGATCGAGTATCTGGTTGGCAGGATGCTGGCCGTCGCCGTCAAATTGCACGGCGACATCATAGTTGAACTTCTTGGCGTACTTATAACCGGTCTGCACGGCCCCGCCTATACCGAGATTATAGGGCAGGTTCAGGACCTTTACGCCGAGCGAACGAGCGATGCGCCCGGTGTCGTCGCTGGAACCGTCGTTTACGACCAGAATATCGAGCCAGGGAGGGGCGTCGCGCCTCAAGGAAGCGATCACGCCCGCTATGGACTCCTCCTCCTGAAAGGCTGGAATTATTATGAGGATTTTAGGTGGTTGAGTGTTAAT
>JAJCZF010000019.1 GCA_029262535.1 Deltaproteobacteria bacterium
ACCCATGACTCGCTCGGGGCCGCCACCTCGATATCCTCTTTAAGGCTCTTCATGACCTTCGTATCGCCTATTATGGTATAGTCTCGTTGAACGCTCTCCTTTAAGGCGGTGTTCTCCTCGACGAGCCTTCTCTGCTCCAGCGCATGCGATACCGTAAGCACCACATTCTCAAGCGAAATGGGCTTCTCAATAAAGTCGTAAGCCCCAAGCTTGGTGGTCTTTACAGCCGTATCTATCGTTGCGTGGCCGGATATCATTATTACCGGGATATCTTCGTATTCGGCCTTTATCTCCTTCAAGAGTACAATACCGTCCATTCCCGGCATCCAGATATCCAATAAGATGACATCTGGTGAAATCTCTGAAAGCACCTTGAGTGCCTCTTCCGCATTCTCGGCGGTACTGACCCTGTACCCCTCATCGGTAAAGACCCCCTCAAGGGAGTCTCTGATATCCTTCTCATCGTCTATAACAAATATTGTCTTCATATGGGCACTACCTTTACCGGAAGTTCGATTATAAACTTTGTCCCCCTGGGGAGGTTGTCCTTTACCTTTATGTAGCCGTTATGGTCGGCGATGATATTGCTGACAATGGCAAGCCCCAGACCGGTTCCGGACTTCTTGGTGGAAAAATACGGCTCGAAGAGGCGCTGCTTATCGTCCGGGGATATGCCGGTACCGTTATCTATGACGCTAATAACGGCGAGCCCCTTCTCCTCTTCAAAGCGGGTCTCAACGAGCACGCTTCCGTCGTCTCCGACCGCCGCTATGGCGTTATCCATGAGGTTTATGATGACCCTCTTTATCTGGTCGCGGTCAACGCCAAGTATAGGAAGGCGCTTATCCGTACGCGCGTCAATGGTTATCTTCTTCTCTCCAACCCGGTAGAGGGCGACCGTCTCTTCGACTATCTCGTTTAGATCATTCGGGCTCGGGGAGGCCATAGGCATCCTCGCAAAACTTGAGAACTCGTTAACAAGCCTTTTTAACTCATCGACCTGACGGATGATAGTCTTGGTGCAGTCGTCGAATACGCCCTCCTCTTCAGAGGGTATCACGTCCATATACTTTTTTCTAAGCCTCTGGGCCGAGAGCTGGATCGGGGTTAGCGGGTTCTTTATCTCGTGGGCAATCCTCCTGGCAACCTCTTTCCAGGCAAACATGCGCTGCGTCTTTATGAGATTCGTAAGGTCGTCCATGACGGCCACCAGGCCGATATAATTGCCATCCTCGTCCACCAGGGCGTTATAGTTAACGAGCACGGTCATAAGGCTCCCACCGGTCTTGATCTTTACCTGCTTCTCCATCGCCTCGGCGCCTTTACTACGAACATCTGCGATCATCTCGCTAAGTAAGGCCGAGCCCTCATCGCTAATAATTTCACTAAAACCCTTACCGAGAGCGCCTTGCTCCTCGGCCCCGAGCATCTCTGCCGCGACCCGGTTTATGGAGACGATACTACCGTCCATATCAATAGAGAGGACGCCGGCCGGAACGTTACCGAGGACGATCTCTATATAGCGGCGCCTTTGCTCCAGCTCGGTATTGGTGCCCCTGAGCTCAAGGTTCGCCTTCTCGATCTCCTGCTTACCGGCCTTAAGGTCCTCGGTCATCCTGTTAAAACTCCTTACAAGGACCCCGATCTCATCGCTGCTCTTCGTAGTGATCTTATAGTCCAGGTTGCCGCTTGCGACCTCATGGGTGCCTTCGGCAAGATCCTTTATGGGGACCGTTATCTGACGGGCGATATAACGGCCAAGCCATATGGAAAAGAATACTATAAGGAGAGTAACTATCAGAAGTATCGTAATATAGGTGGCCTTTACCGGGTTTTTAAGAAGCTTTAGCTCCTGGTATTTCTGAAAGGTCTCCTGTATATCATTCATCTTGGCCATAAGGCTTCGAGGCACGTAGTAGCTCACAACAACGGCCCCGGCCGCGGCCGGGCTTCCCTCAATGAGCACAGGCGAGAGCCCCCTTACGACGTCGCCCGAGCTTATGGTGTCTATGATGGTGACGGCTTCGCCGAGGAGGGCTTGGCTCAAGACCTCGTCCGAGGCGTAAGGGACCATATTACGGTTGACTTTCCCTGAAATAGATGTTGCTACGCGCTCACCCGGAGGCAGATAGATATCGATTGTCGATATGTCGTTATCTTCCCTTACGCCTTCGATAAGCGCTATAAGTGAGGCCATCTCTCCAGGAGCCAGGTAGCCCTCCTTATTTATCTTATTAGAGAGACTGTGCGCGATGCTCATAGTCTTATCGGAGGTTACCTTGTAGTAGTTTCTAGCCAGTTCCAGGCTCTCTTCGAGGGCGTCTTCGATCTTAATGTCGAACCACGCGTCTATGCTCTTATTGATAAATCCTACAACAATAAAGAAGAGAACAAAGGTCGGAATAATGGTGAGAACGACGAATGAGACTATGAGTTTTGTTCTAAGCCTTGAGCCCATTACATTACTGCGGCTCTCGAAGAAGAGTTTGACGGCATTTCTAAGTACCAGGAAGATCAGGAGAACCAGAAGGATGATATTAACGTTTATGAGGCTTAATACCAGGAGGTTTGTTGCTACAGGGACGTCAACGCTTATGATGGAGGTGTGCGACTCCAGATAGGTCAAGAGTATTATGAGCGGGATGACCGCCAGTATAATATAAAAATCCCTGCGGCGCCTCTTGTGTTCCGCCTCTAATCTCACCGATGTATCTGTCATCTGGCCCCTTCGGGGGAAAATGGAAAATATATGGAAACAAAAACCCTTTGAGGTACTTCGGAAAGATCAAAGCGCCAATTAAGTCACACAAGTGTGGTTTAATTCGCTAAGCGCAGTAAATGTGGTTCTATTACCACTATAGTACGCGTTAATGGGTTTACCCAAAATTAAAACCGTCCTTCTCCGGCGCCGCCAAAGCGAGTCTTCTTAGTTACGGGTGAACCTGGCGCTGTACCAGTCGGTCTCAAAGTCCCAGAACTTGACGAAGAAGAGCATGTGCCTCAGGAGGAATGGTAATTTCACCGTATCCAACTGCGCCTTTATGCGCACCTCATAGACCTCTCCACGCATAAGGGCAAGGGCAGGGAGTATGGCAATATCCTCGCCAGAGCTCATGAGGCGCTTCATCTCCTCGAAGTCGCTTGTCCTTGTCTCGGTATAATCCTTCTCG
>JAJCZF010000020.1 GCA_029262535.1 Deltaproteobacteria bacterium
ACCTCATCCACCATCACCATAAACGAGTCCTCCACGTTTACGAACTCCTTGATCCTGGCCCTGCGCTTACCCTCTACGAGGACCTTGACGGTCCCGTCCGGGAGCCTCAGGAGCTGAAGGATCGTGCCGAGTGCGCCCATGGGATAGATGTCCTCCGGCGACGGGTCGTCGATCTTTGCCTTCTTCTGGGCCGCAAGGAGGAGGCTCTTGTCGTTATTCATCGCGAACTCAAGGGCCTTAATAGACTTCTCTCTTCCGACGAATAACGGCACCACCATATGCGGAAAGATGATGATATCTCTAAGTGGTATGAGCGGTACTATACTTGTATTAGGATTTTTCATGGAATCGTCACCTGTTATTTTTGGGGTATAGTGCGCAAGGAACGGGTGTGCGCGCAGAGTCCGCCTGGAGCAAGGACAAGGGGCGCCGCCACCGCGTACGGTATCAGGGAGAGGCTCAGGCCGTCTCAGCCTCGTTTTCGTAGACGATTATGGGCTGCCCTTTGTCTTTAATAACGTCCTCGTTAACTATACACTCCTTAATGTTTGTCTGTGAAGGCAATTCAAACATCGTCTCCAACATCGAGTTCTCAAGGATCGCCCTCAGGCCCCTTGCCCCGGTCTTTCTATGCATCGCCTTCTTGGCGATGGCCGCAAGGGCGCCGTCGGTGAATTTGAGCTTGACGTTTTCAAAATCAAAGAGCTTTTGGTACTGCTTAACGAGAGCGTTTCTCGGTTTTGTCAGTATGCTGATAAGGCTCTCCTCGTCCAGTTCGTCAAGGGTCGCCTCCACAGGCAGCCTTCCAACGAACTCGGGGATGAGACCGTATTTAAGAAGGTCCTGAGGCTCCGCTTTATGGAGCAGATGTTTTTGTTGGCCTATATTTCTCTTCTTTACGTCGGCGCTGAAGCCCACGGTCTTTTTACCGAGCCTCTGGGCTACGATGTCGTCAAGGCCGCTGAAGGCACCGCCGCATATGAAGAGGATGTTAGTCGTGTCCACCTGCAGAAACTCCTGCTGCGGGTGCTTGCGGCCGCCCTTAGGAGGAACATTAGCAGTGGTTCCCTCTATGATCTTCAATAGGGCCTGCTGAACGCCTTCTCCCGAGACGTCGCGCGTAATAGACGGGCTGTCCGTCTTTCTGGAAATCTTATCGATCTCGTCTATATAGACGATACCTTTCTGGCACTTTTCAACGTCGTACTCGGCGTTCTGCAGAAGGCTCAGTATGATATTCTCCACATCCTCGCCCACGTAGCCCGCCTCCGTCAGTGTGGTGGCGTCGGCAAGCGCGAACGGGACGTTTAAGATCTTTGCAAGCGTCTGGGCAAGGAGGGTTTTACCGGAGCCCGTAGGCCCGAGGAGCAAAATATTGCTCTTCTGCAATTCGACGTTATCAAGCGTAACCTTACTTTCAATCCTCTTGTAGTGATTATAAACGGCTACGGACAAGACCCTTTTGGCGCGCTCCTGCCCTATTACGTGCTCGTCGAGGACCTTCTTTATTTCCATGGGCCTCGGCACATTGTAGCTCTGCTTCTTAACTTCCTCTTTTTCGTACTCCTCGGCTATTATATCGTTACAAAGCTCTATGCACTCGTCACAAATATAGACCATGGGACCAGCGACGAGTTTACGTACCTCGTCTTGACCCTTGCTGCAGAAAGAGCAGGTCAGATAACCGCTACCTTTACCTTTGCCGGCCATTATAATCGCCTCCGTTAAACTTAGTCATGAATCTCTTAGTATCTTTATTCGCCGCCCCTATAATTCTTTATCGGCAGGGGTGACGCTTGCTTTAAGGCTTATTTCGGAACTGGTAATGAAAAGCCTTGTGCAAGCCTCGACGGGCCGACCCTAGAGTCCGCCCGGAGTTCTCTTCTCAATAACTTTATCCAATATACCATATTCCTTGGCTTCGGCGCTACTCATAAAAAAGTCGCGTTCGGTATCCTTATAAAGCTTATCCATCGGCTGGCCGCTGTGTTTGGCGAGTATCTTGTTGAGCTCTTCGCGGAGCCTTATGATCTCTTTTGCCTGGATATCAATATCGGTCGCCTGGCCCTGCGCTCCGCCGAGCGGCTGGTGGATAAGTATTCTGGAATTCGGGAGGGCGTATCTCTTGCCCGCCTCGCCCCCGGCGAGGAGTAGCGCCCCCATGCTCGCAGCCTGACCCACGCATATAGTCGATACGGCTGGCTTTACATACTGCATGGTGTCGTATATCGCAAGCCCGGCGCTCACTACACCGCCGGGGGAGTTAATATAGAGGTAAATATCCTTCTCCGGATCCTCGGACTCAAGAAAGAGCAACTGAGCAATAATGAGGTTGGCAACATTATCGTCGACGCCTGTACCTAAAAAGATAATCCTGTCCTTAAGGAGCCTTGAGTATATGTCGTAGGCCCTCTCGCCCCTTCCGGTCTGCTCGACTACCATGGGTATAAGCGTCATCATTTCTCCCTTTCATGTATTGCGTTTAACCGCCCCGGCCAAAGGCCGCTGGGCGGATCTGGTTTAATACTTACGTCGTC